>NZ_JBHYDX010000015.1:0-61683 GCF_051860505.1 Pannonibacter sp. | reverse complement strand
TGATCATGGCATCCATGCCGATCCCTATCGGCACGGAGAACCTGTCGGAGGATAACCACGCAGCCTCGCAGAGATGCCTTGCTCAAGGAGAGGGCACGGCATGGATGCCGTGGTCGAGCCATGGCATGACGAAGGATGGAGGGCTAACGGCGCTGCCTGCCTCACGAATTCAGCATACGCCCCAGATCAAACCATTCAGGGTTTTCCGATTCGATCAGTTCGACTTTCCAGGCCCGTGGCCATGTCTTGATTGCCTTTTCGCGGGCAATGGGGAGCTCGGCGGTCGCGTGCTGTTCATACCAGACCAGCCGCCGGACCGAATAGCGCGCCGTAAAACGAGACCCTTGCCCGGTCTGATGTTCATGGAGACGTCGAGCCAGGTCATTCGTCACGCCCGTATAAAGGGTGCCGTTCTTGTGCCCGGCGAGCATGTAGACCCAATAGGCCCTCACGCTCATGCCAGCCAGTCCTTCAGCCCGTACCACCAGTAGGCGGCCTGGAGGTAGTGGCGGCGCAAAGGGGCAAGGGGGAAGGCGCGCAAGGGGCCGCGCAGGATCTGGGGCACCTGCCAGGGCGGGGTCTCGTCCAGCGCCAGTTCTGCTGCAAGCGTTCCCGCCATCGAGCCCATCGCCACCCCGTTGCCGTGATAAGCGAGCGCTGCAAACACACCCGGATAGCTGGGCACAGCGCCAACATATGGATTGAGATCCAGCGCCAGGCAGACACGTCCCGACCAGTAATGCGTCGTCTCCACATGGGCAAGCGCGGGAAACAAGGTCTCGAAATCGGACCGGATCAGATGGCGCAGCCGGTTCGTCTCCCGCACGGATCCGAAAATGCCGCCACGCATGCCGAAGAGCATGCGGTCATCGGGCAGAAGACGGAAGTAATGCAAGAGCGTGCGGCTGTCTGAACTCATCACCGGACTGGTCCAGCCCTGCGACAGCCGCTCTTCCGGCGTCAGCACGCGGGTGACCATGACATTGGACAAGACCGGCAGCAGCCGGCCCTCGAGCCAGGGCAGGAGATCCTCATCCAGATAGCCGTTGCCGGCCAGGATGACCCTTCGGGCCAGCACCCGGCCCTTCGGCGTCTCGACCCGCCAGCGGCCTGCCTCCGGCACGATGTCTAGCACCGGCGAGTTGGCGAAGATCGACTGATCCGCGTCGCGCAGCGCCCGGGCGAGGCCCCGGACATATTTCAGCGGGTTGAGACCAAAGCCATGCGGAGTGAACATGCCACCATGAACGCCTGCAGCCGACAGGCCGCGTGCAGCCAGATCGGCCGGCGTCAGCATCTGGGTGTCAAGGCCGAAGCGGGCATTGACAAAGGCGCTCTCCGACCGAAGCGCCGTCAGCGCCGACGGCTTGTGCGCCAGGACAAGTTCGCCGCTGCCGGCCTGGTCAGCGGAAATGACGTGCTTGTCAAGCTGACGCGCCACATGGGCAATGGCCTCGACCTGCAGGCCGACAAAGCGCTGCGCCTCATGCTCGCCATAGCTGGCAACAAGATCCTCCGGCGCGCGTTTCGAGCCACCGATGCAGCAGAAGCCGCCATTGCGCCCCGACGCGCCATAGCCGACCTGATGCCGCTCGAGCACGGCGACGGAGGCGCCAAGCTCCGCCGCCCGAAGCGCCGCGTTGAGGCCGGTGTAGCCCGCACCAACAATCGCAACATCAACCGCCAGAGCCTCGCCTTTCGGCATCTCCAGTTCCGGATCGAGCACGACCGGCCCGACGCTTTCCTCCCAGTAACTGCCGATCGGAAGGCCGGGCTCGTCGGTCATGATGTCAGAACCCGAGCCGGTCGCGCAGGGAGAACCAGGTCATCGCCAGCAACAGCAAAGGAAACCGCATGCGCGCCCCGCCGGGAAAGGCCGGGATCCGCACCCGCTCGAACACCTCGAAGCGCCCGGCGTTGCCCGTGACCGCCTCTGCGATCAACCGTCCGGCAAGCGTGGCCATCGCGACCCCGTGGCCGGAGTAACCGGAGGCGTTGAAGATGTTGGGCGCCAGCCGGTTGAAATAAGGCATGCGCTTGGGCGTGATCGCCAGCGTGCCACCCCAGCCGTAGTCGATCCGGACATCCGCCAACTGCGGGAACACAGACTTCAGCGGCTTGCGGACGAACTCGGCAATGTCGGCGGGGAAGCGATAGCCATAGGTCTCGCCGCCGCCAAACAGCAGCCGGTGATCCGGGGTCATGCGGAAGTAGTTGATGACGAACTTGCTGTCGGCGACCGCCACCCCGCCCCGGATCAAGGCCTCGGCCCGCTCGGCTCCCAGCGGCTCGGTCACAATGATGAAGTTGTTGATCGGCATGACACGGGCCGTAATCTTCGGCTCCAGCCTGCCGAGATAACCGTTACAGGCAAGCACCAGGTGGCGGGCTGTGACATGGCCCGCCGCTGTCGTAACAGTAATCTGTCCGTTGTCGTTGTTGTAGCCTGTTACCGTCGACGTTTCAAAGATGCGCGCGCCGGCGGCTTCTGCGGCCAGGCCAATGCCCAGCGCCAGATTGAGCGCATGCACATGCCCCGCCCCCGTGTCGAACGCACCGCCATGATACAGCGGGCTGGCAAGCCGGGCACGAATGGCCTCGCGGCTGAGGACCTCGATGTGATGATACCCGTAGTTGCGCGCCAGATGCTCAGCATAGTCGGCATGTTCACGGGCGATATCGGGCCGATGATCGGCATAGAGAATACCGGGCCGGTAATCGCAGGCGATCTGATGCTTGCCGATCAACTCACGGACAATGGCCTTGGAGTCCTCCGCAAGATCCCACAAAAGCCGGGCGTCGGACTTGCCGACCATGTCCTCCAGCGTGATCTGGTCGAGCCGTTGACCGGAGCCCACCTGCCCGCCATTGCGGCCCGAGGCCCCCCACCCGATGCGATGCGCCTCCAGCAGCACCACCGACAGGCCGGCCTCCGCCAGATGCAGCGCCGAACTGAGCCCCGTATAGCCGCCACCGACGATGACAACATCGGCGTCCACATTGCCGCGCAAGGCAGGATAGCTGGTGCGATGACTGGCAGTCGCTGCATACCAGGAGGCTGCATGTTCGCCGGGCTTGTCATTGGCGGTCAGAAGGTCGAGAGATTTCAGCATTCTGGTCCCTGGCGTCCGGCAAGCTCAAAAAATGTGATCACGTTCGGCAGTCGCCCCAGTCTTTCCGCAGAGCGTGGCATTGGCAAGAGGCATCATGCCCGGCTCGCCTCCCGAAACGCCGCAAGCCAGGAAAGGCCGGCTTCGGTCCCCCCGGCCCCGGACATGCGGGGGCGGTATTCGGCGCCGATGAAACCGGTGTAGCCGAGGCGCTGGAGGCCCTCGAGGAGCGGGGGATAGGCGAGCGTGCCTGTGTCCGGTTCGGCGCGATCGGGCACGCTTGCAATCTGGATATGGGCGATTTTCGGAAAGAAGCCGGCGAGGACGGTTGCCGGATCGCCGCCCATACGTCCGACATGATAGCAATCCAGCATCAGTTGGGCCTCGTTGCCCGTGTCCTCGATCAGGGCCAGGGCCCGGTCCGCCGTCGAGACGAAATAGCCGGGCACATCGAAGCTGTTGATCGGTTCGAGCAGGATGCGGATGCCGTGCGGCCGGGCAGAGGTGAGCGCGTAGCAAAGGTTGGCGAGAAACACCGCTTGCGCCTCAGGTCCATCCGCCTTGCCAGCCATCAGATGCACGGCCCTTGCCCCGCAGGCTGACGCATAGGCCAGCGCGGCGTCTATCGCCGCCCGCGCCTCGCTCTCGCGCCCGGCCAGGGCCGAGAGGCCGAAGTCGCCCGCCTCAACGTCGCCCCTTGCCGTGTTGAGCGCGAGGATCGGCAGGCCCGCCTCCGCGGCTGCGGATTTCAGCTCGTCTGCCGGGACGGCTCCGGGGCCGACGTGTGGCCAGTGCAGCTCCACTGCATCGAACCCGGCCCGCGCCGCAGCCGCCACTGCGTTGAGCAGCGGCCGGTCGGTGAAGAGAAATCCGAGATTGGCAGAAAACCGCAGCATGGCGAGGCCCCGGGCATTTGAACCCCAAACAGTCCAGCCCCAAGCCTAGACCAGATGCGCCACGATGGCAGGCCTTTTGTGCTGCTCCTTGTGCGGCTCCGTGTGTCGTCGCGCGCGGCCTCACATGTCCAGCGGATCCATGACGAAGACCGCATCGGCAATTCCCGGTGCCGGGGGCTCGGATGCAGTGTGTGGCAAGAGCACCGTGACATGTGCGACGCCGAGATCGGCGAGCTGCGCCGGCGTGCCATGGCCGAATTCAAGATGACCCCGGCCGATGATGCCGACGACCAGCGGCGCGCCCCTCACCGCGCGGGCTTCAGCCATGCGGCAGGCGAAGGCGCGGTCCCAGACCTGCTGCGCGCGAACGAAGCGGTCGAAGGCCGGATCGTCGGGGCTCGTGACCTTGCGGTTCGGCAAGCCGCCGCCGGTGAACTCGAACAGGAAGCGGCGATAGGCAGGGGTCGCCGGCAGCGCGGGCGTCACGCCGTCCCGGTCGGCGTCGGCAATGGCGTCCCAGCCACCGATACCGACCTCTGTCACCAGCGCACGGCGGCAGTTGAGCCCCAGCATCGGCAGGCGGAACTGCCGGCAGAAGCGGAACAGCGGCAGGTAAATCTCGGCCGGGAAGCCCCAGACCGTGCCCCATTCCGCCTGTTCGAGAAAATCGGCCTCGGTCAGCTCACCCGCCACCCAGCGCGCCAGCACCGGATCAAGCCGCGCCGGAAACATCTCGAAGCCGACCACTATGTCGGCGCGATGGGCGAGGAGGCCGGCCAGAACATGCAGCTGCCAGCGGTGCTGCGCCGCCTTGTCGTGCTGCTCGCCCAGGAGCACCACATCGGCGCGGGCAGCAAGGGCGAGCACCTCGGGATGGGCGAGGACGGCCCCGTCGGACGGCCGGATCCATTGGCCGGGAATCAGGGCGGCCCCGCTCATGCGAGCGGCCCGATGGTAAGGCCTGTGCGGTTGCCGTCGGCGTCAAGGGCATGGCGCCAGCCGTCCACTTCGTGCCAGGCGGCGACGGTGCCGGCCTTCAGATGCAGGTGGAAATCCGGCGTCATGATGTTGAAAAAGCCGCCCATCGGCTTCACCGCCTCCACCCAGCCCTGCCACTGCTGGCGCACGCTGGCGGTCTCGAAGCGGATCGTCACCGGATCGCCGCCGACCAGCGCCTCCAGCAGCGGAGCAGCGGGATCCCCTTCGGTCTCGGGCGGCGTGGCGTCAGTTGCGGCGCGCTCCGGCGCGACAGCGGGAATGCGGGCGAAGAGGCGCAGTGCCGCCTCAAAGGGATCAGCGCCTTCGAGACCCACGACGGAGACGCCCGGCTCGCCGCTGGCGGTCATGAAATCA
Source organism: Pannonibacter sp. (assembly GCF_051860505.1). Classification (NCBI taxonomy): domain Bacteria; kingdom Pseudomonadati; phylum Pseudomonadota; class Alphaproteobacteria; order Hyphomicrobiales; family Stappiaceae; genus Pannonibacter; species Pannonibacter sp. The sequence goes on along the minus strand of NZ_JBHYDX010000015.1, from coordinate 56,324 downwards.
AGCCGTGGCAGCACCTTGTCCTTCATCACCGACGAGGTGTCGTAGTGGACGCTGTCGAGGGAATTGAGGTCGATGACGGCCGCGTGGCAGGCGCCGGACAGGGTGACGCTGTGGTCGCTGATCTCGGCCTTGTCGAGGGCGCCGATGCGCTCGTGCAGGCTGCCGGCACTGCGGACGATGACCATGATGCGGCCAAGGCCAGGGAGCAGCGGGAAGATTTCGGCCGGCTGGACGTCGAGACGGTGGCGTTTGACGGGATCGGTCATGCAAGGGCTCCGGCAAGTGGGGCTTGCACCGGCTGACCGGGACGGTCGGCGGTGGCGGAAGGATCAAGGGCGAGGGTCTGGAAGGGCACGAGGCCTTCGGGCGGGCGGTGGGCAGCGCAGATGATCGTCGCGTCGGGCAGCGCCGCCCTGACCCTGGCCAGCAGGTCCACCTCGCTGCGGGCATCAAGGGCGCTGGTCGCCTCATCTAGAATGAGCACAGCAGGCCTATGGATGAAGACCCGAGCCAGGGCAAGGCGCTGGCGCTCGCCCATGGAGAGGCCCGCATAACCCTCTGGCCCAGGCAGATCCAGCGCGGCGAGCTTGTGCCCCAGACCGGTCTCCCGGAGCGCCGCCTCGATGGCGTCACGGCCCACGTCCTCCGGCTCGCGTGGATAGGTCACGGCATGAGCGAGACCTTCGGGGAAGACACGCGGGGTCTGCGGCAGAACGAGGCGCGGCCCGTCGGGCATGGAGATGCGGCCCTCGCCAAAGGGCCAGAGGCCGGAGAGCGCCGCGAGCAGCGTGCTCTTGCCGGCCCCTGACGGCCCGGCCACCCAGAGGCTCTGACCGGGTTGCAGCGCCATATCCGGAACCGGAGCCAGCCGCCTGCCCTGCGGAGTGGAGAGCGCCACACCTTGCAGCTTCATGCCGCCGCCGGGGGCTGGCCCCCGCGTGATCGCCTGCGGCACGCTCTCAGGCGTCTGCGGATTGCGCGTCAGCGCCAAAAGATCATCCAGACGCTCCGAAACCGCCACGAATTCCGCCAGCTCCCGGTAGGAAAAGATGAACCAGCTCAAGGAAGTCGATGTATTGACGAAGGCCTGCGCCAGCTGCATGAGCCCGCCGAGTGTCAGGTTCCCCGCGAAATAGGCAGGCAGGGCCAGAAATGTCGGAATACGAAAGACCGACTGCCTGTAGGGCTGAACGAACAGGCCGAGGATGACTTCGGCGCGGATAAGCCGGTGCCAATTGTGGCAGATCTCGCCGAACCTGCGCTCAAGGCGGCGGCGCTCGGCCTCCTCGCCGGAGGACTGTGCAATTTCGTCCGTGCCTTCACGCAGCTGCACCAGAGCATGGCGGAAGTCCGCCTCGCAGCGCTCCTGCTGGAACACCAGCCCCTTGACCGGCCGACCCAGCAAATGGGTCAGGAGGCTCGACACAGCCACATAGAGGAAGGCGGCCCAGACCATGTAACGCGGGATTTCCACGTCGAGACCAAACAGGTGGAAGCTGAGCGGCACGGCCGAAATTGACCACAGCACCGCCACATAGGAGACAAGGGCGACCGCGTTTGAGATCACGTCCAGCGTTTCGATGAGCAGACGCTCGATGAACTTGCGGCAGTCTTCGGCAATGCGCTGGTCCGGGTTGTCGACCGGCTGCGCCGAAAAGCCGGGGCGCAGATGCCAGTAAGCCTTGTTGGCAAGCCAGGCATCCTGCATGCGAGCCGTCAGCCGCGCACGCAAGCGCATCTGCAGCCGCTTGCGCAGCCAGTCGCCAACAAGGAAACACGCGGCGGCAGCCGCAGTCAGCGCGGCAAAATGGCCGACCTGAAGCAGGGCCTCTGCCGCATCCCGCCTTTCCAGCGCGTCATAGAAAGCCCTGTACCAGCTGATGATCTGCACCGACACCCAGACGGCGGCAAACTGCAGCCCGAGCACAACCGCGTAAAGAACCAGCGCCACCGGCGCCCCCGGTCCTGACGCGGCAAGCCGCGTCAGGCGATAAATGCGAGCAAGAACAGCACGCATCGGATCAGAACTTCACGTTGAACGAGGCCTGGAAGGTCCGGCCGGGGCCGGTCTGCAGCTCGAGCGGGTTCTGGTTGGCAACCGCCGTCGAGGGCCGCGTGGTCATGCCGGCGGCGGAGGCCTCGAAATAGCGGTTGTCGAAGACGTTCTTCACGCCGAGATCGAGGCTTGCCATTTCGGTGACCTGCCAGGAGGCGAAGACATCGAGCACCGCATAGCCGCCCGGCTTGAAGCCGGTGGGCGAGGAGGTCTCGTAGACCGGCGCGGCCATGCGGGTCATGGCATCCAGCGTCAGGTTGTACTGCGGCAGCGCGTAGCTGAGGCCGAGCACGGCGGTGAGCGGCGGCAGAGTGTGCGGCGTCGAGGCGGCCCCGGCGGCTGCCTTCTGCGTGCCCTTCTGCCAGGCGACGCTGGCGGTGGCGGTCAGATCCTCCGTTACGCCATAGGCGCCCTCCACTTCCACGCCCCAGACGGCCACTTCCGACAGGTTGCGGTAGGTGTAGTCATTGGTGCCGGGCGGGTTGTAGAAGCTCTCGATGAAGTCGGTGTAGTCGGCGCGGAAGCCGGTGATCGACAGGTAGCCGCGTTCGATCTGGGCGCGGACGCCGGCCTCAAGGCTGCGCACCTTTTCCGGCTTCAGGTTCGGCGCCGGGATCTGGTCGAAGGCGGCGCCGGGCACGGAGGTGAAGAGCTGCTGCGCCGTCGGCATCTTGAAGCCTTCGCCGTACTTGCCCCAGACCGACCAGGTGTCGTCGATGTGATAGAGCGCGCCGAGGCTCTTCAGCAGCGCCGTATCCTCCCGCACCCGCGGCTCGGAGCCGGGCACGACCTTGTAATCCGGGTTCGGACGCGGATTGATGCGGTAGGTGGCAAAACGCACGCCCGGCGTCAGTTCCAGCTTGTTGTCGAACAGGCCGATCTTGTGCTGGGCATAGACATCGGCCCGGCGCGTGTCGGAATTGGCGAAGTTGAAGCCGCCCGCCCGCGCTTCCGTCACCGCGCCGGTGGCAAGGTTTGTGGTGCGGTCAAGGCGGGTGTAGTCGACCTTGGAATAGTCGCCGTCAAAGCCGAAGGTCAGCTCGTGGTCCGTGGCGCCGAGTTCGAAGGACTTGGTCGCCTGCACGTCCAGTTCGAAGAAGTTCTCCTTGTAGGAGAGGTAATCCTGCAGGATGTAGCCCTGCCCGGCCTTGTTGCGGCCGCGCTGGACGCCCTTGCGGTCATATTTGTGCGGCGTGTAGGCGAAGGTGGTCTTCAGCTCGTCGAGGAAGCCACTGTCCGGCGTCCAGCTGTGTTCCAGCGCGAAGCGGTTGCGCGTCAGGGTCAGGTCGCGGTCATAGCCGGTGATGACATTGCCGTTGGTCTGGACGCCGCGCGTGCGGGTGTAGTCCACGTCGGTCGTGCGCCGCAGAAGGTCGGCCGAGGCCTCCAGCCGGTGCTCGTTCGACGGGGTCCAGACGAATTTGAACAGGCCACGATAACTGTCCCCATTGGTCGGGTCGAGCTTGTCGCAGGGCAGCTGGCCGGCGGAGAGCACACGCGGGCAGCCGTAGATGCCGCCATCGGCACGGGCGTTGGAGAGCTTGGCCTCCTCATTGGCCTGACGCGAGATCGCCGCCATCACTGCGAAAGTGTCAGACCAGCGCTGCGCGAACACGCCCGAAGCAACGCCCGAGCTGTTGAAACTGTCATAGGCAACGCGGCCCTCGCCGCCCATCTTGCGGCCCTTCAGCACGTCTTCCGGGTCCAGGGTCTCGACGGCGACGACACCGCCCAGCGCATCGGCGCCCCACAGCACCGAGGCCGGGCCGCGCACCACTTCCACCTGACGCACGAAGTTGAAGTCGAGATAGTCGCGGGTGCCGTCGGTGATGCGCTCGGCGACGCGCGAGCCATCCACCTGCATCTGCACCCGGTTGCCGCCGACGCCGCGGATGGTGAAGCCGGAGAAGGTGTTGAACGGATCGGTGGCCGAGGTCTGGCGCTGCACGGTGACGCCGGGCAGATAACGGGTCAGCTGCTGCATGTCGGAAATGCCGAGTTGCTTCAGCTCCTCGCCCGTTACCACGGAGACATGCGCCGGCACATCCAGCACGGCGGTTTCCTGCCGGTCGGCGAAGAGCGTGATGCGGCTGAGCTGGGTGATGAGGCCACCGGCCTCGGCCGGGGCAGCCTCGGCCGGGGCCGGCGCCTGGGCCGTTGCGGCGGCCGCGCCTGTGCCGGCCTGACTTGTCGTATTGCCGGCCGGTTTACCGGCTGTCTGGGCAAGTGCAGGCGACGCACCGGAGGCGGCGCAAAGGAGAGCGAGGCCGGCGACACTCGCCAGCCAGAGGGCATCGCGCCCTGTAGCAACAGACATGAAAAGGCTCCCGAAAGGCCCGCGACATTTCAGTCCGGACTGCGGTTCAAGGAAGGGATCGCTTGCTTTGGGCTGGCAAATCCGGCGCGCACCATCCGCGCTGCACCGTTATGGGAGGGAGTATTAAAATATGAGATGCGGAGTCAAGTATTAAAGCGGCAAGGATCAATTCTCTCCGCCATCAAGGGCTTGCCTGCCACGCGGGCCTTGCACGGCCAGGCTCCTCGCAGCTGGCAGCCCTCTCTCCCCGAAACTGCCGCACACCGCACTTGGGGTGCACGTCTCGTCCCAAACACGACGAGAAGCGCACCATTGAGGGGCAATGGAAGAATCTTCCGAAATTCTACCAAGAACTGATTGTCAGTGACAAAAGATCCAACTCGACTGGCTCTCAGTTCTAAACAATCAGTTGAATTATGGAAGCACCCTCCAGTGCGTTTTCCGTACACTGTCCTTGTCTGGATCCCGACAAAGCCTTGCCTCCCGCGCCGTCCGGATGGCGCGGGGCAAGCACCGGCTGATCAAGCCGATCAAGGTCCAATCGCAAGGATGCAAGAAATGATCAGATATTTGAAGACAACGGTTTCGGCCGTCGCTGCACTCGCATGGCTGATGCCAGCCGCACTGGCAGACAGCACCCTCCCGGCGGATCAGAGTGTCAGGAATGTCGTTCTGGTTCACGGCGCCTTTGCCGATGGCTCGGGCTGGCGCGGGGTCTATGACGACCTGACCGCGCGCGGCTATCGGGTCAGCATCGTCCAGAACCCGCTCACCTCGCTTGACGATGACGTCGCCGCAACCCGCCGGATCCTCGACCGGCAGGACGGCCCGACGCTTCTGGTGGGTCATTCCTATGGCGGCACGGTCATTACGCAGGCCGGCACCGCCGACAAGGTAGCCGGGCTGGTCTATGTCTCCGCGCTTGCCCCCGACGTCGGCGAGAGCACAGGTGACCAGTTCAAGGAGATCCCGCCGCCAGCGGAATTCGTGATTGAAACCGGTGCGGACGGGTTCGGTTTCGTCAATCTCGACAAGTTCAAGATCGGCTTTGCCGGCGACACGAGCGATGCGGATGCCGCGTTCCTGCGCGACAGCCAGGTGCCGATCAACATGGCCATCTTCGGCACCAAGGTGACCGAAGCCGCCTGGCGCAACAAGCCCAGCTGGGCCGTGATCGCCACAGAGGACAAGGCCATTGATCCCAAGCTGTTGCGGCACACCGCCGAACGCATCGGCGCGTCGATCGTCGAGGTCAAGGCCAGTCACGTTCCGTTCCTGACGCAACCGGCAGCGGTCGCGGCGGCCATCGATGCGGCAGCGCGCGGCGCGGCTCGCAACTGAGCACCTGTGTCCGGGTTGCCGACCGGATCGGCAGCCGGGACGCCGTGAAGACAGCCCCCCGCACAAGTCAAAGCCTGAAAGGACAGGCCATGCCAGACCCTTGCCTAGTGCTCCGCCGCCGCAATACCGAACTGCTGCCGATAGGCGGCAGGCGGCAGGCCGGTGAGTTTCTGGAACAGTTTTCGGAAAGCGGCAGGATCGGAATAGCCGACGTCCCAGGCAATGCGGTCGACAGGGACCAGTGTCCGCTCCAGCGCCTCGCGCGCCTTGGCGATCCGAACGTGTTGCAAGTACTCGACCGGCGTCATGCCGGTCGCGGCACTGAACCGGCGCAGGAATGTCCGCCCGCTCATGCCGATGCCGTCGGCCAGATCGGAAACGCCCTGCAGGCTCGCGGCCTCGGCATGGATCCGGTGCTGGCACTGCCGGATCGCATCATCGCCGTGATCGAGCTTTGGAATAAACTGCGCAAACGGGCGCTGGCTGTTGCGCGGCGGCTCGATCAGCAGGAACCGGGCCGTGGCCAGCATGGTTGCCGGGCCCAGCAGCCGCCCCACCAGCGTCAACCCCAGGTCAGCCCAGGCCAGGATGCCTCCGGCCGTCATGATGTCCCCCTCGTCGACGACCATGTTCTCGTCTGCCAGCTGCACCTTTGGAAACCTCATCGCCAGCTGCTGCGCGAAAGCCCAGTGCGTCGTGGCGCGGCGGCCATCCATCAGCCCGGTCTCGGCCAGGACGAACGCGCCGGCACAGACCGAACACAATGTTGTCCCGGACCGGTGCTGCTCCTTCATCCACTGCGCCGCATTGGGCACGGGCGCCATGCGGTCCGGCTTGATCAGGCTTGGCGGGGCAATCACATGGCTCAGCCGATGCGCCTTGCCGGGATGGCTGTCCCAAACAGGCTCCACACCGGCCTCACTTGCCTGCCAATGCGACACACGGATGGCGCGCGGCGGCTCGCCGGTCCACTCACCGGCAATCCGGAACAGGTCCGTCAGCCCATGGATCGCCGCCAGCTGGCAGTCCGGATAGATCAGAAGGCCGATCTCGGCCACGAGGGTTGGCGCCTGCATTATTGTCCGTTTCGCCCCGATCATTGTCGTTTCCGCCACGCCCTTTCGTACGGGCTACGGCGTAGCTTGTCCATGCCAAACAGAAAGGCATCGCAATGACCTTCGACCTCACGCGGCGAACTCTTCTTTCCACCGGGGCCGGCGCTGCTGCCCTTCTCATGTTGAACCGGGCCCAGATGGCCCAAGCACAAGGAGAATTGACCATGGCTACGATCAAGACGCAGGACGGAACCAACATCTTCTACAAGGACTGGGGCCCGAAGGACGCACAGCCGGTGGTTTTCCATCACGGCTGGCCGCTGTCCGGCGACGACTGGGACAATCAGATGCTGTACTTCCTGGACAAGGGTTACCGCGTCATTGCCCATGACCGTCGCGGCCATGGCCGCTCCGATCAGACCGACACCGGCAACGACATGGACACCTACGCCAATGACGTTGTCGAACTGGCCCGCGCCCTGAACCTCAAGAACGCGATCCATATCGGCCATTCCACCGGCGGCGGCGAAGTGGCACGCTACGCGGCCCGAGCCGAGAAGGGCCGTATCGCCAAGGCGGTCCTGATCGGCGCCGTTCCCCCGGTGATGGTCAAGTCGCCGGCCAATCCGGACGGCATCCCGCTCGAGGTGTTCGACGGCTTCCGCGCAGCGCTGATCGCCAACCGGGCGCAGTTCTTCCTCGACATTCCCAGCGGCCCGTTCTTCGGCTTCAACCGCGAAGGTGCCACGGTCAGCCAGGGCCAGATCCAGAACTGGTGGAGACAGGGCATGATGGGCGGCGCCAAGGCGCACTACGACTGCATCAAGGCCTTCTCGGAAACCGACTTCACCGAAGACCTGAAGGCCCTCAGCATTCCGGTGCTGCTGATGCATGGCGAGGATGACCAGATCGTTCCGATCGCGAACTCCGCCCACAAGGCGATCAAGCTGCTGCAGAACGGCACGCTGAAGACCTATCCCGGTCTCTCGCACGCCCCCTTCGCGACACACCCGGAAGTGATCAATTCGGATCTTCTGGCCTTTGCCCGCGGCTAACCCCCACTAGGCTGCGCAAGACCAGCGGAGCAATCAGGGAGGTAGGTGCGCCTGCCTCCTTGATTGTCTGCCACAGCGCGCCGCTTGCCATCTCAGAACGGCAGCGGCGCGTTGTCCTTGACTTCCTTCAACACAAAGAAGGTCCGGATCTGCCGCACGCCCGGCAACGCAATCAGTTGCTTGCCGTGCAATAGGTTGAAGCCCGCCATGTCGCGCACGCGGATCTTCAGCAGATAATCAAAATCGCCAGCGACCAGGTTGCAGTCCAGCACCTCTTTCATCGCGCCGACCGCCTTCTCGAACTCAGCAAAGCTCTCAGGTGTCGAGCGGTCAAGCACCACCCCCACCATCACCAGCGCCCCCAGTCCGACGGTTGCCGGAGCAATTTGCGCCCGGACCGAGGCGATATACCCCTCGTCAAACAACCGCTGCGTCCGCCGATGGCAGGTGGCCGGGCTGGCGTTGACCATCTTGGCCAGATCGGCATTCGCAAGCCTGCCATCCTTCTGCAGCGCGCGCAGGATGTTGCGGTCCATGCGGTCCAGCTCGTGCTTGGAAGTTTCTTTCATTTTCTATGCCCTCGATGAGGCCAGAGGTAACAAACCCATCTGTTCGTTCGCCTATTTGACCCACAAATGACCGAAGAATGGAAGCTCATTTTCTGCCGGTCTTGCTAGGCTTTTCGTGGCTGAAACCACGGAGACTGATCCATGTCACTGCTTGATGAATTCGACCGCTACCCGCTGACCTTCGGTCCGACCCCGATCGAGCATCTGCCGCGCCTGACCGATGCGCTCGGCGGCAAGGTGCAGATCTATGCCAAGCGCGAGGACTGCAACTCGGGCCTGGCCATGGGCGGCAACAAGCTGCGCAAGCTGGAGTACATCGTGCCGGACGCCATTGCCTCCGGCGCCGATACGCTGGTGTCCATTGGCGGCGTCCAGTCAAACCATACGCGCATGGTCGCCGCCACCGCGGCAAAGATCGGCATGAAGTGCGTCGTCGTTCAGGAAAAATGGGTGCCGCACTACGACGCCGTCTATGACAGGGTCGGCAATATCCTGATGACGCGGCTGATGGGCGCAGACTCCCGGCTGGTGGAGGACGGGTTTGACATCGGCATCCGCCAGAGCTGGGAAAACGCGATCCAGTCCGTCCGCGATGCCGGCGGCATTCCCTATGCCATCCCGGCCGGCGCCAGCGTCCACAAGTTCGGTGCACTCGGCTACATCGGTTTTGCCGAAGAGGTTGCAGAGCAGGAAAAGGCGCTCGGCTTCCAGTTCGATTACATCGTCGTCTGCGTGGTGACGGGCTCGACGCAGGCCGGCATGATCGTCGGCTTCGCCGCACAGGATCGGGCAGACCGGGTGATCGGCATCGACGCCTCTGGCACACCCGACCAGACCCGCGCGCAGGTCCGGCAGATCGTCGATGCATCTGCCGCACTGGTTGAACTGGGGCGCGAGATCCGCGAGGACGAAATCGTCATCTACAACGATTACGCCTACCCCGCCTATGGCGTTCCCTCGGACGAGACGAACGAAGCCATTCGCCTCGCCGCCCGCACCGAGGCGATGATCACCGATCCGGTCTACGAGGGCAAATCGATGCAAGGGATGATCGACCTCATCCGCAAGGGCGTCTTCCCGGACGGCGCCCGCGTCCTCTACGCCCACCTCGGCGGCGCGCCGGCAATCAACGGCTACAGCTATTATTACAGGGAAGGCTGATTACACGCAGCCCACTCCGCCGGCCGGCTGGCGCTGTCCCCTTCGCCAGCCGCAGACCCCGATCCGCGAGAAGTAGCATTGTGTGAAGCTTTGGACCCAGGTTGGCACTGTTGTCCGTCGCAGTGTCAACGTCGCAAGGTCTCAGCCGCAGCCTATCCGGGCTTGATCTCGATTGAGAAAGCCAACCGTTCAACACTTGGAAGCAATGCGCCCTTTGAAAAAATGGTGGGCCCGGAGGGACTCGAACCCCCAACCAATCCGTTATGAGCGGACGGCTCTAACCATTGAGCTACAGGCCCTGCGCCGAAGGCGGAGCCTTCTGGTACACCAGGCTTGCCGGTTCGGGCAAGAGGCGAGCTGCTGGCCTGTGCGGGAGTTTCTAGGCCGGAAAGCGGTGGCTGTCTTGCAGCGTTTGCGCGGCTGGGCGATGTGGACTTGCCGTCCGTCGCGGCCTGACGGTTGCCTGCCCCTCTTGCAAGCCTGTGCCCGTCCCGTGCAGGGTGGCGGGAGATTGAAGCTGCAAGCACAGGCGCCTGATGCGAAACTCCCTGCTGAATATCACGCTGGCCCTTGTCCTGGTCTGTCTCGTCGGCTGGCTGCTGGTGGTGGGGCGGGCGTTGCTGCTGCCTTTCGTGACGGCGCTGATCGTCTGGTATCTGATCAATGCGCTGGCGAGCGGCTTGCGCGCCATTCCGCTCGGCCCCTGGCGGTTGCCGGCCCTGCCTGCGCTGCTGATTGCGCTGGTCATCATCTTTGCCGCCGCCATGTTCGTGTTCGATCTGGTCGCTGCCAACCTCACCCAGCTTGCCCGTGACACGCCAGGCTATCAGGCGCGGCTGGAGCAGGTCTTTGCCAATCTGTCGGAGATGACGGGTCTGCGCGAACCGTTGCAGACCCGCGACCTGTTCCCGCAGACCTCGCTGACGCAGCTGGTCACCCAGGCGGCGAGCTTCATCACCACCATGGCCGGTTCGGCCTCGCTGGTGTTCATCTATGTGCTGTTCCTCCTGATCGAGCAGTCGACCTTCAACAGCAAATACGCCGCCCTGTTCGAAACCCCGGAACGCGCCGAGGCGGCCTTTGCCATCCGCGCCGAGATCAACCGCCGGGTGCTGCATTACTTCGGGATAAAGACAGCCGTGAGTCTCGCCACAGGTCTGCTGACGACGACGCTGCTGACACTGCTTGGCCTGCCCTATGCGGCGCTGTTCGGCTTCATCGCCTTCCTGCTGAACTATATTCCGACCATCGGCTCGCTGATCAGCGTCATCTTCCCCAGCCTCCTGGCGCTGGTGTTCTTCGAGACCTATGGCCCATTCCTCGTCATCTCCATCGGCCTCGGGCTGATCCAGTTCCTGCTCGGCAACCTGGTTGAACCGAGGCTGATGGGGGCGAGCCTCAACCTGTCCAGCCTTGTCATCCTCTTGTCGCTCGCCTTCTGGGGCGCGATCTGGGGCGTCACGGGCATGGTGCTCTGCGTGCCGCTGACGGTGGTGATCCTCATCATCTGCGCCCAGATCCCGCAGACCCGGCCGGTGGCCATCCTGCTCTCCGCCGATGGCAACATCGGCCCGCCACTGCAGCATGGCGAGGTCAGCGTGGGGGAAACGGCGCTGGTGCGCCCGTAACGCAGTCCTGCGGTGAGCGGGCCGGTGTCCGCCGGTCTTGACAAACCCACGGATGTCACCCCTGGCCAAGCGCAGCGCCGAGCCAGACTCTCCATACACAGGGGCCTACTCGCTTGCAGAGCGGTGACGACAGGTTCGTCATCTCGTTATCTGGAGGCCAGCGGTGCCGCTGCGTTCTGAGGCACTGTGCCCCATCTCGAAGGCTCTGCGAACGAGTAGGCCCCGGGTCTGCGCTACGCTCCGCCCGGGGTGACGCCGAGAAGGACGGGACGGACGGAAAGGCGCACACGCGCCTTTGACTTGCCGCATTCCGGGGCGAGGGTTCTCATGCCCCTCGTGAGCATAAGGATTTTTTACGATGAATTTGCCTCAAACCCGTTCCGTCCGCCGTCCGCTCCGGGCCATGGTGATCGCCCTGCCGCTGGCGCTCAGCGCTGCTTTCGCCACGACGGCCGCCCATGCCGAGGACGCCAAGCACGATCTCTTCATCACCGTGCAGGGCATCGGCAACATCATTGTTGCCCCCGACCAGGCGATGATTTCCGGTGGCGTGATCAGTGAGGCTGCAACGGCCGCCGAGGCGCTGGCTGCCAATTCCAAGGCGCTGGCCGGCGTGGTGGAAAAGCTCAAGGCAGCCGGTGTCGCCGAAAAGGATATGCAGACCAACGGCTTCTCGGTGCAGCCGAAGTACACGGACTACGGCAAGACCGACAAGGCGCCGGTGATCGATGGCTATCAGGTCAGCAACAGCATCAGCATCAAGGTGCGCGACATGGCCAAGCTCGGCGCGTTGCTCGACGCCATGGTGGCGAGCGGCTCCAACGCCATCAACGGTGTCAGCTTCATCGTTTCGGACGCCGACAAGCGTTCGGATGATGCGCGCAAGGCGGCCGTTGCCGATGCCCGCCGCAAGGCCGAACTCTATGCCACGGCAGCCGGCGTGAAGCTCGGCAAGGTGCTATCGATGAGCGAAGGCGGCGCGGCCGTGCCGCAGCCAATGTACCGCATGGCGGCGATGTCTGCCGAAGCCATGCCGCCGATGCTGTCCGGCGAGGAAACACTGAGCGCCAGCGTCACCATCGTCTACGAACTGGCGGACTGAGCCGAACTGTCCTCAGGGCGGGAACACCTCCCTGCCCTGAGGCTCTAGCTGCCGGCCAGAGGCAGCCTGTGAAAGGCAGCCTGTCAGATCGGACCGAGAGAGATCAGAGATCCTTGAGCCAGACCTGCATCGGCTTCTCGGTTTCTTCCGTTTCACCGACATCCTTCCAGGGAAAATAGACGATGGCGCCTTCAAGCGGCGCATAGCCACGCTTGCGCCAGAAGTCGGTCAGCGGCACATAAGCTGGCGGACGGGCCGGATGGTCATTCGGACGCAAGACGGCGCAGAACGAGGTCCGGGTGAAGCCGAGCGCCCGGGCATGGGCTTCGCGGGCCTCATAGAACTGCTGTCCCAGCCCCTGGCCCCGGTATTCGGGCACAAGCACGGATTCGGCGAGATAGAAGATCTGGTCCAGATCGAAGCCCCGCTCCTCGAAGGGCTCGCGAAACTGGATGACTTCCTTGGCCAGTGGCTCGCCCGTCGCGGCCCCCACCAGCCGGTCCCCGTCATAAGCTCCCACGATCACTGCACCTGGCGTCTGCGCGTAGCGGGCGAGATATCGCGTCTCGTAGTCCATGGTTCCGTCATAGAGATAAGGCCATGCCCGGAACACCTCGATGCGCAGACGCGCCAGATCCTCAAGGGCATCCTGCAGCGTCTGATGTGTGAGAAGCTTGATCTGAACCGGCATAGTCTCTCCCTGCTGTGTTTCTTTTCCCCTACGATGCCCGTGTTGCCACAAAAAAGACAAGAGGTGATTTGCTGTCCGCCGAGAATGCAGAGCAGCCATGCAGCCGCCGCAGAGCAGTCAACCGAAAACAGGTTCGCAGCGGCAGTAAAGCAAAGCCGGCTTCAAACAAACAGGTGCCGGCGTTACATTTGGCGACAACTTGGTCCTCGCCTTGGCCTGATCTTTCGATAGCATCGACAGTTGCATCTACCGATCGTTCTTTCAAGCAAGCATGATCCCGGTCGGCAGCACAGTCTTGCCGGTTACAAGCCGGCCAACAGCCAGGAGTGAAACCGTGTCACGCCCAGCCACACAAGGTTACAGCCCCGCCCAGATCGGACTGCATTGGGTCATCGCCGCGCTTGTCCTGTTCCAGATCCTCTTCGGCGACTGGATCAAGGATCTTGGCCGCGCCCTCAATCGCGGCACCACCCCGGAGACCGCAACCCTCATCTTCGGCAACCTGCACGTCTGGGTTGGCATCGTCATTCTCGGCCTGACGCTGTGGCGGTTGGTGCTGCGCTTGCGCCGGGGCACGCCGGCGCCCGCTGGTGGCAACGCCATCACCCTCGGCCTGATGAAGGCCACGCACGGGCTGTTCTATGTCCTGCTGCTTGTCATGCCCCTGACGGGCCTGCTGGCATGGTTTCTCGGCGTGCATGACGCAGGCGAGATGCATGAAGCAATGAAGCCGGTGTTCGTGCTGCTGATCGCGCTGCATGTGCTGGCCGTCGTCTGGCACCGCATCGTGCTGAATGACGATACGATGGCCCGGATGCTGCGCCCCGGCCGCTGAGGCGCTGTCGGCAGAACGGGTCTGGAGGACAGGCCTCCGGACCCGGCTTCAGTCGCGTGCTTCCAGCCAGATGCGTGCGGTCTTGACGTCACCAGAGAGAACGCCCGCCGCAATCTTCTGGCCGACGACGGCGCCGAACTTGTAGCCATGGCCGGAGCAGGCGGAGACGAAGACGGCCTTGCCATCCTCCTCGACAAAGAAATGCTCGTCCGATGTGAAGGTGTAGGCGCAGGTGACCACGTCCGTCACCTTGTACTCCTCGATCCGGCCAAAGGGCGGGGCAAAATGATTGCGCAGCGTCTCGCCTTCGCCCGGCACCGGCACGCGGTTGGCGTTGGCATCGGCGTTCTTAACCTTGTGGATCCCAGCGCCGAATTTCAGCCCGGTGCCAGGCACCGGCGGCAACACGTAGCCGTCAACCTTGCCACCCACATCGAGGATCACCGGGGCGGCTTCCCAGGCCGCCTTGAGATCGGAGGGCGGATCGAGATAGACCACGGCCGTGCGGTACGGCGTCAGGTGGCGGGCGAGATCGGGCGCAAGCTGCACCACCCAGGCCCCTGCCGTCACGACGACGCGGTCGGCGGTGAGCACCGTACCATCTTCGAGAGACACTGATCCGGCCGCCCGATCAATGGCCGTGACCCTGGTGTTTTCGCGCAGGTCAATGCCCCGGGCGATGAACCAGTCCCTGAGGCCGGCTGCAATCTTCTGGCAGAGCAGCACACCGCCCTCGGGATTGAAGGCTGCAAAGCGCAGGGTCTTGCCATCGAGGAACGGATAGCGGGCCTCAGCTTCCGCACCGGTCATGTCGTCAAGCGCATAGCCGCCGTCGATCATGCCCTGGCGGTAGCGCTCGCCCTCATCGCCCGGTTCCTGCGACAGAAGCAGGAAGCCGGTGTCCACGAGGTGCTTGGCCCCCAGATCCGACCACATCTCGTCCCACGCCGCATAGGCATCTGAAATCCGGCGCTGGTATCCGCCCTGCCCGCCATAGGCGCGGCGGATGATCCGGTGCTGGTCGCCCGAGGCAGATAGCGGATTGGGCACCGGCCCCTGTTCCAGGAGCGTGACTTCCGCCCCGCGCCTGGCAAGGGCCCAGGCGGTGGAGAGCCCGGAAATGCCGGCGCCGACAACGATGACTTTCATGGCAATGGTCTCCCGGTGGCAGGATCAGGCGCTGACCTGAGCAATCCAGTCTTCCAGATTGTAATAGGTGGTGATGCGGGCGATCTGGCCATCGCGGATGTCGAAGAAGGTGCCGGCCGGCAGGCGGTAGGTCTGGCCCTTCGCCTCGGGCAGCCCCTCGTCCGAGGCGAGATATGTGCCATTGACGATGAATTCGGCCGCGCCCCGTGTTCCATCCTCGCTGACGAAGACGACGATGTCGGTCAGCGTCTCCTTGTAGCAGCGGGTCATGTGGGCGTTGAACTCGGTGAACAGCGCCTTGCCTGTGCGCCGGCCACCCTGGTTGACGTCATGGGCGACGTCATCGGTGACAAGCGCGACCATGGTGGCCGTGTCGCCGGCATTGAACGCGGCATAGTAGCGGTTGAGGAGCGCAAGGGACTGGGCGTTGGGCATGGGGAATCCGGATGCTGCACAAGCGAAAGGATCCGCATTGAGCCCGCTCCCGGTCCCTATGGCAAGCCATGATCGCGGCCTTCCGTTCGCCAAATGCGAAGTCACGACAGGGCAAGAGGCTTCCGCGCGCAGTCCGCGCGGAAGCAGTTTCCAGGGCAGAGCGCTCAGGTGCGACCGAGCAATGCGTCAACGCTGAAGCGACCGCCACCGGCTGCCGCCAGATAAAGGAAGACAAAGCAGTACAGCACCGCCAGCTCACCGCCATTCAGGATCGGATAGAAATTCTGCGGTGCGTGGGCGAGGAAATAGGCCGCCGCCATGGTGCCCGAGGCCAGGAACGCCGCCGGCCGCGTGAACAGGCCGACCGCAATCAGCAAGCCCGTCGCCAGTTCGATCATGCCGGCAATCCCCGGCAGGGACAAAGGCGCGACACCGGAGAAATCACTGGGCGGCAAGGACAGATACTTGGTCGTCCCATGCTGAAGGAAGAGCAGGCCGGACATCAGGCGCAGGGCACTGAGCAGGCTGCTGGCGTGGCCAGAGAGAAACGTCATGGCAGTCTCCGATGTAAGAGCAGGACCGGTAGACCGGCCCAGTCTTTTTGTAGAACCGGATGACTGCAATCAGCAATAGGGCTTACACGGGCTCGCTCGCGGCCGCGTGACTGGAAGTGCAAAACCTGCCGTGCCACGCCTGTTCACGCAGTCGCATCTGCGCTCAACCGCACGGCGGCGGCCTGTCGAACGGCGCGGGTCAGCGGGACCAGCGCGGCGGCGGTTGACCGGCTGACATGCCAGTAGAGAGGAACAGACAGGCGGCGGCCCGGCACCAGTTCAACCAGCCGCCCAGCGGCCAGATGCTCGCGCACCAGGATCTCCGGGTTCATGCCCCAGCCAAGGCCGGCAAGGGCCGCATCGACAAAGGCATGGGTCGAGGCAAACCAGTGCGTTGGCGGAGACAGGGCAACGCCGAAGGTGGCTTCGATCCACTGAGTCTGCAAACGGTCCTTGGCGTTGTAGGTCATGGCCGGCGCGGCAGCGAGACTGCCGCCCGTGACGCCCTCAGCGAACCAGCGGCGCATGAAATCCGGGCTGGCCGTGGCAACATAGGTGAGCGATCCGAGAAAGAAGCAGTCGCAGCCCTGGACCGGATCGGCATCGGAGCTGACTGCGGCCCTCACCTCGCCCCGGCGCAGCCAGTCGGCGCTGTGGTCCTGATCATCGATTTTCAGGTCGAACAGCAATCCGTCGCGTGCGCCCTGCGCCATGGCGGGAATGAACCATGTGGCAAGGCTGTCGGCATTCACCGCAAGACGAAGGGTCGCCTGACTGGCACCTGCAAGCTGGAGATCGCGCGCAAGGGAGCCTTCCAGCAGCGCCACTTCCTCGGCATGGCGCAGCAGCCGCTCGCCGGCTTCCGTGGCGGCGGCCGGCTGGCCCCGCACCACAAGCACCGCACCGACGCGCTCCTCCAGCGCCTTCAGCCGCTGGGAAACGGCAGAGGGCGTTACATTGAGATGACGTGCCGCGCGATCCAGGCTGCCGCTGCGCAGGATCGCTGCCAGGGCAGCCAGATGGGATGGATCAAAGTGCATTAGCAAGTCTAATCTCAGATGAGATTTATTAGCTAGCCTAATTCTCCAGTTCACCTTAGCTGGTCCGGGCAATATCTGCCCTGGAGCCCCGCATGTTGACTGCCGCCCTGTCTGGCCTGTTTCTCGGCCTGTCGCTCATCATCGCCATCGGCGCGCAAAACGCCTTCGTCCTGCGGCAGGGTCTGCGGCGGGAGCATGTCTTCGTGGTCTGCCTGACCTGCGCGCTCAGCGACGCGTTGCTGATTTCGCTCGGCGTGTTCGCCCTTGGTGCGGTGACCGACCTGATCCCCGGCATCGAACCGGCCTTGCGCTATGGCGGGGCAGCGTTTCTTGTTGCCTATGGACTGCGCAGCGCCCGATCCGCGATGACCGGCGGCAGCGCCTTGACCTTAGGCGGTGGCGCCCGCCAGGGGCTTGGCGCAACGCTGGCCACCGCCCTCGCCTTCACCTTCCTCAACCCGCATGTCTATCTCGACACGGTGCTGCTGATCGGCTCGATCGCCAGCCAGTATCCAGGACGGGAAGCGGCCTTCGGCGCGGGAGCCGTGACCGGGTCGTTCCTGTTCTTCTTTTCGCTGGGCTATGGCGCTCGTCTGCTCGCCCCGGTCTTCGCCCGGCCCAACGCCTGGCGGGTGCTCGACGGGGTGATCGCTGTGGTGATGATCGGGCTGGCGATCAAGCTGATCTTTTGAACAAGGTCCATGACGCAGCACAACCAGCGAAGGCCTTCAGGTCAGGTCCTGTCCTGCTCTGCATCAAGTGTTTCCAGCGACACACCGTTGGTCTCGATCCGGAAGGCATAGGTGACCCAGGCACCGAGCAGCGAGGCGGCGATCAGGCCGAACAGCAGTGGGTCCTTTCCGACCGTTGCGAGCAGGGTCGGGAACAGGAACGCGGTCAGCACCGCGCCAATCTTGGCAACGGAGGCGGCAAAGCCGGCTCCAACCGCCCTGTATCGGGTCGGGAACACCTCGCCGGCGATGAGGTAAGTCTGCGCATTGGGCCCAAGATTGGTCATGAAATTGAAGATCATGAAGCCCGCAACAATCATCGGCACCTGCATTGACGGGCTGACATTGTCGCTGAGCGTCGCGATGAACAGCCCGGCGGCACAGCCGATGAAGCCGACAACCTGCAGCCGGATCCGGCCGAAGCGATCGGCCAGCAACACGGCAAACAGGATGCCGACGATCAACAGCGCATCGATCATCGCGGCCCCTTCTGCCGCCAGCAGGTCATCCTGCAGCAGATCCGCCAGATTGGCTGCATGCCCGGGCGCATGCCCCAGCGCGGTCGCCAGGATCACCGGTGTGAAGATGCCGATGCCATAGGTTCCAAGGTCCTGCAGGAACCAGGGTACAGCCGCCAGGATGGTGGCGCGCCGCGCCTTGCGATTGGAAAACAGCGCCAGCAGGACCTTGCTGCCCTTTTTCACGTCATGCGCCAGTTCCGCCGCCTTGCCGAGCAGCGGCGTCGCCTTGGGATAGGCCGGATCGCGCTTCAGCAAGCGCTGCAGGGCCTGCTCGGCCTCCTGCCGGCGGTCCTGTTCCAGAAGCCAGTGCGGGCTTTCCGGAATGAAGAACCGGCCAATGACCACCACTGTCGCGGGCAGGATGACGAGGCCATACATCCAGCGCCAGGCATCGACCTGCGGGTGATAGGTCAGGACGAAATAGGCAAGGGCGGTGCCGCAGAGCGCGCCGACAGCCTGAAAGGCAAAGGCGGCCAGCACCATCCGCCCGCGCGCTTCCGACGAAATGCTCTCGGAAATGATCAGATGCGCCGTCGGATAGTCACAGCCAAGCGCAACACCGAGCCCGAACAGGGCAATCAGCACGATGACGAAATTCGGCGCGCCGGCCAAAAGGGCCAGAAAGCCGATGAACAACAGCATCTCGATGATGAACAGGCGCCGGCGACCAAAGAGGTCCGCAAGGCCACCCAGCAAGGTCGCGCCGATCAGGATGCCGAAAAGCGTGGCAGCGCTGACCAGACCATAGCCGGTCGCATCGAGGTTGAACTCCCTTGCCATCAGCGGCAGGGCGACGCCGGTCATGAAGACGACCAGTCCCTCAAAGAACTTGCCCGCTGCCGCCAGCCCCCAGATCCGCCATTGCATCGCGGTCATGACCGCGGCCCGAACGGGCGTGCCATCCGCCCAAAGCGGCGCTTCGTCGATATAGCCCTGGACGGAGCGAGGCGTTGCGGTGACCTGACTGCTGCCCATGCGAGTCTCCTGATTCGGCCGTCTGCGGCCCCAACACAGTCGAAACATACCGATTGCGTGTATCAGAAGCATGTTGCCACAAGATGCCCCGAACCGGCACCGAAACGCCAGATCCGCCTAGTAGCTCGGGAAGCCCCGCGCCGCCCATTCGCCGCGAGGCACGGCACCGCGCACCTCGAAGGCAAAGGACTTCACCTTGGTGATGTCCTCGTCCAGCTCGCAGCGGAAGGCGACATTGTACCAGTAGCCGCCGGCGCGAAAGCCGGCCCGGTCGGTCGCCAGCACATTCCCGGTCTTCAGGCGGAACGTTGGCAGCACTTCCGGTCGATAGGCCGGAGAGGCATCGGTCAGCTGGGCGCGAAGTTCCGTCATGCACAGGACATCGGCCCGCATCTCGCGTGGCATGCCCCGCATGGCAGTCTTGGCGCGGGCATCGCCGGACAGGGTGTTCGAAAACAGCCGCCGGCTTGGTTTGAGATTGGCAAGGCTTGTCGTCGCCGTACCCGGACCGGTTCCAGGTCCGGTGCCACTCCCGGTTCCTGATCCCGCCCCCGTGCCGCGTCCTGGGCGGATCGCGCCGGGTGCGGCTTGCGGATCGGCCGACGCCACTTGCGTCTCGACGGGAGGCTTGGGACGGGGTGGCGCTGTGGCCACCAGCGGCCCCGTGAGGACGGAGGCCACCTCCGTCTCGGCCAAGGTCTCGCCAGGGGTCTCGCCAGAGGTCTCGGCAGGGGTCTCGGCAAGCTCAGGCTCACCGGGAGCGGGCGGGGCAACCTCCGGCGTTTCTCCCGCCTGCGCCACCAATGCGCCGATGTCAGACGCAAGAGGCGCAGCAGCGGGCGCACCGGCTGCAGGTTCTTCGGCGATTGGCGCGGCGGCAACTGCCGTATCTTCCACAGGCTCCGGCTCCGCAGCGAGGGGCTGACCTGCGGCAGCATCGGTTCCAGCCGGAGCTTCCGGTCCGCCATCGCCAGAGCCACCCCCGGGAAGCTCTTCCGCAGATCCTGGCGCAGGTTCTGCGGCCTCAGTGTCAGCAGCTTGCAGATTGTCCTCGGCTGCGCCGGAGGGCTCTGCGGCACTGCCGTCTGCGGCCGCCTCAGGTCCGCTGTCCTCCTCGCCGAACTCGACGACAGGAATGAGCACGGGCAAGGGCTGCAGCGGCTGGTCCTGTGCCGCAACAGGCGGGGGAGCCGGAGCCGGCTCAGGTACGGGATCAGGCTCTGAGGCCGTCTCCGGCGCTGCTTCAGGCGCTTTATCGGGCTCGGGTGCGGGTTCCGGCGCAGGCGGCGGCGTGGCTGACTGCTCGGCTTCGGGCTTCAGGTCCAGCTCCGGCTTGGCGAGCAACTCGGCCAGGTCCAGCTTCTGTTCGGGCGTTTCGGGCTCGGGCTCCGGCTCGGGCGCCGTTTCCAGCGCTGGCGGCTCGACGAGCGTCACCTCGACCACCGGCTCCCGGCTCGGCGGCAAAAGCTCGGACGGGCTGAGGAACATGGATCCGACGATCGCGACATGCAGCAGCACGGACAGCCCGATGGCTCCCCCAAACCGCGCAACACCCGTGACCCGCTCCTGTTCCATGCGCTGATGCATACTGACAAATGCGGCGAAATGGGAGCGGGAAAGGTCATGGCCGCGCGGGGGCGAGTTATCCACTGGCGGTCATCGCCGGGTTTGTGGATCCCAGCACATGCCTGAGCAACAGGGGGCTGGGATGACGGCTGAAGGGACTTGGGGATGCCCCCTTGCTCTCGTCGCTCCTGCGCAGGCAGGAGCCCAATAACCACCAGACACTGTTGTGCTGCGCAGCGCCACGACTAGCCAATGTGCGCCCCGATTACTGGGCTCCTGCCTGCGCAGGAGCGACGAGGGGCCGGAGGCTGCATGGATCCCCGCACAAGGACGGGGATGACGGCTGAGTTTGGGTGAAGTCCGGCGGCAAGAGCGCCAAACGAAAAGGCCGGTCACAGGGACCAGCCTCTTGCAATTCTGTCGTGCTTGCAAGCCGCCTCAGCTGTCCAGGAACGAGCGCAGCTTCCTCGACCGGCTCGGGTGTTTCAGCTTGCGCAGGGCCTTGGCTTCGATCTGGCGGATACGCTCGCGGGTGACCGAGAACTGCTGGCCGACTTCTTCCAGCGTGTGGTCGGTGTTCATGCCGATGCCGAAGCGCATGCGCAGCACGCGTTCTTCACGCGGGGTGAGCGAGGCGAGGACGCGGGTGGTCGTCTCGCGCAGGTTCGACTGGATGGCCGCATCGATGGGCAGGACCGCGTTCTTGTCCTCGATGAAGTCGCCGAGGTGGGAATCTTCCTCGTCGCCGATCGGAGTTTCGAGCGAGATCGGCTCCTTGGCGATCTTCAGCACCTTGCGGACCTTTTCCAGCGGCATCTGCAGCTTTTCGGCCAGCTCTTCCGGGGTCGGCTCGCGGCCGATCTCGTGCAGCATCTGGCGCGAGGTGCGGACGATCTTGTTGATCGTCTCGATCATGTGCACAGGGATGCGGATGGTGCGGGCCTGGTCGGCGATCGAACGGGTGATCGCCTGACGGATCCACCAGGTGGCATAGGTCGAGAACTTGTAGCCGCGGCGGTACTCGAACTTGTCCACGGCCTTCATCAGGCCGATGTTGCCTTCCTGGATGAGGTCGAGGAACTGCAGGCCACGGTTGGTGTATTTCTTGGCGATGGAGATCACGAGACGCAGGTTCGCCTCGACCATTTCCTTCTTGGCGATGCGCGCCTCGCGCTCGCCCTTCTGCACCATGGACACGATCTTGCGGAACTCGATGATCTCGAGGCCGGTCTCGGTTGCCAGCGTCTGGATCTCCTGCCGCAGCTCGCGGATGGTATCCTTTTCCTTACCGACAAAGTTCTTCCAGCCACGGGTGGCAAGGTTCGCCACCTTGCGCAGCCAGTTCGGGTCGAGTTCGGCGCCCTGGTACTGCTTGAGGAAGTCGGTGCGGTCGACGCCATAGCTGTCGGCCAGACGCAGCAGGCGGCCTTCGTAGCCCATCAGGCGCTTGTTGATGTCATAGAGCTGCTCGACCAGCGCATCGATGCGGTTCTGGTTTAGCGACAGGCTCTTCACATCGGTGACGAGTTCTTCCTGGATCTTCTTGTAGCGGCGCTCCTGGCTCGGCGACAGGGTCTTGTTGGCCAGCTTGTTTTCCACCAGCTGGTCCTGCAGCCGACGCAGCTTCTTGTAGCTGTCGGCAACCCGGTCGAAAGTCTCCAGAACCTGCGGCTTCAGCTCGGCTTCCATGGCGGACAGGGAAACGTTGGACTCGAACTCGTCCTCCTCCTCCTCGCCCTCTTCAGCCGGGCGCTCGCCCTCCGCACCGCTGCGCGGGGCCTCCTCGCCGGCCGGCGCGCGCTTGGGAGCACCGTCATCGTCGAGTTCAGCCTCTTCGTCCTCGCCTTCACCGACCACCGGGCCACCGCGCCCGTCGGGGCCGGCATAGGTCGCCTCAAGGTCGATGATGTCGCGCAGGAGGACCTTGCCCTCGTTCAGTTCATCGCGCCAGATGATGATGGCCTGGAACGTCAGCGGGCTTTCGCACAGGCCGGCGATCATCGCCTCGCGGCCGGCTTCGATGCGCTTGGCGATGGCAATTTCGCCCTCGCGCGACAGAAGCTCGACTGACCCCATCTCGCGCAGGTACATGCGCACCGGGTCATCGGTGCGATCGGTCGGCTCGCGGGTGGAGCTTGCCTTCGCCAGCGCCGTCGGTGCGGCAGGAACCAGTTCGCCGCCTTCTTCCGCGTCGTCGACCTGGGCTTCCTCGACCTCGTCGCTGTCGATCACATTGATGCCCATATCGGAGAGCATGGACATCGTGTCCTCGATCTGCTCCGAAGACACCTGCTCTGACGGCAACACTTCATTCAGTTCGTCGTAGGTGACATAGCCGCGCTTTTTCGCGACCTTGATCATGCGCTTGACGGCGGCATCGGA
This sequence comes from Pannonibacter sp., assembly GCF_051860505.1. Taxonomy (NCBI): domain Bacteria; kingdom Pseudomonadati; phylum Pseudomonadota; class Alphaproteobacteria; order Hyphomicrobiales; family Stappiaceae; genus Pannonibacter; species Pannonibacter sp. Next base: position 33,161 of record NZ_JBHYDX010000015.1, on the reverse strand, counting down.
AAGGTCGAGCAGCGGGCCGTCTTGCCCCTCTGCTGCCGTTTCCTGTGCTTCTTCCGTCTGTGTTGCCTTAGCTACCATTGTCTGCTCCAGAACCGCCGCAGTGCCACGGCGTCGCGCCCGCATGTCCGAACTCGATCCGCCTCGCTGCCGCGAAATCCGCCGGGCGCGCTGCCGCTGGCGCTGCGCCCGAGGACCGGTTGATGATTCGGGTTGTAATGCCCTGTCCCTTAAGTCCCACTTAACCGTAAGGTCTGGTTGCCGAATTCCGCTCCCTGGCGGCCGGCTGACCAAACCCGTTCCCGCAAGGCCGCCGGTCAGGCGCCCCGCCGGGCCAAACATCGAGATATCGCAGCTACGTCTCGCTGAGCTGTCCGTGGTCGCATGCCATTCGGAGCCGGGTGAGCTGACTGATTCTCCCTATTTAGCTCGACGCATGTGATTCGCAAGTGTGATTCGCCGCCAGTCAATGCGATTTGCAAGAAAACACCCTGTTTCGTAAACGTAACCTGGCCCGCCTGTCGGGCAGATAGGGCCCTCAATGGGCTCCGGCAATCGCCATCGGCGGGGCCGCCCGCAGCTTCTTGGCCCGCTCGGCGAGTTCCGCCTCCTCGCGGGCGCATTCCTCGCGCCGCCGTGCCAGATCCTGCGTCAGGCCCCGGATCCGGTTCCACGCGCCCTCATCCAGCTCGACTTCCGCATTGTCCAGTTCCAGCTTCAGTTCCCGCTCCAGTGCGATCAGTTCCAGACTGTCGAGAAAATGCAGGAAGACAGCTTCGATGAAGTCGTCCGGTGGATCCTTGCGCAGCAAGGGGAACCGCTGCGCCAGTTCGGAGAAACTGCCAAGACCTGTGCCGCCGCCGCGCTCCCCGTCCGGTCCCCCATCCCGCATCACTTCGCCAAGGATCTGGTAGAACGTGTCGTCCAGGCTCTCATAGAAATCAGCCACCGACAGCTTGTCGAAATCCGTGGCAACACGGCAAATCTCGTTGCGGAAACGCGTGTGCAACGCATCAGAAAAGCCGAGCCGGGCCACACGCTCGATATGCCGGTCGAGAAGATGCGGATAACGCACGCACAAGCCGCAGATCAGCCGCTCGGTGCCGAACATCGTGCCTTTCGGCGCGGCTATGACCCGTCCGCCCGGATCGGTGGAGATAAGGGCATTGGCTGCCCCTCCCCCGCTTCCCCCGTTGCCATAGCCGGCACCGCTCCCCGAACCACCATTGGCCCCGGCGAAGCGCTTGCGCCGCGCCTGCTCGAAAAACAGGTTCGACAACTTCAGCCGCAGGTCGAGCTGGTAGCGGCGACGCACCCGCTCGTCGCGGATACCGCCGATCAGATCCTCGAAGCGTTTCTCCAGCGCCGCCTTGCGCTCGGGCGTGTCGAGATTGGCAACCGAGACCTCACGTTCCCAGATTGCTTCCGACAACGGCTGGGCCTTGGCGACCTCCTCGAGAAAGCCATCCAGCCCCCGCGCCTTGACCAGGTCGTCGGGATCCTGCCCGTCCGGAAGGAAGCAGAACTGGAAGGAATAGCCGGATTTGAGCACCGGGAAGATCCGGTCGATTGCCCTGTGTGCCGCGGAGATACCCGCCGCATCGCCGTCGAAACAAACCACCGGCTCGGGTGCCAGTTTCCACAACCGCATCACCTGTTCTTCGGTGAAAGCAGTGCCGAGGGTCGCCACCACATGGCGAATGCCCGCCTGCCACAGGGCAATGGCGTCAAGATAGCCTTCCACGACCACCGCCTGCCCGGATTTGTAGGCCGGCTCGCGTGCCCGATGCACATTGAACAGCATGTTTCCCTTGTGAAACAGCGGCGTCTCGGGCGAGTTGAGATACTTCGGCTGCCCGTCCGGATCGAGCGTGCGGCCGCCGAAGGCCACCACCCTGCCCCGGTCGTCGTGGATCGGGATCATCAGGCGGCCACGGAACCGGTCATAGGACGGACGACCGTCATCAGGCTTGATCGCAAGGCCTGCCTCGATGATCAGCGGCTCGTCCACGCCCTGCCCGGCGAGAAATTTCTTCAGGGCATCGCGTGTGTCCGGCGCAAACCCAAAGCGGAATTCGGACAAAGTGGCCGGCGCGAGCTTGCGCTTCTGCACATAGGCGCGCGCGGCCTCGCCGCGTGGACCGGCAAACTCCATCTGGAAGAACCGAGCCGCCATCTCGCAGACCTCGGCAAGGCCGGCCCGTTTCGTCTCCTGCCGCGCCGCATGCGGATCGGGAGCCGGCAATGCGACCCCGGCCTGATCGGCCAGACGTTCGACCGCTTCAGGAAAGCTCAGGCCTTCCGTATCCGTCAGAAAGCGGAAATGATCGCCGGACGCGCCGCACCCGAAGCACTTGTAGCGCCCGCGCCGGTCATCAACGTGAAAGCTGGGGCTTTTTTCCTGGTGGAAGGGACAGCAGGCCCAGAAATCGCCCTTGCCGGGCTGGGTCTTGCGCCGGTCCCAGGACACCCGCCGTCCGACAATGTCCGACAGGGACAAACGGGCCTTGATTTCATCGAGCAAGCGAGTGTCGAAGCGCATCGGTCTGCCTACCGCTCACGGCCATCGTGCCACTGCGGATGTTGTTTGAAAGGATCGCGGACACGGCAGCTGCACGGCGCCAGAGGCCGGCACCGCTCGCAGTCCCTATCATGTGACAGTGTAACATAGGAAGTCGAAGGCTCTTACAGCAAGAGATCGCTGCCGTCCAACATGCCATGAGCGTCAGAACCCCGAAGGCCGACCGCATGGCACCCTGAAACTCCCGGGGCTCAGGCTCAGGCGCGGATCACGGCTCCTGATCGGGCACCGGGCTGCGCAGCAGGTCTTTCACGAGGCATGAGGCTTGCACAAAATCCATCTGGCCGGGATAGCGCTCCTTCAGCGCCGCCATGCATCGCCCCATGTCGCGCAGCCCGGCCGCATCGATCGCCTCGATGGTCTCTGCGCAGATCCGCCGCATGTCATCATCATCCATCTGGGGCGGCAGGAACTCGCGAATGATGTCGCTTTCGTCTTCCTCCTGCTGGGCAAGATCGATCTGGCCGGCCTCCTCGAAGGCCCGGCGCGACTCCTGGCGCTGCGCCAGCATGCGGCGCAGGAAGTCATGAACCTCCTCGTCCGGCACCCCGTCGCGCCCCGTTTCGCGCGCAGCAGCTTCCCGATCCTTGATCGCCGCAAGGATCAGGCGCAGCGTTGCCGCGCGGCGCTTGTCGCCGCTTTCAAGCGCCTCCTTCAACGAGGCGCTGATGTGTTCCCGCATGACAAGTCCCCACCACGACCTGGCCCCAAGCCGGAGCCAAAATAGCCAGATTGCCGCCAGAAAGCAATGACGCCACCACCAAGCAGTTGATTTCACTGATTTTTATAAGCGGAAAGCACAGTTGACCGAGGCCGGTCCTTGGCCTACATTCCCGCTCTTGAAGCATGAGGGCTCCCGCTGGCCCCGGTTGCGCTCGCAAGGCGTGCTGACGGGCCTGCTGTGCCCGATGATGTCATCAACAACACCGAGAAAGCAAGACATGACGACCGCAGACGCGTGGGCCATTCCGCCTGCCACGGCGCTTCTGGTGCTGGCCGATGGGACAGTGATCGAAGGACAGGGCCTTGGCGCCACCGGCGAGGCCGTTGCCGAGGTGTGCTTCAACACAGCCATCACCGGCTACCAGGAAATTCTCACTGATCCGTCCTACGCCGGACAGATCGTGACTTTCACCTTCCCGCATGTCGGCAATGTCGGCGTCAACGAGGAAGACATCGAAACCATCAACATGGCCTCCGCTTCCGGCGTGCGCGGTGCCGTGCTGAAAGCGGACGTGACAAACCCGTCGAACTACCGCGCCGCCCGCCGCTTTGACGACTGGCTGAAGTCGCGTGGCATCATTGGCATTTCCGGGATCGACACCCGGGCGCTGACCGCCCGCATCCGTGACCTTGGCGTTCCGAATGCGGTGATTGCCCACCATCCGGAAGGCAAGTTCGACGTCGACGCCCTGAAGGCACAGGCTGCGGCCTGGCCCGGCCTCGAAGGCATGGATCTGGCCAAGGATGTCACCAGCGGCCAGAGCCAGTCCTGGACCCAGACCGCCTGGGTCTGGGACGAGGGCTACGGCGAACAGGGTGCAGCCGAGGCCGAGTTCAAGGTCGTGGCCATCGACTATGGCGTCAAGCGCAACATCCTGCGCCTCTTGGCAGAAGCCGGCTGCGCGGTGACTCTGGTGCCTGCGAATACGTCGGCAGACGACATTCTCGCCCTCAAGCCGGACGGCGTGTTTCTGTCGAACGGTCCCGGCGATCCGGCCGCAACCGGCGACTATGCCGTGCCCGCGATCCGCAAGCTTGTCGACAGCGGCCTGCCTGTCTTCGGCATTTGCCTCGGTCATCAGATGCTTGCCCTGGCGCTCGGCGGCAAGACCGTGAAGATGCATCAGGGCCATCACGGCGCAAACCATCCGGTGCATGACCACACCACGGGCAAGGTCGAGATCACCTCGATGAACCACGGCTTTGCTGTGGACCGCGACAGCCTGCCGGCCGATGTGGAAGAAACACATGTGTCGCTGTTTGACGGCTCCAACTGCGGCATCCGCCTGAAGGACAAGCCGGTGTTCTCGGTGCAGTATCATCCGGAAGCCTCGCCCGGTCCGCGCGACAGCCACTATCTGTTCCAGCGCTTCACCGACCTCATGCGCGCCCGCAAGACCGCGCATTAAGGCAGCGTCCTCAGCTGACAAACGAAAGCCCGGCCAAGTGCCGGGCTTTTTGTTCGCATTTCGACGAGTGCATATGGCCTGTGACCAACAAAAAAGCCCGGACCAACGGCCGGGCTTCTTTGTCATGTCGCGTCTCTGGCGTCAGGAGACGGGGATCAGCTTGTCGAGCGAATTGAGCACGTGGTCGACTTCGGCAACCTGCTCCTGCAGCAGGGCATGCTGTTCCTTCAGCATCTCCTGCTGGGCACCACAGATGGTGCGCAGTTCCTCAAGTTGCTGCCGACGCGGCGAGGTGCTCTCGACCAGCTTGATGACCCGGCGGATCTCGGTCAGGGTCAGGCCGATCTTTTTGGCCTGCAGAATGACCCGCATCCGGCCGACGTCACGGCGGGAGTAGAAGCGGCGTGCCCCCTTGCGGACGGGGTTGATCAACCCCTTTTCCTCATAGAAGCGCAGCGTGCGCAAGGTCACGGAAAACAGCTCCGACATCTCGGAGATGGCAAGAAGCTTTGTGTCGTTTTCATCGTCGATGACCGGCCCTGCGATATCAGGGACGACGACAATGTTTGTCGCTAAACTGTTCATGGTCGAGTCTTGCCCGGTGGTTGAAGCGAAGATGAACCTCGAGCCATATGTGTATCCGCTGGGTCGGTCTCCCACCTATTCCGACCCGGCGGCACTAACATGCACATATGTTACCCCCACCCGGCATTCGACTCGAGAGCACCAAGGGCGTCTCCAGCCGCGTGAGTGCGGGGGCTCGATTTGTTCAACAACCGTACTATTACACCAGTTTTTGTATTTTTCTTCTCACTTCGCGCCATTTTTTGTGCTTCACGCACAGAATTTCAAGTCGCGAAATGTTATTTCGTGGTGATCCGTCGTTTTAGCCAACATCACCTGCCCAGTTTCCGCTGCAGTTTTCGCTATTACGCCAGAATGAACAAGGAAATATATGATCAAATAGCTTTTATCGATAATTCAATAACTTTGAATACAGAACGATTCACAGAACTTACGGAAGGTTTGCCGAAAGTAGGACCCAAGAAAAAACCGCATACATATCTGTAGGACCACCTATGCATTTGCTGGCCAGCCCTGGACGGAACCTTTGGAAGGAAAATGGAAACAATCAGAAACACAAGTGGGATCGTTTTCATCGCCAATCATTTGACAAAATATCCAGCAGCATGTCGGTTTTGCGACAATACTGCATGACCAGTGCGGCAACCTGCTCCGCGGTTCAAACGTGCGCATCGGGGCTAAGCCCGCAGCGCCTACCCCTTCTCCTGGCGCCACTGGCTGGGCGCGGCACCGAACCAGCGTTTCGCGGCCCTCGTAAAATTGCCGACGGCTGCAAATCCAAGCCGGAAGGCAATTTCGGAGATCGGCAGGCCGGTGTTGCGCAGGAGATCGGTCGCGGCCTCCTTGCGGACCAGGTCATAAAGATCCTGGAAGGTCTCGCCCTGCTCTGACAGCCGCCGCTGCAGCACGCGCGGGCTCAGGCCCAGCATCCGCGCCACAGTGTCCAGGGTGAGGTCCGATTTGGCCAGGTTGGCCGCGATTTCCTCGCAAACCAGTCCGGCGACCCCCGTCACGGCCCGGCGGTCGGCTATCCGGCGCTGCGCCAGTTCCACCAGAGCCGCAAACAGGGCCGGCTCATGTTTCGGCAAGGCCCGCTCAGCCAGTTCCACCGGCAAGCTCACCCCATTCTCGGCCGCATCAAAGACGATCGACGACCCAAACACCTGTCGATGCAGCTTCAGGTCCGCAGGGCGTGGCCGGGTCAGCTGAAACTCGACCTGGCGCATGATGTCAGGCCCCAAGGCATTGCTGAGGAGCGTCGCCAGGGCCCCGGAAGTCCGGTCGACCAATTGATCCTGCAGCACGACGCGCGGTGACATGCGCCAGACAAACTCCATCCGACGCGGCCCAATCCGCGTCGCACAGTCGGTCAGGTCGATGAGGGATCGATGATATGCAGCGATTGTTTCGAGAGCGACGCGCGGTGTCGGAGCATAGCCGATGGCCAGCAGCAGGGGATGGACGGGCCCGCTGTCGGCCAACCCGCCGAATCGCAGGCCGATATAGTCGTCATTGAGCAGCTTTGCGGAGTGTTCAAGCAGATGCGCAAAGTCACCAAGGGCGAAAAAGCGGGAAAAGATCGCCGCAGTTGGTGGCAACGTAACCCCGGCTTTCCGGCTGACATCCTCGAGCGACAGGCCATGGCGGTGCAGGTGCAGCGCCAGCGCCTTCAGCACGCTGCCATGAATCTGCGCGCGATCACCGGTCTGTTCGTCGCTCCTGCGGGCCTGCCCGCCGTCTGCCTCGTCCGCCACCATCCAGTCCTGCAACTTGCTTGGAATTTTCTCGCAGCAACCGCCACACACTTCATGATGGCGGGATCTATACCGGCTTTCGCGAAGCCCGGCGATGGTAAATGAACCTTTGAAACGGTAGTCTTTCGGGTTCGTTAATGCATTGGGTCAAATTGTCTCCAATCGCTTCTGCCACTTTGCCCATCGCCGCCGGCCAATCCAATAGCTGGCAAACAATTGGGGGTTTGGTTCGTCATCTCAGCAATGCTAAGAAGAGCCAGCCAGTGCCAGGGGCACCCGCAGGACAGATGACGATGGCCGACCTGAAGAAGACACCTCGCCCGCCCATGATGACACCGGACCAGTTCCGCGACTGGCGCCGCGCCCTCGGGCTGAAGCAGAAGGAAGCAGCAGAACGTCTCGGCCTGAAGAAGCGCATGATCCAGTACTACGAGAAGGGTCATCGTGATGGCAGACCGGTGGAAATCCCCAAATCCGTGCGCCTTGCCTGCTACGCCCTGTCCCAGGGTGTCGGCGATTTCGACGGCATCAGCGCCAGCCAGGCGCTGCTTCCCCCACCGCCCGTGGACGGACAATTGCCATCAGATCTGGATTGATGCCGATCCGGGGTTTCATCTCGGCGCTCAATTGCCTATAAGGCGCACTCAGCCACCAATGTAATCCTCTTGGACGAGCCCTCACGCTCGCGCTTCAAGGCGCGACGGCGGGACGATGCGAGCCACGATGCCCAGACGCACAGACATTTCCTCCATCCTGATCATCGGCGCCGGTCCGATTGTCATCGGCCAGGCCTGCGAGTTCGACTACTCGGGCACACAGGCCTGCAAGGCGCTGCGTGAGGAAGGGTATCGAATCATCCTCGTGAACTCCAATCCGGCCACGATCATGACGGACCCGGATCTGGCGGATGCGACCTATATCGAGCCGATCACCCCCGAAGTGGTCGCCCGGATCATCGAAAAGGAACGCCCGGACGCGCTGCTGCCGACCATGGGCGGCCAGACGGCGCTGAATTGCGCCCTCGATCTGGAACGCGACGGCGTGCTGGAGAAGTTCGGCGTCGAAATGATTGGCGCGCGTGCCGACGTGATCGAAAAGGCCGAGGACCGCGAAAAATTCCGCGCCGCGATGGATGCCATCGGGCTGGAAAACCCGCGCGCCTCGATTGCGTCCTCGCCCGCGATCCGCGATGCCAACGGCAAGATCACCGGCTATGACCGCAACGCCGGCTTCCTGGAAGCCATGAAGGCCCTCGACGAGATCGGCCTGCCGGCCATCATCCGTCCGGCCTATACGCTCGGCGGCACCGGCGGCGGCGTTGCCTACAACCGTGAGGAATTCGAGACCATCGCCCGCTCCGGCATCGATGCCTCGCCGGTCGGCCAGATCCTGATCGACGAAAGCCTGCTCGGCTGGAAGGAATATGAGATGGAAGTGGTCCGCGACAAGGCGGACAACTGCATCATCATCTGCTCCATCGAGAACATCGATCCGATGGGCGTGCATACGGGGGATTCCATCACGGTCGCGCCGGCGCTGACGCTGACCGACAAGGAATACCAGATCATGCGCGACGCCTCGATTGCGGTGCTGCGCGAGATCGGCGTCGAAACCGGCGGCTCGAACGTGCAGTTCGCGGTCAGCCCCGAGACCGGCCGTCTGGTTGTCATCGAGATGAACCCGCGCGTGTCGCGCTCGTCCGCCCTCGCTTCCAAGGCGACCGGCTTCCCGATTGCCAAGATCGCGGCCAAGCTGGCGGTCGGCTACACGCTCGACGAGCTGGAGAATGACATCACCGGTGGCGCCACGCCGGCGTCCTTCGAGCCGACCATCGACTACGTCGTCACCAAGATCCCGCGCTTTGCTTTCGAGAAGTTCCCGGGCTCCGAACCGACGCTGACCACCGCTATGAAGTCTGTCGGTGAAGTGATGGCCATCGGCCGCACCTTCCAGGAGAGCCTGCAGAAGGCCTTGCGCGGGCTTGAGACCGGCCTCACTGGCCTCGATGAAGTCGAAATCCCCGGCCTTGGCCAAGGCGATGACCAGAACGCAATCCGTGCCGCGATCTCCACGCCGACGCCGACCCGGCTGCTGAATGTGGCACAGGCGCTGCGCCTGGGCATGTCGCAGGAGCAGATCAACGCCCTGTGCGGCATCGATCCCTGGTTCCTGGAGCAGATCGCCGGCATCATCGACATGGAAACCAAGGTCCGCACCCATGGCCTGCCGCAGAGTGCTGAGATGCTGCGCAGCCTGAAGGCCATGGGCTTCTCCGATGCCCGCCTCGGCTCGCTGGCCGGCCTTGATGCCGATGCCGTCGCCAAGCGGCGTGCCGACCTCAACGTGCATCCGGTCTATAAGCGCATCGACACCTGCGCGGCCGAGTTCGCCTCGCCGACGGCCTATATGTACTCGACCTACGAGGCGCCGTTTGCTGGCGCCCCGGTCAGCGAAGCCATGCCGTCGGATCGCAAGAAGGTCGTGATCCTGGGTGGCGGCCCGAACCGCATCGGCCAGGGCATCGAGTTCGACTATTGCTGCTGCCATGCCGCCTTCGCGCTGGAAGAGGCTGGCTATGAGTCGATCATGGTCAACTGCAACCCGGAAACCGTTTCGACCGACTACGACACCTCGGACCGCCTGTATTTCGAGCCGCTGACCCCGGAAGACGTGCTGGAAATCATGCGCGTGGAACAGTCCAACGGCACGTTGCACGGCGTCATCGTCCAGTTCGGTGGCCAGACGCCGCTGAAGCTTGCACAGGCTCTGGTGAAGGCGAATGTCCCGATCCTCGGCACCTCGCCCGACATGATCGACCTGGCCGAAGACCGCGACCGTTTCCAGAAGCTCCTGACCAAGCTCGGCATGAAGCAGCCGCAGAACGGCATTGCCTATTCCGTCGAACAGGGCCGCCTGATCGCCGGCCAGCTCGGCCTTCCGCTGGTCGTGCGTCCGTCCTATGTTCTGGGTGGCCGCGCCATGCAGATCATCCGGGACGAGGAAGCGCTGAACTCCTATCTGCTCGGCACCCTGCCGGAACTGGTGCCTGGCGAAATCCGCGCCAAGTATCCCAACGACAAGACCGGCCAGATCAACACGCTGCTGGGCACCAACCCGCTGCTGTTCGACCGTTACCTGGACGGCGCCATCGAAGTGGACGTGGACGCCCTGTCCGACGGCACCGATGTCTTCGTCTGCGGCATCATGGAACACATCGAGGAAGCCGGCATCCACTCCGGCGACAGTGCCTGTTCCCTGCCGCCCTACTCGCTCTCGGCCGAACTGATCGAGGAACTGAAGCGGCAGACCGTGGCCCTCGCAAAGGCGCTGCAGGTCGGCGGCCTGATGAACGTCCAGTATGCGATCCGGGATGGCGAGATCTATGTGCTGGAAGTGAACCCGCGTGCCTCGCGCACGGTGCCTTTCGTGGCCAAGACCATTGGCGTGCCGGTGGCCAAGATCGCCAGCCGCATCATGGCCGGCGAAAGCCTTGCGTCCTTTGGTCTCACCGAGAAGGTTCTGGACCATGTCGCCGTCAAGGAAGCCGTGTTCCCCTTCGCCCGGTTCCCGGGCGTCGACACGATTCTCGGACCGGAAATGCGCTCCACTGGCGAAGTGATGGGTCTGAACGGTTCCTTCGCATCGGCCTTTGCCAAGTCCCAGATCGGGGCTGGCACCGGCGTTCCGCTGGAAGGCACCGTGTTCGTGTCCATGCGCGACCAGGACAAGGCTGGTGTTCTGGATGCCGTGCGCCGTCTCGAAGGGCTTGGCTTCCGGATTATCGCGACCAGCGGCACCCAGCGCTACCTTGTCGAGCACGGAATTGCCTGCACAAAGGTCAACAAGGTGCTTGAAGGCCGCCCGCACATCGTTGATGCTGTGAAGAATGGAGAGGTCCAACTCGTCTTCAACACGACCGAAGGCGCGCAGGCCCTTTCCGACAGCCGTTCGATGCGTCGCGCTGCCCTATTGCACAAGGTGCCCTACTACACGACCCTCGCTGGGGCTGTAGCGGCCGCCAAGGGTATCGAGGCGTATAAAACCGGCGGCCTTGAAGTTCGACCCCTGCAGTCCTACTTCGGCTAAGGCTCAATTCATCCGCACTCCAGCCGGACCTTGAAACGTCCGGCTGGATCGTGCTTTTTATGTTCTTTCGGCCCGCGCCCTTCGGTGCGGGCCATGGTACGTGAAGGTCCAGGACCAATGGAAAAGATCCCGATGACGGCTGCGGGCTATGCCATGCTGCAGACGGAACTGAAGGAGCGCACGTCGGTCGAGCGGCCCCGGATCGTTGAGGCGATTTCCGAGGCCCGTGCGCACGGCGACCTGTCGGAAAATGCCGAATATCATGCGGCAAAGGAAGCCCAGAGCCACAACGAGGGCCGCATCGCGGAACTCGAGGATAAGCTCGGCCGCGCCGAGATCATTGATGTCTCGAAGCTCTCGGGGACCACGGTCAAGTTCGGCGCAACCGTGACGCTGATCGATGAGGACACCGAGGAAGCCAAGAAATACATGATCGTCGGCGACGTTGAGGCCGATGTGAAGCAGGGCCGGATCTCCATCTCGTCCCCGATTGCCCGCGCGTTGATCGGCAAGACCGTCGGCGACAGCGTCGAGGTTTCCGCACCCGGCGGCTCGCGCTCCTACGAGATCGAGGCCGTCAGCTTCCTCTGATCCCGTTGCGTTTCGCAAACATGCCTGATGAAAATGCCCGCAGCTTGTGCGGGCATTTTTGTTTGATGAAGTCGGCCGACAGTACCAATCCTCAAGACGGTTCACACAACGAGAACTCTTCAAGTCCGTCTGGCGTCCGAGCAATTTCGAAGCGTGATGCGTCAACACCACAAGACTTGGTGTAAGGCCGTCTTATGACCTGCAAAGCTGCCACCGCTTCCCATTCCATCAGGGACAAGAAGCCCTCACCGTCTATTCCCCTGATGGGTTCTGCTTCCAGTCCTCACGCCCGTGGCGCACACGGATGATCAGCACATCACTGCGGTCATCTACGACATAAATGACCAGATGAGAGTGGACCGGATAAGCGCGGACAGGCGGATTTATCTCATGGCGTTCACGCGCCAGATACGGATTGGCTGCAATCAGTTCGAAGGCGCTTTCCAGCAGGCCATGATAGCGGGCAGCCTGCGCGTCGCCAAACTGCACAGTCCCCTCGATCAAGATCCCCGTGACATCATCCGCTGCCTTGCGGCTGAGCTTATAGGCCATCCGAAGACGGGTCTGTCCGGACGCGATGACGCACAGCGTTCAGGATATCGGCCATAGATTGGTCACTGACGCCGCTTTCCAGACCTTCTGTAACCAGCATCTGCATATGAGCAATCTTGCCGCAACGCTCCTGGTCGCGCCGGATCAGATCGCGCACGTAGTCGCTCGCGTTGCTATAACGCCCCGAGACCGTCTGAGCCTCAACCCAATCCTTCATGGGATCCGGAAGCGATACATTCATCGTCGCCATGGCCAACCTCTTTCAATCACATTCGCAGACTTTGGCAGAGATTGGCAAAGATTGTCAAATTACAGCGACGGCGTTGTCTTGCGACGCCTACCGCGCGATCGGCACCATCGGTTCGTCCTTGGTCCGGCGAATGGTAAGGGCGGTGCGGACGCTGTCGACGTTGGGCGTTGCGGTCAGTTCGCGGATGATGAAGGTCTGGAAGGTCTGAAGGTCGGGGGCGACGCATTTCAACAGGAAATCCACCTCGCCCGACAGCATGTAGCACTCGCGCACGATCGGCCAGCCGTTGACGGTCTGTTCGAACGCGATCAGGTCGTTCTCCGTCTGGCTGTGCAGGCCGACCATGGCAAAGGCCGTCACCTCATAGCCCAGTTGCTTCTCGTCCAGCAGCGTGCGGTAGCCCCGAATGAGGCCCGCTTCTTCCAGCGCCCGAACGCGGCGCAGGCACGGGGGAGCGGAAATCCCGACCCGGCGCGCCAGTTCCACGTTGGTCATCCGACCATCCTGCTGTAGTTCTTTCAGGATGTGCCAATCGATGGCATCAAGCCGTGCTTTCAAGAAACTCTCCATAGCGATAACAGCGGGCAGCGCTCCGGACCTGGATCAGGCGGGCCTGCTGCCTGCCGTATCCAGCGGCTGAAAGCCTTGCGACTCTCCGGCTCACCCGCGTAGATGTGGCTGGAAGTAAAATTTTTTTTGCGGTTCTGCAAGACTATAACAAAAACCGAGATGAATAAGAAAGAACCTGAAACCGCTCTTTTATCCGCAGCTGCGCCGGCCTGGATCCTGACCGATGGCAAGGCCGGCGATGAAGCGCAGTGCATCGGCGTGGCCGAGGCCCTAGGGCTTGCCTATGAGCGCCGCATCATACGACCCCGCGCGCCGTTTTCCTGGGTGATGCCCTATGGCCCGATCGATCCGCGCGAGAACGAGACCCGGCCGCAGAGCCCCCTTTCCCCGCCGTTTCCCCAGCTCGCCATCGCCTCGGGACGACGCGCCGTGCCCTATCTCAAGCGGCTGAAGCGGATCAGCAAAGGCGACACCTTCACCGTCTTTCTGAAAGATCCACGCACCGGTTGCGGCACGGCGGACTTCATCTGGGTGAGCCAGCACGACAGACTGCGCGGGCCGAATGTCATGGTCACGCTAACGGCGCCGCACCGGCTCAGCGCCGCCCGGCTTGCCCGTGCCAGCGCGACCTCTGATGCAAGGCTGGACGCCATCGGTCACCCGCGCGTTGCAGTTCTGGTGGGCGGTGACAGTCGCCATCACCAGTTTTCCGATGGCGATATTCGCGCCCTTGTCGCCGGGCTCGAAGCCTGGGCGCGGTTTGGCGCAAGGCTGATGATCACGACATCACGGCGCACCCCGGTAGGGCTCGCACGCGCCCTGACCGAAATGGCTGCGACGGGCGGACACTTCTTCTGGGACGGCAGGGGTGAAAACCCGCTTGCCGCCATGCTTGGCCGGGCGGAGGCGGTCGTGGTGACCGCCGACAGCACCAACATGATCGGCGAAGCTGCGGCGACCGGCCGCGCCGTGCATGTGTTCCATCCCGGCGGCGGCCACGCCAAGATTGGAATGTTTTTGTCTGGACTGGCGGAAATGGGCATTGTTCACCCCTTCCCCGGGCCTTTGAAAACCACTACCTACGAGCCGCTGAACAGCACGCCAGAGATTGCCGCAGCCATTCGCAACGCCATGCGGCAGCGCGGGGCCACCGGCCAGACCAACAGCGACCGCCAGCCCTGACGGGCCTGGTGGCGACGACAGAAAGTGGATCGCCATGACCACCGAACACGTGAAGCTCCTCATCATCGGCTCCGGCCCGGCCGGTTACACCACCGCGATCTACGCGGCCCGCGCGATGCTGGAGCCCGTGCTCGTTGCCGGCATCCAGCCGGGCGGCCAGTTGACCATCACCACCGATGTCGAAAACTATCCCGGCTTTGCCGAACCGATCCAGGGCCCCTGGCTGATGGAGCAAATGCGGCTGCAGGCCGAGCATGTCGGCACGAAGCTGCTGTATGACACAATCACCGAAGTCGACCTGTCGCAGCGGCCCTTCCGTGCTGTTGCCGACAGTGGCACGATCTTCCTCGCAGACGCCCTGGTCATCGCGACCGGCGCGCAGGCGCGCTGGCTCGGCCTGCCGTCTGAACAGGACTACATGGGCGCCGGCGTTTCAGCCTGCGCGACCTGCGACGGGTTCTTCTACCGTGGCCGCGAGGTCGTCGTCGTTGGCGGTGGCAACAGCGCCGTCGAGGAAGCGCTGTATCTTGCCAACCTGGCCTCCAAGGTGACCGTTGTGCATCGACGCGACAGCTTCCGCGCCGAGCGGATCCTGCAGGAACGCCTGTTCAAGCACCCGAAGATCGAGGTAATCTGGGATCACGCCGTGGACGAGATCCTGGGCGGTGGCATGCCCAAGGCCGTGACCGGCGTCCGGCTGAAAAACACCAAGACCGGCGAGACCCGTGATCTGGCCACCGACGGTGTCTTCGTTGCCATCGGCCACGCCCCGTCTGTCGATCTGTTCCGTGGCCAGCTACAGCTCAAGCCGAACAATTACATCTTCACCGAAGCAGATTCGACCCGGACCTCGGTCCCCGGCGTCTTTGCAGCGGGCGATGTCACCGATGACATCTACCGCCAGGCGGTGACGGCTGCCGGCATGGGCTGCATGGCAGCGCTTGAAGCGGAAAAGTTTCTGGCCGAACATGGATCGGACACACAGGCCTGACACACAAGCCTGACAGATTCGCCCGGCCGCATCAGGCGTGAGCGGGCGCGAGCGGAGGCTCACATGATGGACTGGGACAAACTGCGCATCTTCCACGCTGCGGCGCAGGCAGGCAGTTTTACCCATGCCGGCGACAGCCTCAATATGAGCCAGTCGGCCGTCAGCCGTCAGGTCAGCGCGCTGGAAGCCGACCTGGGCGTGCCGCTGTTTCATCGCCATGCCCGCGGCCTCCTTCTGACCGAGCAGGGCGAATTGCTCTATCGCACCGCCCGGGACGTCCTGATGCAGCTGGAAGCCGTGCAGACGCGGCTCACCGACAGCCGCGAGAAGCCGACGGGTGTCTTGCGCGTGACCACGACCGTGGGCCTCGGCTCGACCTGGCTGACCCAGCGCATCCACGAGTTCATTGACCTTTATCCTGACATGGACCTGCGGCTGCTGGTCGATGATGCCGAGCTCGACCTGTCGATGCGCGAGGCCGATATTGCCATCCGCCTGCGCCAGCCAACCCAGCCGGACCTGATCCAGCGCAAGTTGTTCACGGTGCATTTCCACGTCTATGCCGCGCCGTCCTACCTGAAGCGCTATGGCACGCCGGGTTCCATTGCCGATCTCGACAACCACCGGCTTGTCACCTTCGGCGAACATGCCCCGGCTTACTTGCGCGACATGAACTGGCTCGAGATTGCCGGCCGCGACGTGGACAATCCGCGCCGGGTGGTCCTGCGCGTCAACAACGTCGTTGCCATCAAGCGCGCCGTGCAGAAGGGCATCGGCGTCGCCATCCTGCCGGACTACCTGGTCGAGAACGATTCCTCGCTGGTGCAGATCCTGACCGAGGTCGAGGACATGATCCCGAGCTTCGACACCTATTTCGTCTATCCGTCCGAGCTGAAGAACACCGCGCGCATCACCGCCTTCCGCGACTTTCTGCTCGCCAAGGCCGAACGCTGGGCCTACTGAGCGCCCTTTCCCCTGTTCGCATCCGCAAATGCGTCAGCCGTGTGACGCTGCCCCGCAATTGTCATGCGCGGGCTGTGCCTTCGCCTTGAGCAGGGCCGGCCAGATGCACTCCCTTCACGGCTTGCGACACATTCTGAAAAACGCTTGTTTCAAAGGCACTTGCACAAGGCGGTGGCAATTTTTGTGCGCCGCACCCAGATCTGCGCGACAATCGCATGACGATTTTGCCAGCTACCCTGGAAACGCATAGCAGATCTGCGCAGGTGCCACTTGTTTCGGCAGCTTGTGCACTGCATATAAGCATCACTGTTGGTTCTGCGGCGTCGCACTCTCCTCCCAGCGACGCCAATTCAGCCAGCTGTTCCCCTCTGGAAGGTGATCTTTCACCGCTGTGAGAGATCAAAAAAACAACTGCCGGGTCTTTTGACCCGGCTTTTTTTTGCCCTGAATTCGGGAGGAGGTTGCGCCGGCGCTGAACTGGGCCAGCGCCTGCACGCTTCACATGTACAACTGCTCGTTCTCCAGTCCGGCATACAGCCCTGCGACCTGCTCGCCATAGCCGTTGAACATGAGCGTCGGCCGGCGTTCGCCAGTGCCCAGCAGTTCCTCGCTCGCCTGGCTCCAGCGCGGATGCGGCACGTCCGGGTTCACATTGGCCCAGAAGCCATATTCGGATCCGGCAATCTCTTCCCAGAACGACACGGGGCGCGTCTCGGTGAAGCTGATCCGCACGACCGACTTGATCGACTTGAAGCCGTACTTCCAGGGCAGCGCGAGGCGCAGGGGCGCGCCTGACTGCTTCGGCAGAGGCTTGCCATAGACGCCGGTGGCCATGAAGGCGAGCTCATTGGTTGCCTCGGCCAGGGTCATGCCTTCCACATAAGGCCAGGGATACCAGGTCTGCTTCTGCCCGGTTGCGACCTCCGGGTTCTGGAAGGTTTCCATCCGCACGTATTTGGCCCCCGCCTGCGGGCTCGCCAGCTTGACCAGTTCGGCCAGAGCAAAGCCGGACCACGGCACCGCCATCGACCAGGCCTCGACACAGCGGTGGCGGTACAGCCTTTCTTCCAGCGGCATCTTCTTCAGCAGGTCGTCAATGCCGATTTCCTGCGGGTTGTCGCAAAGCCCGTCGATCTTCAGCACCCAGGGGCGGATCGGCAGCTTCTGCGCCGCAGCAGAGATGCGCTTGTGCGAGCCGAACTCGTAGAAATTGTTGTAGGTCTCGACAAAGGCCGGGTTGGTCAGGTCCCGGTCGAGCGTATAGGCGGCATTGCGGCCGACCGGATACAGCCCGGCACTCGGGTCGTCTTCCGCGCGCAGGGGCGACGGCAGCAGGCTGCCCGCAATCCCGCCGGCAAGGCCGAGGCCCAGCCCTTTCAAAGCCTGGCGTCGGTTGAAGAACAGATGTTCCGGCGTCGCCAGATGCTCCGCCATCTCCCACGCTCGTTTGCCGATGATGTTCATGCCAAGCTCCCTCGGATCGGTGGCCGGTGCGCTCCCGGCCTGTCATCCATGTAGAAGGAGCGGGATTGGGCGCTCCTGACAAGTCACGCTGCAGTGAGTCAAGGACGAGAGCCGTCACCCTTGCGTGAAAGCGCGCCAGCATCAGTCAAGGGCCGGGCAGCGTGCCGCCCGGCCGCCATCTTGCAGCCAGAGATCAGGCCGCGCGGGCAGAGGCCCGCTGCACCACCTGGTCTGCCGCCTTGCCCACCAGTTCGGCCAGATGATCAAAGCGGTGGGTGAAACTGCCGACGCCGGAAGTTGCGGAGCGCAGCTCAATGATCAAGTCTGTGATATCCGCCTCCGGCATCAAGGCCCGCACCTCGTCCCAGCCGGGCCAGCCGGGACGGGCATCAAAGCCCAGAAGCTGTCCTCGCCGTCCCGAGATGATCGCATTGATCCGGGATGTCGCCTCGCTCGGGCAGAACACCTTGACCTGATGCACCGGCTCCAGCAGCACGGGCGCGCATTGCGGCAGCCCCTCCCGCATGGCAAGGATCGCCGCCATCTTGAACGCCTGGTCGGAGCTGTCGACCGAGTGGTAGGAACCATCCGTCAAGGTGACGGCAAGATCGACGAGCGGAAAACCGAGTGGACCGGTGCCCAGTGCCTCGGCAACGCCCTCCCCGACCGCCGGTATATATTGCTTGGGCACGACCCCGCCGGTGATCCGGTCGGCGAAGACAAAGCCCTCGCCGCGGCCCAAGGGCCGGATCTCGAGGGCCACATCGCCAAACTGGCCATGCCCGCCAGACTGCTTCTTGTGCCGGCCGCGCACCGACGTGCTGGAGCGGATGGTTTCGCAATAGGCGACCTTCGGGGCATGAACATCGATGGAAAGGCCGTATTTGCC
Source organism: Pannonibacter sp. (assembly GCF_051860505.1). Lineage (NCBI taxonomy): Bacteria > Pseudomonadati > Pseudomonadota > Alphaproteobacteria > Hyphomicrobiales > Stappiaceae > Pannonibacter > Pannonibacter sp. The sequence goes on along the minus strand of NZ_JBHYDX010000015.1, from coordinate 14,574 downwards.
GCGCAACCGTTCCTGCGCCACCCGCAGGTGCATCTCGCCCTGCCCCTGCAACAAGGTTTCGCCGGACTGCCCGGACTGGGACACCTTGAGGCCCGGATCTTCCTCGACAAGCTTGGCAAGGGCTGACGACAGCTTGACCTCGTCCTTGCACTCGGCTGCCGACAGGGCAACGCTGAGCACCGGCTCTGGCACCCAGGACCGCGCCACCTGTGGCGCGACGCCTTGCAGTCCAAGCGTTTCACCTGTCATGACGCCGTCGAGCTTGCCCAGCGCCACCGTCTCGCCTGCGTCCGCTGCCCCCCGCTTGCTCGTCTGCTGGCCGTACAGCGTGGCGATGCCGCTGATCCGCGCCTCTGCACCATCCGGACGAACGAGCGTGGCCGCCTCTCCAACCCGCCCCGCCAGCACGCGCACCAGCGACAGCTTGCCACCATGCGAGGTGTGGAGTGTCTTCAGCACCTGCACCGCCTCGCAGTCCTTCGGCAGGTCCAGCCTGCGCTGCGTGAAACGAATTCCGGGGGCCTCGTGCCGCAGCGCCTTCATCAGCCGCTGGATGCCGTTGCCATGTTCCGCAGAGCCGATGAAGACCGGGCAGATCAGTCCCTGGCGCATTTCCTCTCCAAGATCGGTGAAGATGCGCTCCCGCCCCGGAGCAATGTCCTCCAGCAGCGCCTCCATCAGCACGTCATCATGGTCGGCCAGTCGTTCCAGCATGGAGAACCGCGCCTCGACCTCACGCTGGTGTTCATCCGTCGGCATCTCGATCACCAGGCTTTCAGCATGCTCGCGGTAGACAAAGGCGCGCTCGAGGGCGAGATCGATGAAGCCCATGGCAATGCCGTTCTTCCAGATCGGGATCTGGCGCAGCACCAGCGGCACACTTGACGCCGGCTGCAGGGCTGCCAGAACCTCGCGCACCCGCCGGTCGGTCCGGTCGATCTTGTTGAGGAACAGGACGCGGGGAATGCCGCGATCCTCCAGTGTCTTGAGGATCAGTTGCAGCGCCGGGATCTTCTTGTCATCGGCCTCGGCCACCACGACGGCGAGGTCGACACCGCCAAGCACGCCCTGGGCTTCGCTGAGAAATTCCACCGATCCGGGGCAATCCAGAAACGTGTAGCGATCGCCGAGATATTCGGTCTCCGCCACATTCACCTCGACGCTCATGCTGTGCGCGCGCGCTTCCGGATTGCCGTCACCGACGCTGGAGCCAGCCGATACGCTGCCTTGCCGCGTCAATGCCCCGGTGCGGGCGAGAATGGCTTCCAGCAGGGTGGTCTTGCCACTGGCAAAGGGCCCAACCAGCGCGATGCACCGGGGCCCTGCGTGTCTGCCGTTTGTCGCTGCCTTCCCGCTTGTCTGCGTGTGATCTTGTGTCATGCCGCCGCCTCCCGTTGGCTGGGGTGCCAGCGCGGTTTGCGACAGGATGGACGCCGCAAGGCCGCGCCACCGCCCGCCTTGGGGCGGTCCGCCATGCTCGCGCCGTTTTGTAAGCCGACGCAAGGAAAACATGTGCGGCACCGCAGCATCGAGCACAGGCCTTGCCAGCAGCGGGACCATGACGCATTGCTGGAACTGCCTTGCCCGCGCCTCACCCTCGGGAACACCATGCCAATACGACTGCGAAGGATCGATCTGCCACGCATGCTCACGGTGCTGTGCCTTGGCACTGCACTCTCCGCTTTCCAAGCAACACCACTGACCGCCCAGACGTCGGCGCTTGGCGGCTACCAGGACAATGGCACAGCAGGCGGACGCGCTGCGCGATCCCAAGACCCGGCCCGACTTCTGGAGCGTGACCGCGCAAGGCAACTCGGCACGCTGGACACGCAGACGCAGCGCCTCGACCAGCAGCGCAAGGAGCGCAATCTCCAGCTCACCGAACCCTGCCCGTCAGCGAACAACCCGGCCTGCCGCGAAATCAACAGGGATGGCAACGAGCGGAAATGAAAGGAAGGGCTGGGGGTGGTACGGGGGACGCCCAAGCCCCCATGATCTTGCTCCGTGTCACCCCGGGCGCAGCGAAGCGGAGACCCGGGGCCTACTCGTTCGCAGAGCCATCAGGATCGGCCCGGTGACGCTGAGTTTTGCGGCAAGGTGTGCTACGCCTGCCATTACGTTTCGGCACCCTGTTTCCCGCTCTGCAAGCGAGTAGGCCCCGGCTCGCGCTACGCTTGGCCGGGGTGACGCCGTAAGGTCTGTCATCAACACGAGGGCAGCCTACGCCGCCCTCGTGTCGGTTTGAACTGGACTGGAACCAGCCGGATTGCAGTTTACTGTGCCGCTTTCAGCGTCAGCTTGGCAACGCCGAGCGTGATGTTGGCGCCGGTGTTGCTTTCAAGGCTCAGCGGGTTCAGCGCGATGGAGCGATCGAGGCCACCGATCAGGGCATTGGCTTCAAGCCCGGCACCCAGCGTTACGCCGGCCGTCACGCCGGCATAGGTGCCGGCCAATGCACCGGGCTTCATGTCAGCACTCGGCGCCAGCACGCCCCAGACCAGATTGGCGTTGGCGGTGGAGCCGATATCAAGGCCGTAATCCGTGATCTTGCCCGTATAGGTCTCGACCGGTGCCTCGATAGCCGGCTTGTAGCTGCAGGACAGCGCATGGCTGGATCCGATAATGAAATTGCTTTCGCCCGTGACAGCGCAGGTCAAGACGCCGATCTGCAGGCCCGGGGCCTGGTTCTGCGCCAGCGCCGGCGTAGCAATGGAAGCGACGGCCAAGGCGGCAGCAAGGAGCGTGGAACGATACATGGAACATCTCCGGACAAAAAATGGAAACCAAAGTCGCCGCGACGGCACCGCGCCATGAAACGACGAACCCCGGCCCGGCTGGCTTGGGTTGCAAGCCGCCGGACCGGGGTTCAATCGCAGGTGAATGTGTCCAGAGCGCGACCAGGCGCCCTGAACAACCGATAAGTTATTAATTTTACTTAAGATTTCCGCAGAAGCGCTGGATACGCATGCAAGCTTCCTCCAGCGCCTCGGTCGAGGTCGCATAGGAAATGCGGAAGTTCGGGCCAAGGCCGAAGGCCGAGCCATGCACCACGGCAACGCCTTCGGTCTCCAGAAGCTCGGTGACGAAGTCCTCGTCGGTCTCGATGACCTTGCCGGACGGCGCGGTCTTGCCGATGGTGCCGGCACAGGACGGGAACACGTAGAACGCGCCCTCTGGCACCGGGCAAACGAGACCCTTGGCCTGGTTCAGCATCGACACCACGAGGTCACGGCGAGCCTTGAAGATCTCGTTGTTCTTCGGGATGAAGTCCTGCGGGCCGTTGAGGGCTTCCACCGCCGCGTACTGGGCGATCGAGCAAGGGTTGGAGGTCGACTGCGACTGGATGGTCGCCATCGCCTTGATCACCGAAACGGGACCAGCCGCATAGCCAATGCGCCAGCCGGTCATGGCATAGGCCTTGGAAACACCGTTGACCGTCAGCGTGCGATCATACAGCGCCGGCTCGACCTCCGCCGGCGTGGCAAACTTGAAGCCGTCATAGGTCAGGTGCTCGTACATATCGTCGGTCATCACCCAGACATGCGGGTGCTTGACGAGCACGTCCGTCAGCGCCTTCAGTTCGGCATGGCTGTAGGCAGCACCGGACGGGTTCGACGGCGAGTTGAAGATGAACCACTTGGTCTTCGGCGTGATCGCCGCTTCCAGTGCTTCTGCCGTGATCTTGAAGGTGGACTTGTCCGCCTCGACGATCACCGGCGTGCCGCCGGCCAGTTCCACCATGTCCGGGTAGCTGACCCAGTACGGCGTCGGGATGATCACTTCATCGCCCGGGTTCACGGTTGCCATCAGGGCGTTGTAGAGCACCTGCTTGCCGCCGGTGCCGACAGTCACCTGGGCCGGCGTGTAGGTCAGGCCATTCTCGCGCTTGAACTTGGCGACAATGGCGTCCTTCAGCTCCGGAATGCCATCGACGGCAGTGTATTTGGTCTTGCCCTCGGTGATGGCCTTGATCGCCGCTGCCTTGATGTTGTCCGGTGTATCGAAATCCGGCTCACCGGCGCCGAGACCAATCACGTCCCGGCCTGCGGCTTTCAGCTCACGCGCCTTGTTGGTCACCGCGATGGTCGCGGACGGTTTCACGCGCGCAAGAGCGTCGGCAATAAAGCCCATAGTATCCTCCGTGGGAGACTGCAAAAACAAGCGCGCGGACCCTAGTGCCAGATCCTTGCCACCGCAAGGGTTCAAAGCGTGTTTTCGCGTCAGGCCTTGCCCTCAAGCATCAGGCGCGGTGGGGCGTCATCGGCTTCGATGAGCATGGCACGCAGGCGCTTGTTCTTGGAAACGCCATCCATCGAATTGATCACGACCGATTGCGGTGCGACGACGCCCTTGCGCGCGGCTTCAAGCAGAGCGGTGAAGGACTTCGGATGCAGCAACGTCTCGGTGATCGGCGTGTCGTCAATGATCTGCTGCGTCAGGGCATAGATCTTGCGCGCGACCTTGTTGGCGCTGAGGATCTTGCGGGTCTTGCTGTCGATCACCAGCACCGGCGCTGTCATCGCGTCAAACACCCTTGCCATATCAACACGGCCGTTTTCCCCAGGTTCCGCCGAAAACAGCACGCCTCCCACCGTTTCGCTGACACGGAAGAACACCGCCGAGTAATTCAGCAGGATACTGTCCCCGCTGGGGAGCTGGAACCGACCGCGACCCGATGCCCCGGCCCTCCGGGTCAAGGCAGTCAGCGTGAGCAGCGCCAGCGTCTTGCCGACCCGTTTCGGGATATGGGCAATGTTACGTCCCAGGCAAAGGGCGGGGTCCGTAATTCCGAAAACCTGCATGAAGGCAGGGCTGGCGTAGCGAATGTAGCCGTAGTTGTCGACGGTTAGGACGATCTTGGTCGAGTTCTCGACAAAGTGCTTCAGGATCGGCGCCAGGCCGCGCACCACCGCGCCGCCCTCGTTCTCCGGAATTCCGCCCACCGGATGACAGATGACGAAGGGCTGCCCCCCCTCCGAGTCGTAACGCAAACCGTACAGCGTCACACCGATCAGCCCGGTATCCGCGTCTCCGCCAATCTCAGTTGGCCCCGCCTTGCCCTTGCGCAGCACGGTCTGGATGAACCCGAGCAGGTTCTTCTGCGTCTGCGCCGGCAGCATGCGCATGGCATCGGAGAAACTGGCCTCCAGCAGTTTGCCGCCTTGACCTTCGAAAGTCTGCGAGCTGCTTTCCTGCCAGACGAGCCGCATGGCGGAGAGATCGGCAATAAAATACAGCAGGCCAGACAGGCGAAGCACCGGGCCAGCGACTGTTTCGCTCACCGCAGTCCCTGGCTGTTCCCTGGCGTCCTCTGGTCGATTTGCGACAGCGAGGGCGTTTGCCTTCACGTTCTTCTCCTGCATCCGCTATTCCGGATCTTCCCAACCAACCACCAGAGTACTGCGGTGCACACTCGCAGCATTTCCCCAAAAAGAAGTGAATCAGAAAATGACAAGGCTAACGACCGCGCCATGAAATGGCCGCAAAATCTGTCGCACTGCGTCACGATCCAAGCGGGAACGCGTCGCAATCGCCGGTCAATGTCCCCCCCATCGGAATTCCGAAGGAAAGGACACATCGTGACCGGATCTTTCTCCCATGAGCATGAAGCGCAAGCCGACCACAGCCGCCTGCCCGGCATCCTGCCGGTGACCGCGCTTGCCTGCCTTGCCGCAGCTGGCCTCTACGCGATCTTCGGTGAAGCGGCCACGGTGGATGGCGCGATCCTGCTGCTGCTCGGTGTGTTTCTCGCCATGAGCGCCGTCACCCTGGCCCTGTGGCACCGCCTTGAGCGCAGCCTTTCGGCTTCGCCGGCCTATGCGCGCCGCCGGGCCGCCTCCTGGAGACACTGACCCATGCCCCGCCAATCCCGTGACCCCGAGGAGGCAAGCCTGCGTCCCCTCGGCATCGCCATCGCTCTCGGACTGATCCTCGCCGTGATCATCTCGCTGACCGGGCCCGACAGCGCCGCCTCGGCGCGCCCCGACCGTCAGGTGCCGCCCTCCCAAGACAGCAGCCGCTAACCCTTCCTGTCCTGGCCGGTTGTCAAGTGATGCAAGCCGGTGGATAGTGGAAGGACATGATCGCGGAGGCTCGTCATGGCCGTCGAACTCACCTTGTCCCCCGATACCATTCGCATGCTGGCCCAGAAGGCGCGAGCCGCTTCCACTGCACTGGACGATGCTTACGAGAACCGCGGCGAGGCAGAAGTCGAATTCGACCCTGACCTTCTCACCGACAGCCACCATCACAACGGCCTGGCAGAGGAAGAAAGCGAAGACCTCAGCGAAGAGGAGCTTCGCGAACTGATCGATGATCTCAACATCGACGAGGCCGCCGAACTGGTCGCCCTCGTCTGGCTCGGTCGGGGGGACTTTGACGCCGCCGACTATGCACAGGCAGTTGACGAGGCCCGTGACCGCGCCTTCGCTGCAACCTCCACCTATCTGCTGCGCATGCCGATGCTTGCCGACCATCTGGAAGGCGGGCTGGAAGCCTTGGGCCTGTGAGTTGAAGGCTGCGGAGAACTTGAAATAAACAACTGAACTTGAAGCACTTTGCCTGACGCCCGGCGCTTGACCTCTGGTGCGGACACCGCCGTGTGTTTCAACCCGGCTGGGGACAGCTCCATCCGCCACCGCCGCTGCCGTGGCATCCGGGCACCTCTCCCTTTTAACCTTTCATTAACCATGACTGTCGTTCCCTGTGGCTCCATTGTCCGGTCCACTGCCGGGCGCGTTTGCGAACCTGTATCTCCCAAACCGCAGAAAGGTCAGCGATGAGCCTCCAGGACCGTTTCGACATGGACAGCGCAGCCACCACCAGCCCCTCGCCCTGGCCCCTGGTGGCCGCAACCATCGCGCTCGGCGGTTTCGCCAGCCTGCTGCTGTCCGCTTTCCTTGGCTGATCTGCGCGGCCGGAGCCGCTGATGACCCGGGTTCGCCTGCCCGTCCTTGACGCCCTGCGCGGCCTCGCGCTCCTGGCGATGGGCATCTATCACCTGTCCTGGGACCTGTTCTGGTTTGGCGTTGTCGACTGGCCGGTGGACACGGCACCGGGCTGGCGCGCCTTTGCCGCTGCCATCGCTGGCAGCTTCCTGTTCCTTGCCGGTGTCAGCCTCTCGCTGGCACATGGCAACGGCATCCGCTGGCGCGCCTTCCTGCGCCGCGAGGCCATGATCCTCGCTGCAGCGGCTCTTGTCAGCCTCGGCACCTGGTTTGCCCTCGGCGAGGGTCTGGTTCGCTTCGGCATCCTGCACGCCATCGCAGCCGCAAGCCTGATTGCCCTGCCCTTTGCCCGCCTGCCGGCGCTGGCGGGCGTCCCGCTCGCCCTTCTCGCCGGCGGATTGATCCTTGCCCTGCCTTATCTGCCGGGCGTTCCTGCCTTGGATGGCCCCTGGTGGCTATGGACCGGCCTTGGCGACCCGGGCGTCTCCAGCGTCGACTATGTTCCGCTCACGCCCTGGGCCGGCTTGACCCTGATCGGTATTGCCGCCGGCCATCTCCTGCGCCTACCACAGGCGACAGAGCTTGCGGCCACGTGGCAACCGACCGGGCCCGGCGGCCGGCTTGCCTGTTTCGCAGGCCGCCATTCCCTGGCTGTCTACCTGCTGCATCAGCCGGTGCTGTTTGGCGCGCTGTGGCTTCTGGCAGCGGTGCATCTCATCCCGGACCGCGCCTCGACAGACTTTATCGACAACTGCAGCTTCACCTGCGCTCTGGGCGGCGTTGACGAGGCCGCCTGCCGCAAGATCTGCGCCTGCACGCTGACCTCGCTCAGATCTGACGATCTCTGGGACAACCTGCTGCGCGAGCCTGAGAACATGTCGTTTCGCGACGACATGAACAACCGGCACCAGGTCTGCGTGCTCGCCTTCGACCCGACCGGCGCCCGGTAAGCTGTGCCGAACCGGACAGTCAGTTCGAACAGGAACCGGCCCTAGTCGTCATCTTTGCCGGACGGCTTGCCTTGCTGGTCAAGCGCTGTTTGCGCCCGTGCCAGCCGTGCCTGCGCATAGGCTGTGAAGTCCGTTGCCGGATTGCCGGCCTCCGCCTGATCCAGCGCCCACAGTGCGGACACGACGTCACACACCGGCCGCATCCGGCCAACGCGTAGGGCCAGTTTTGCTGCCGCCGGAAAATCTCCGGCGCAATAGCCAGTCAACAACGCCATGCGCGCAGCCGCGCCATATCCCGCCTCAAGTCCGGCATAGGCCAGGTCCCAGGCCGGGTCGGCCAGCGCTGCATACTCGAAATCGATCAGCCACAGCCGTCCGCCGGACAGCAGCACATTCTGCGGCACCGGATCGCAGTGACTGGGTACCGGGTGGACAGGGTCCGCGCCCAGCTGCCGCGCGGCTGCCATCGCCGCATCCACCACCTGCGTTTGCAGGGCAGACAACCGTGCGGCCGGCACTCGTGCCCGCAGCCCGGCAATCAGATCTTCGGGACACAGGCGACCTGCCGAAAGCCCCGCCGCCTGGTGCAGTTTGCGCAAGGCAACCCCAAGCAGGACCGCCTCGCCCGGATCGGCCCTGTCATCGCTTGCAAGCGGACGTGCATCCGGCAAGGCCTGCAACAGCATCAATCCGCGCCCCGGCTCAACCAGCACGACGCTGGGCCCAAGCCCAAGATCCGCCGCCCGCCTGGCAAAAGCCGCCTCCGTAAGACGGTCAACCCGCCCCCGCAGGCTGGGCCGTTCAAGCCGCAGGATGAACTCCCCCCGGCTGCCATCGATGCGGAAGACCTCGTTGCTGAGCCCGTCCTGCCGCGAGATCGCTGACAGGTCGCCGATGGCCGCCGCCAGTCCGGGAACATCTGCCAACAGGGCATCAAGCCGGCCGCAGGCGGCCGCCTCGATCGAGGTCCTGCGGCTCTTGTCGTGGCTGTCCTGGCTCATCGCATCACCGGCTCGGGAAATCCTGCCCTCACAGGTAGCCCGGCAGCAGCCACAGCTCAACAACCACCCTTGCAGTGCGGGAAAGATCCATGCAGTGATCACAGCCGATCCAGCCAGCCCGCATGTCCCACGCCACAGGCAACCCCAATGTCAAACCTCACAGTTCAAGAGCCGAAAGCCGAGACCTCGCCCCAGGTTCAGGAGCGTGAGAAACCGGCCCTTGTCATTACCTATTGCCGCCAATGCAACTGGATGCTGAGGTCCGCCTGGATGGCGCAGGAACTGCTCAGCACTTTCTCCGAGGAGATTGGCTCCGTCACCCTGATCCCGGGAACGGGCGGTGTCTTTGTCATCACCTGTGATGGCACCCAGATCTGGGAGCGCAAGGCGGACGGCGGCTTCCCGGAGGCCAAGGTCCTGAAGCAACGCGTTCGCGATCTGGTCTGGCCGGAGCGCGATCTCGGACATTCGGACGGGCATTCGAAGGGGGATGCGCCTAGCCGCTGATTTCGGCCAGTCCGTTGCGCAACAGCTGCGGGTCTGTCGCCATTCCAGCCTCCAGCGCACCGTGTACCGCATCCCAAACCGGAACAGCCGCCTGAAGAACGCCGACGCCCACCGCAGTCAACGCCAGGCGCTTGCCGCGCTTGTCCTTGGGGTCCGGCAGAACCTCGACCCAGCCGTTGCGCGTCAGCGGCTTCAGGGCAGCAGTCAGCGTGGTCCGGTCCATGCCCAGCAGCCGCGCGACCTGCCCCAGCGACGGCGGCGCGGGCCGGTTCAGCGACATCATCAGCGAGAACTGCTGATTGGTGAGCCCCAGCGGCTTCAATGCCAGATCGAACCGCCGCGCCAGAACGCGTGCCGCTCGCTGGGCAAAGAGGCAGAGGCAGGTGTCCTTGACCTGCAGCGTCTTGGAATAGGGAATGACTGGCGCGTTTGACATGGTTCAAATATGTTGATATCAACTCTTATCGTCAATTGACAGTATTGCCGGGATACGGTGGTCCGCCCCGGCCCGCAAGACTTATCCCCCGCCAATGCGACAGCTCAACCCGAAATTACAGGGGACGCTCATGCAACCATCCAAGCCCACGGAACATCACAAGGTCCTGCAACGCCTGGCAGGCGATTGGCGCATGATCTCGAGCACCGGTCATCCAGATTACGACCCGAACGATCCGGCAAAACTCTGGACGGAAACGGGCCGGATGCTTGGGGACCTCTGGGTCGTGATCGAAAGCCAGGGCCCGATGCCGGATGGAACACCGGCCCGGATGTTCATGACCATCGGCTACGACCCGGCGCTCGGCTGCTACACCGGCACATGGATCGGTTCGATGATGGACCGGCTCTGGGTCTATCGTGGCTGGCTGGAAGACGGCGGCGAGACGCTGGTGCTGGAAGCCCAGGGACCGGATTTCAACACTCCCGAGAAAATCGTCAATTATCGCGATGTCATACGCTTCAGGTCTGATGGCAGCCGCAGCTTCACGGGCAGCGTCGAACAGGCGGACGGGAGCTTTCATGAGTTCATGACCCATGTGGTCACTCCGGCTTGACGCAGGGGAGCCGCATTTCAAAAAGGGAGGATTGCAATGATCGGCAAGTTCATCTGGTACGAACTGATGACGACGGACCCCAAGGCAGCGGCTGCGTTCTACGCAGAGGTTGCCGGATGGACAGCATCGGACGCCGGGATGCCCGGCTTCGACTACACGCTGATGACCATTCCCGGCCAGCCGATGCCGACCGCCGGCATCATGGTCATACCGGAAGAACTGACCGGCATCGGCGTTCCGCCGCATTGGCTCGGTTATGTCGGGGTCGCCGACGTCGACGCCAAGGCCGCAGAGTTCGCGGCCCATGGCGGCAAGATCATGAAGCCGGCCGAAGACATCCCGCAGATCGGACGCTTTGCCGTGGTTGCGGACCCGCATGGCGCGGTGATCTGCCTGTTCAAGCCGGACATGCCCGACGGTCCGCTGCCGCCGGAACCGGCCATGGGTCATCCCGGCACCTTCGGCTGGAACGAGCTTTACGCCGGCGACGGCGCCGAGGCAGTCGAGTTCTACGGCAAGATGTTCGGCTGGCAGAAGGACATGGCCGTCGACATGGGGCCGATGGGCACCTACCAGTGCGTTGCGCTGGACGGCGTCGGTCTTGGCGGCATCATGACCAAAATGCCAGACATGCCGGAGCCTTTCTGGAATTTCTACATCAACGTCGATGGCCTCGACGCGGCTGTCGCCCGGGCCACAGCAGCCGGCGCAAGGATCGTCAACGGTCCGCAGGAAGTGCCCGGCGGCTCGTGGATCGTCAACGCCCTCGATCCGCAGGGCGCGATGTTCTCGCTGGTGTCGATGACGCGCTGACCAGGCTGAAGCCTGTACTCCTCAACGCCCTGGCTTCCGGCGATGATGCAAACGCGACAAGCCTCCTGACATCATCCTGTCAGGAGGCTTGTCCCACTCACACGGCGTCCGGAACAAAGCCGCAACCCGCCCTTCCCTCGGCAACGGACTCGGCCCATATTGCGGGGCATGAGCAAGAAGCCCTTCCCCCCCGCCGCATCCTCCTCCGAAACCGCCGATGGCTTTGGCGAAGCCCCGCAGGCCGCTTTCGAAGGCGCGCCGCTTTCGGGCTCGATCTCGAACTGGGCACAGGAAATTGCGGACGCAGCCGAGAAGCTGCCTGATCCGGCGTCGGTCCCGACGGATGCACCGGCAGCGCCCGCGCGCAAGGCCGCAAAGCCGAAGGCCAAGTCCGACACCGGATCGCGCTCCTCGCGCGGCACGTCCATCGGCAAGGCGGAGAGCGCTCGCGAGCGCGCGGCGGGCGGGCTTAACCCGGTTGCCGGGCTCGACATCTCGCTGGAAGAGGCGGAGAAGCTCGAGCAGCATCTGAAGGAGAACCGCAAGAAGAAGGGCCGCAACGCCCTGCCGGAACTCTCGGGCGATGGCGGCGCAACGGCCACCGTCGCGGCCCTCTCCGCCCTGATCGAGAGTGGCAATCCGCTGCACAAGAACGGCGTCCTGTGGGTGCCGCACCGGCCGGAGCGTCCGACCAAGTCCGAAGGTGGCGTGCCGATCGTGCTGAAGTCGGCCTATGAGCCGAAGGGCGACCAGCCAACCGCCATTGCCGAGCTGGTGTCAGGCCTGGAAAGCGGCGAGCAGACGCAGGTGCTGCTGGGCGTCACCGGCTCGGGCAAGACCTACACGATGGCGCAGGTGATTGCCCGCACCCAGCGCCCCGCCCTGATCCTTGCCCCGAACAAGACGCTCGCCGCTCAGCTCTATGGCGAGTTCAAGAGCTTCTTCCCCGACAATGCGGTAGAATATTTCGTTTCCTATTACGACTACTACCAGCCGGAAGCCTATGTGCCCCGGACGGACACCTATATCGAGAAGGAATCCTCGATCAACGAGCAGATCGACCGGATGCGCCATTCGGCCACCCGTGCGCTGCTGGAGCGGGACGATGTCATCATCGTCGCCTCGGTGTCCTGCATCTACGGTATCGGTTCGGTCGAGACCTACACCGCCATGACCTTCGCGCTGGAGGTGGGCGAACGCATCGACCAGCGCCAGCTGCTCGCCGACCTGGTGGCCCTGCAATACAAGCGCAACGACGCCGCCTTCCAGCGCGGTGCCTTCCGCGTGCGCGGCGACACCATCGAACTGTTCCCCGCCCACTACGAGGACCGCGCCTGGCGCATCTCGCTGTTCGGCGACGAGGTGGAATCGATCACCGAATTCGACCCCCTCACCGGCCAGAAATCCGGCGAGCTGAAGAGCGTCAAGATCTACGCCAACTCGCACTATGTAACGCCGAAGCCGACGCTGCAGCAGGCCGCCAAGTCGATCAAGGCCGAGCTGAAGCAGCGGCTGGAGGAACTGAACGCCCATGGCCGCCTGCTGGAAGCGCAGCGGCTGGAGCAGCGCACCCTGTTCGACCTGGAAATGCTGGAGGCCACCGGCTCCTGCGCCGGCATCGAGAACTACTCGCGCTATCTGACCGGCCGCGCGCCGGGCGAGCCGCCCCCAACCCTGTTCGAATACCTGCCCGACAACGCCCTCGTCTTCGCCGACGAAAGCCATGTCACCATTCCGCAGATCGGCGCCATGTATCGGGGCGACTTTCGCCGCAAGGCGACGCTGGCCGAATATGGCTTCCGCCTGCCCTCCTGCATGGACAACCGCCCGCTGCGCTTCGAGGAATGGAACGCCATGCGGCCGCAGACGGTGGCCGTGTCGGCAACGCCGGGCAGCTGGGAAATGGACCAGTCCGGCGGCGTCTTCGCCGAGCAGGTCATCCGCCCGACCGGCCTGATCGATCCGCCGGTGCATATCCGCCCGGCAACTTCGCAGGTCGACGACCTGCTGGGCGAGGTGCGCGAGACGGCGGCCAAGGGCTACCGCACGCTGGTTACCACGCTGACCAAGCGCATGGCCGAGGACTTGACCGAATACTTGCATGAAAACGGCATCCGCGTGCGTTACATGCATTCGGACATCGAGACCCTGGAACGCATCGAGATCATCCGCGACCTGCGCCTCGGCGCGTTCGACGTGCTGGTGGGCATCAACCTCTTGCGCGAGGGCCTCGACATTCCCGAATGCGCGCTGGTCGCCATTCTGGACGCGGACAAGGAAGGCTTCCTGCGTTCGGAAACCTCGCTGATCCAGACCATCGGCCGCGCCGCGCGCAATGTCGACGGCAAGGTCATTCTCTACGCCGACCGCATGACCGGCTCGATGGACCGCGCCATCGCCGAGACCAACCGCCGCCGCGAAAAGCAGATCGCCTACAACACCGAGCACGGCATCACGCCGGAAAGCGTCAAGCGCTCCATCGGCGACATTCTCGACAGCGTCTACGAACAGGACCACGTCACCGTCGACGCGGGCTTTGCCGAGACCGGCAATCTGGTCGGGCACAATTTCAAGGCCCATCTGGAAAGCCTGGAAAAGCAGATGCGCACCGCCGCCGCCGATCTCGACTTCGAGACCGCCGCCCGGCTGCGCGACGAGATCCGCCGGCTGCAGGCCACCGAGCTGGCCCTGTCCGACGACCCGATGGCACGCCAGTCCGACGTGGAGGAGCGCGGCGGCACCTATCAGGGCGAACGGCTTTACGGCGCCGGCGGGGCCAAGGAAGGCGCCAGCGGCAAGAAGAAGGAAACCGCCGCCGACCGGGCGCGAGCGGCCAGGGGCTCGGCCATGCCCGCCCCCAGCTCCAAAGTGCGCAAGAACAGCCTGGACGAAATGACTGTCGGCCGCACCGAAGTTCCCCTGCACAGCGGAGAATTGCCGAAAAAGCCCGTCATCCAGGCCCCAGCGATTCAGGCAGAAGACGCCCCGCACCACACACCGCGCGGCAAGATCGGCACCGGCTCCTACGAAGACCCGTCAGAAGACGCCCGGCGCAAGGGAAGGTCGAAGAAGACGGGACGGCCGGGGCGGTGAGTGGGGAAAGCGGGCGGGCCATATGGATCCCCGCACAAGGCGGGGATGACCACCACAGAGTGAGGGGCCGCAGGGCCTCATGACCCAGACACCGCAGCCGAAGCCCCCGCTCAACGGTCATCCCCGCCTTGTGCCACTGCTGTCCGGTTTAAGTTTGGAGCCCTGGGAGTTGCATCTGCGTTGTTTCGATTGGCGGTTTTTTGGGTGATTG
>NZ_JBHYDX010000014.1:0-128007 GCF_051860505.1 Pannonibacter sp. | reverse complement strand
TGCCATGATGGGACAAAAAAGGGACTTCAGCGATCAACCAACTTGACAGCAACCGATACAGTTGCTGGCCAAGCGCAACGCGAGGCCCGGGGTGACCCCGGTGCTGCCTTAATGGCGACGAAACCGTCTCGTGCTCCCCATATTCCTTCGCCGCGCAATCATCCTGATTTTCCATCTTGCCAAGACCAGCGCAAACACGCATGTTCGTTTCCGGTCCGAGGGGTGCTCCGAAGTGAGCTGAGATGGCGTTCGACGCCGAACCCTTAGAACCTGATCCGGGTCATGCCGGCGAAGGGACGGAAGCCTTTAGCCTTATCCCGGGTCTCCATGCGCGTTCGGTTGTACCGATGACGGGAGATCCTTGTCGTGTCGATTGCCTCAGGCCTGCTCGGGCCCTTGTCTCGTTCTTCGGCCACTTCTGCTGTGGCCAAAAGCCCGCGCGATCCGCGCCGGTTCACCTGGTGGAAGGATGTGGCCGGTGGCCTTGTGACCGCCGCCGTCCTGGTCCTGGCCTGGGACCTTCTGGTTCGTCTTGCCGAAATTCCGCCTTACATGCTGCCAAGGCCTTGGGCCGTGGTCGAGGCCTTTGCGCGGCAACCCTCGTTCCTGCTGTATCACGCGGGTCTGACCCTGACCGAGACCTTGCTGGGCTTTGTCTTTGGCGTTGCGGCGGGCATGCTGGTGGCGTTGGTGATGTGGCTGTCGCCGCTGGTTCGGCGCGGCCTGCTGCCGGTCGTCCTTGTCACCCAGGCGCTGCCGGTTTTCGCCATCGCCCCCATTCTTGTCCTCTGGCTCGGCTTTGGCCTTGCGTCCAAGATCGTGATGGCGGTGCTGGTGATCTTCTTTGCGGTCACCTCCAGCTTCTTTGACGGCCTCCGGCGGATGGATTCCGGTCTTGCCGATCTGTCTCAGCTCTACCGGGCGACCCGCTGGCAGGAAATGACCCTGCTGCGCGTCCCCTCGGCGATGCCGGCGCTCGCCTCCGGCATCCGCATTGCGGCCGTCTTTGCGCCGATCGGAGCGGTTGTCGGTGAGTGGGTCGGGGCCAAGGGCGGGCTAGCTTTCATCATGCTGCAGAGCAACGCCCGCATGCAGACCGATGTGATGTTTGCAGCCCTGTTCCTGCTGGCCACCATGGTCCTGACCTTGCGCTTTGCCTCTGACCGGCTGACCCGCCGTCTGGTCTCCTGGCAACCCGAAGACTGATTCAGCCTTTCGCCAGACCGTCTTTTTCTTCCCCGTCCCGGCGCTGCTGCCGGGCTTCAACCCAAGGAGTATCCGCTTGTCCCGTCTTGCGTCCCTCGCGCTTGCTGCCGCGCTGCTCACATCGACACCGGCCCTCGCCGCCGAGAAGTTCACCGTCCTGATGGACTGGTTCACCAACCCGGATCACGCGCCGCTGGTCGTTGCCAAACAGAAGGGTTTCTTCGCGGCCGAAGGCCTTGAGGTCGAACTGATCGAACCGGCCGATCCGTCCATGCCGCCGAAGCTGGTTGCCGCCGGCCAGGCCGAAATCGCGGTCTCCTATCAGCCGACCCTGCATGCCCAGATCGATGAAGGTCTGCCGCTGAGCTGGATCGGCACCCTGGTCGAGACACCGCTCAACTCCTTGATCGTGCTGGAGGATGGTCCGATCAAGAGCCTCGCCGATCTGAAGGGCAAGAAAATCGGCTTCTCCGTCTCCGGTTTCGAGGATGCAATGCTTGGCCAGATGCTGAAGTCGCAGGGACTTGCCATCACCGATGTCGAGCTGATCAACGTCAACTTCGCCCTGTCACCGGCGCTGATGTCCGGTCAGGTCGATGCGATCATTGGCGGCTACCGCAATTTCGAGCTGACCCAGATCGAGATCGAAGGCAAGAAGGGCAAGGCCTTCTATCCGGAAGAGAACGGCGTGCCGGTGTTCGACGAGCTGATCTATGTCGCGCACAAGGACAAGCTGGACGATCCGCGCCTGCCGAAGTTCCTTGCTGCCATCGAGAAGGCCACGATCTATCTTACCAACCACCCGGACGAAGCCTGGCAAGCCTTCATCGCAGCGCATCCGAACCTGGATGATACACTCAACCGTCGCGCCTGGGCCGACACGCTGCCCCGCTTTGCCAAGCGTCCGGGCGCGCTGGACGCCGCCCGCTACACCCGCTTTGCCACCTTCCTGAAGGACAACGAACTGATCAAGTCCGTTCCCCCGGTCGAAACCTACGCCCGGGAAGTGAACTGAGCGGACTGGCACTGAGCTGAAACAGTTCAACCGCACCGGAGCCTCGAAGCTCCCCTCCCCCTC
The DNA here is from genome assembly GCF_051860505.1 of Pannonibacter sp. Taxonomy (NCBI): domain Bacteria; kingdom Pseudomonadati; phylum Pseudomonadota; class Alphaproteobacteria; order Hyphomicrobiales; family Stappiaceae; genus Pannonibacter; species Pannonibacter sp. The sequence continues at coordinate 125,723 of NZ_JBHYDX010000014.1, read as the reverse complement.
GTGGGGAGGGGTTCGGAGGTGGGGGGACTTCTGTGAACCGGAAGGAAAACCTCGCCCCGCGCCGTCCCGGCCTTGTGCCGGGACCTGTCTGGATGGCGCTTCCTCTGAAGATGGATGCAACGAGGCGGTACCGTAACGGGTCCCTGAACAAGGCCGGGACGGCGCGGAGTTTGGTCCGGCACGTTGTCTTTACCTACTGCGCCGCCATCGCCAGCCCGGCCACCCGTTCGGCCATCTTGTCGTAGAAGGGCCTGAGCGACTGCGGGGCGAGCGCGCGGCAGGCGGCGAGCGCCTCTTCCGCCCGCCGTGCCGCGCCTTCATCCAGGGCCTCGACCAGCGCCAGATGCTGGCGCTCCAGTTTCTGGAAGGCTTCCGTGCGCCTGTGGTCCTCATCGCCGACCAAGGCGAAGAGCTTGACCGGCAGCGACTTGCCCTTCAGCGGGATGGCGCCTGCCTCCAGATAGGCGAAATCTGGTGCTTCGGTCCGCGTGTCACCGGAGACCAGCAACTCCGCGCCGACGCTCTTGCAGCTGGATTCAATCCGGCTGGCGACGTTCACCGCATCGCCGATGACAGAATAGTTGAATCTGCGGCTTGATCCCATGTTGCCGACGCAGGCCTCGCCGGTGTTGAGGCCAATGCCGATCTGCACCGTCTGTGCCCTGAGGCCCCGCGCCTTGAACGCGAAAGCGTCTTCTGCATTGAGTTCGTCGACAATGCGCAGCATGTCCAGAGATGCGGCGCAGGCGAGGGCGGCATGGTCCTCTTCGGTCACCGGCGCATTCCAGAACGCCATGATGCTGTCGCCGATATACTTGTCGATGGTGCCGCCATGCGCCTGGATGGCATCGGACAACGGCGACAGCAGGGTGTTGAGGAAATGTACCAGCTCGGTTGGCGTCAGCTGTTCGGAGATCGGCGTAAAGCCGCGCACGTCCATGAACAGGATGGTCATCGGCCTCAGTTCCCCGCCCAGCACCAGCTGATCCGGCCGCTTTTCCAGCTGATGCACCAGATCGGGTGACAGGTACTGACTGAAGGCCTGGCGCACGAAGCGCTTCTCCTTGTCCGTCAGCACGTAGAGCAGAGCCATCCCAACGGCGAAGACCACAAAGGCGGTGACTGAGGGATAGAGCGGATCGATCAGCAGACTTCGGGTCAGGTAGAGATAGATCGCGCCGCCCGTCAGCGTGCCCGCCAGGGCGAGGGTCAAAACGCCGGTGGCCAGGCCTCCGGCGAAGGGCAGCAGCAGGACCAGGATGAACCCGCCGGCAAAGGTGGCAATCAGCTCCAGCCCGTCGGCCCAGTCCGGCCGGACCAGAAAGTCATTCGAGATGATCTGCTCCGTCGCCTGGGCATGGATTGAGACGCCCGGGACGAGCTGGCCCAGCGGCGTCGCGCGGATGTCGAACAGTCCCGCAGCGGAGGTGCCGACAAAGACGATGTTGCCTTCGATCCGGCTGCGCAGGGCGGTGCGCCGGGCCGGGTCGAGCACATCGGCTGCGGAAACATAACGCTCCCTGCGGTCGATGTCGTAATGCACCCAAAGTTCCCCAATGGCCGTCGTCGGAACCGGGAAAGCGCCGACTTTCAGGTCGGTGATGGTGGTCTGACCACTTGCTGTTTCGCCACTGGCTGTGCTGGTACGCACGATCAGGCCACTGGCGCCTTGCGCAACGCGCAAGGCTTCGATGGCGAGGCTGGGGAACACGGTCTTGCCATCGGAAAACAACATTGGAATGCGTCGGACGACGCCGCCCGTATCGCTGGCGGACAGAGACACACTGCCGATACCGCTGGCGGCCTCCTCGAGGAGCGGCAGGGCCGACAGGGCGGATGGAAACGCCGGCAGCAGGGTTGCCGGGTCTGTGCCGCCAAAGGCAATTCCGGCCTTTTGTGCCGGCAGGCGGGGCGATGCGGTTGGCAGAACGGCAAATCCAAGCACGCTCGGCGCGGCAGAGAGTGCATCGGCCAGCATCTTGTCCGTATCCGGTAACCGGGACAGCGCCGCGCGGATATCTTCGCCATCGGGCCGTCCGCTCAGGTCGAGGGTTTCGGCAAGACGCACCGGCGATGACCGGTCGGCCTCGGCAAAGATCACGTCAAAGGCGATGACAGCCGCGCCCAGTTCCGTCAATCCGGTGACAAGCTCGGCAACCCGGCTCCGCGGCCAGGGCCATTGCCCATGGGCGGCAATCGAGGCCTCGTCGATATCGACGATGCGCACGGGCAGGTCCTGGTAAGTGCGCGGGGCAAGACGCTGCAGGTAATCGAAGGTAAGTTCTCGCACTGACACGAGAAAATCGGGGTTCAGCACCCGGATGGCCGTCATCAGCCCGAGGGCGACGGCGGCGCAGGCGCCGACCACGAACCGTTTTCCCGTCAAACGTCGCAACGCCACGGTGTTCCCCACTCCGAGCCAGCAAAGCAGCACCCTAGAGCAGAACTGGCTATGGGAAAACCTGTTTTGCTGGGCGGCGCAGGGCAGCGGAAATCTCCGATCACCCTGCGACCGCAAGCAGTTCCTGCCTCAGTTCAGCAACGATTGCTCCAGGGCACGGGCGCTTTTCTGGACAGCCTTCTGAACCTTCTCGAAAGCGCGCACCTCGATCTGGCGCACCCGCTCGCGGCTGACGCCGAATTCCGCCGAAAGATCTTCGAGGGTCATCGGTTCTTCGGACAGCCGGCGGGCTTCGAAGATGCGCCGTTCACGCTCGTTGAGCACGTCCATTGCATCGGACAGCAGCTTGCGGCGCTGGTCGAGTTCTTCCTGGTTGGCAAGCAGGGTCTCCTGGCTGTCGCTTTCGTCGACAAGCCAGTCCTGCCACTCGCCGCTTTCCGCCTCCGCCGACCGGATCGGCGCATTCAGCGAGGCATCGCCGCCGAGGCGCCGGTTCATCGACACGACTTCCTCCTCCGACACGCCCAGCTTGGTCGCAATTTCCTGCACCTGTTCCGGCTTCAGGTCGCCTTCGTTCAGGGCCTGGATCTTGCTTTTGAGGCGGCGCAGGTTGAAGAACAGCCGCTTCTGGTTGGCGGTCGTGCCCATCTTGACCAGCGACCACGAGCGCAGGATGTACTCCTGGATCGCGGCCTTGATCCACCACATGGCATAGGTGGCAAGGCGGAAGCCGCGTTCGGGTTCGAAGCGCTTGACCGCCTGCATCAGGCCGACATTGCCTTCCGAAACGACTTCGCCGATCGGAAGGCCGTAGCCCCGGTACCCCATGGCGATCTTGGCCACGAGGCGCAGGTGCGAATTGACCAGTTTCTCGGCGGCGGCAGGATCGTCATGCTCCCGGTAGCGCTTGGCGAGCATGTATTCTTCCTGCGGCTCCAGCATTGGAAACCGGCGGATTTCATCGAGATATCGGCTCAGGCCGCCTTCACCGGCGACAAGCATCGGTACATTCCGGGCCATGACATGCGCCCCCTTCTTGGCTGGCGTCCCCCGACTGGCGGCCGCTCCCTGTCCTCCTGCGGACGTTCGGGGATGCGCCTTGTGCCAGTCTTCCTGCGGCAACGCGGTTCATCGGCGTCCCGTTCGAGGCTCGCCGATGGACAAGGATATAAGCAGCATTGCGACAATTACAGGACCGGGCGGACAGGCCCGAACCTAAAATTTTCGTAATGCGTCCAGGAGGGCCTTGAAGTCCGCCGGAATGTCACTCTCGAAAGTCATGGTCTCGCCGGTCACCGGATGCTCGAAGGCGAGCAGGCCGGCATGCAGCGCCTGGCGCGGGAAATTCAGCACTTCCGAGCGCAGGGGTTCGGGCAGGGGATTGGCTTTGGTCTTGAACCCGGCGCCATAAACATGATCGCCGATCAGCGGCAGGCCGACATGGGCCATGTGCACGCGGATCTGGTGGGTGCGGCCGGTTTCCAGCATGCATTCCACCAGCGCGGCGAGCGAGGGCTGGTCGGCGGGGCCGAAACGTTCCTGCACCTGCCAGTGGGTCACGGCATGACGTCCGCTGGTGCGCACAACGTTGATCTTCTGCCGGTTGTGTTCTGACCGGGCAAGATTGGCATCGACCGTTCCCCGAAGTGCGGCCGGCGCGCCCCAGACCAGCGCCTGATAGGACCGCTCCAGGGGGCCGGTGCGGCCATGATCGGCAAACTGTTCCGACAGGCCCTTGTGGGCCTGGTCGGTCTTGGCCACCACCAGCAGGCCGGACGTGTCCTTGTCCAGCCGGTGCACGATGCCGGGCCGCCGCACGCCGCCGATGCCCGACAGGCTGTCGCCGCAATGGTGGATCAGCGCATTGACCAGTGTTCCTGTCCAGTTGCCGGCGCCTGGATGCACCACCAGCCCCGCCGGCTTGTCGATGACGATCAGGGCGTCGTCTTCATAGACGATGTCGAGCGGGATATTCTCGCCCTGCGGCTCCGGTTCCTCGGGTTCCGGCAGGGTGAGGGTCAGGCTGTCGCCGTCCTGAACCTTGTATTTGGCTTCCTTCACCGTCTTGTCATTGACTGAGACCTCGCCGGCCTTGATGAGGTTCTGCAGCCGGTTGCGGCTGAGATCTGCGAAATGGGCGGCAAGAACCGCATCCAGCCGCTTGCCCGCATCGTCCGGCCCGGCTACGAAGCCTGCAACTGCGTCCTCGTGCCCGTCTTCGGCGTCGTTCCCGAGCGCCGGCTGTTCTGGAGTGCTGTCTGTCATGACCAAGTCTGCCTATGATGATCGCGAGCCGGGCAACGGAGAGGAAGCGCCGCTGGATCCTGCGGTGCTGCGTGTCCAGACGCGCCTGCGCCGGCTGGTGGCCGGCTCGACCCTGATCATGATCGCCGGTGTTTGTGCCCTCTTGGCAGCAATCATCTACAAGGTCAATTCCGTCGGCAACGTGCCGGATGGAAACTGGCCGGATGTCGTTGCTCTCGAGACTGCCGGCGAGGTGCGCAGCCTGTCCGTGTCAGATGGCGTGCTTTACTTGCTGGTTCAGGACGGGACCACGACGGTCCTCCAGCGCCTGGACACCGCCACCGGAAAGGTCATCGGCCGGACAACGCTCGCAAGGCCTTGAGCTCGAAGCAGTTCCGGCAAAACAGCGGTTCGCCACCAAACCTCGACACCAACTCCGGCGCCCCGGTTCGGGCCAAGCCTTCGCCGCAGCTCAGCCTCGCCCTCCGCGCCGTCCCGGCCTTGTGCCGGGACCTGTCAGGCTCGCGAACCGTTGAAGCTCGAGGAGAAGCTGTCGGTTCCCTCACAGGTCCCGGCACAAGGCCGGGACAGCGCGGGGGCGAGAACGCAGCTGGCTCAAGGCCCAGACAGCAGGGAAGAGACGTCACCGCGGCCAGTTCCGGATCCGAAATACCGCTTGCCTTGCAGCCGGCAAACAATTATACGGGCCGTCTCGCAACGATATGGCTTTGCCTGTTGCAGCCGCTCCCATCGTCTAGCGGTCAGGACGCTGCCCTCTCACGGCGGAAACAGGGGTTCGATTCCCCTTGGGAGTACCATTCCCTTCCGGAAACTTTAAGTGCGCGCGGGTTTGACCTGACTGGTCCCGTGTGTCCGAACCGGCCGGGAACATGCGCCTGTGTGCGATTTCCCTCTCCGCGATTTTCCTTTCAGGCGACGATCTGCTTCTTTCCTGAGCGGCCTTCGCGCGGGGCTTGTTCCTGATTGGCCTGGCCCGATTTATCAGGACCGGCCTGGTCTGCAGCCTTCGCTGCGCGCTGCGGTTTTGCGTTGGCGCCCGGCTGGTCTGTCTGCGGGGCGGTTGAGACCGACAGGGCTTCACGTGCCGCTGTACTCGCCCGCACGATCCGTCCGGCGATCTCGACAGCGGACAGCCTTGCGGCCGTTGCAGGTGTCGTCGGGGCTGGCGTTGCCTCGGTCAGCGTCGCAGCCTTTCCGGCAGCTTTTCGGCTGCGCGTCGTCTTGGGCTTTTCGTCTTCGGGCTGCTCTGTCCTTGCCGCAATCACCGATCCGGCCAGCGCCTTCAGTTCGTCTCGCAAAGCTGTCACGGCCGGGCTGGTGGCAAGTTCGCTCGTCAGGCGCGCGATTTCGGCACGGGTCTTGGCCAGGGCCCGGTCCTGTGCGGCCGCCCGCGCTGCCAGCTTTGCATTCTCGCGTGCGGTTTCCTTGAGGGTCTGGTCCATCTGCGCCACAAGTCCGTCCGGCAGACCGCCTGCCAGATCGAGCTGCAGGGTGAGCCGGGCAACATCGGCCTGCGCGGCGATGAAGTCGGTCTCCCGGTCCATCAGCTCGCTCTCGAGCCGGGCGATGCTGCGGCGCAGCCTGACCATGTCGGCATCGGGTTGTATCTGGTCGGCCAATGCCTCGACCGGTGGCGCGGGCATTTGCGTTGCCGTAGGTGTACGGCTTGCCAACTGGCGCTGCAGGCTGGCGATCTGGGCCTCAAGCGCGGAAATCGTTGCGGCGGCAAGCGGATCTGAACTGGTGCCACGGCGCGAGTCTAGCAACTGGAGCAAGTCGGCAACCTCGGTCTCAGCCTGTTTCAGGCTTGCAGCCAGTTCGTTGGCTTCCGTTCGGGCAAGGGTCAGATCTTCACGCAGTTGCCTGTTTTCGTCCGTCTGCGCTGCAAGCAATGCATCTACTTCACGGCGGTGTTCGGACAATTCATTGCGCTGGGTCTGCAGCGCGAGACGTTCTGGCAGGTACTTTCCAGCCTCCGCCCGGGCTTTTGCGGCCTGTGCCTTCAGCCGGTCCAGCTCGCGCTCCAGCCGGCGATGGGTCAGAGCCGCTTCGGCGCGCAAGGCGTCCTGTGCTGCTTTGACTTCGCGATAGGTCGAGGGATGCGTTGCCAGGACAGCATCACGTGTCAGCCGCACGGCCCGGCGCCAGACAGCAGGCAAAATCAGGAGTGCCAGCAGCCCTGCCGCCAGAAACCCCAGGAATGCATACATCGCCGCTTCGATCACGCGCTGCCTCATCGGCTCGTCCGGGCCCGGTACCGGACCGACCCGCTGCCACCCATGATTACCCGAGGGCAGGGCGCAGGCCAAGGGGGGCGAGGCGGCTAATTGGGGGCCGCCGCATCCAATCCGGTTCCTACCGCCTGGTCTCTCAGAAGGGGTTCCAGGTCGGCTGCTGGGTAAACTTCAGATAGCCGATGTTCAGTCCAAGGCGTGCGCCGACTCCGGCCTTTACCGGTACGACCAGGATGTTGTTGTTGTTCAGGACTGTCATGCCAAAGCCGCCGATGAGATAAGCAGAACCATTGACGCCAGCGTAGCGCTGGTACATCGCCTCGACATTCGGCAAGTTGTAGATCAGCATCATGACGCGCGCGCCGTCACCGCCGAAATCCCAGCCGATCGACGGGCCTTGCCAGAACACCTTGTGATTGCCCGCGTTGCGCGTGAAGAGATCTCCCTCGCCATAGCGTGCGCCGGCGATAAGCGCGCCGGATCCCTCCTCGCCGAGGATATAGCCGTTCGGTTGGCCGTAGCTTTTGAAAGCATTCTCGATCACGGATGCAAGACCGCCGGAGACAGAGCCGAAGAAACGGTGACCGGCGTCGACAATCTCCTCCTGACTGTAGTTGGTGTTGCCTGGAGCGGTCGACTGGGCCACGGCTGCCTGGATCCCGAACACCAGGCACAGGACATAGGCGACGGCCGCGAACGGCCAGAATGGCCGTGCCCGGTGGATCTTCACGGTGCCGGTGGTTCCGGTGCCATTGAGGTTCGCCACTTTGGCAGTGTGATGTGTGGTCGGGTGGCGCATCCTTGCAAGTCTCCTACTGGTGGCGTCAGTCCGGCCTGCGCCGGACCAAAGCCAGGACATCTATACGCCCTGTGCCGGGTGCGTGCAGACGGTTGCGGGGCCTGTTGCCTGGCCGGGAGAGAGCAAGCCTTGCATGGCTACCTTGCTGCGGCCTTGCGTGACTTGTTCCGGCCCGGTCCGTTCCGGCATGCTATGTTCAATTTGCTGCGAGTCGTGATGGCTTCATTGGAAATTCAGACCCGAATCAATGGCAGAGTGTAGACTAATTCTGACCAACCTGTGGCCGACGCTCCGTAATCGCGTGCAGCGCGGTGTCCGGTTGCGCGCTACTGATTGGTTTCTGGCGACAGTTCTTGCTTTGGCGTTGGGCCTTCCCAACATCGCCGACGCCCGTCCAGCCTATTTCCTGGCGGACCCCGTCACCGGCTATGCCATCGGCGGCTATGATCCTGTTGCGTTTTTTGTCGACAGGCGACCGCGCATGGGGGAGCCGAGGCTGGAATACTCCTGGCGCGGTGCACGTTGGCTGTTTCTCAACGAGGGCAACAAGGCGGCTTTTGAGCGCGCGCCGGAGGTCTATGCACCACAGTTTGCCGGATGCGGCGCCTATGGGCTGGCGGAGGGGTATGCGACCGCGGGCAACCCGTCGATCTTCGTGGTGATTGAAGACCGGCTCTACTTCTTCCACACTGTCGTCAATCGTTTCCTGTTCCTCGTCGAACGGGAAACCGCGATTGCCGATGCACAGGCAAATGCCGCGAAGACTGGCTGTCTGCCGCGCAATTAAGGCCGCGCGCTTGGCAGGGCGCGCAGGGCTGTGTAACCCTCTGCCTCGCAGCAGCGAATCACCCTACGGCTTTCGCAGACCCGGAGACTGACACGCATGTCCGAACTCAAAGACCTCACCTCGCTCGACCTCGCGGCGCTGGTCTCCAGCCGGATCTGCCACGACATCATTTCTCCCGTGGGCGCGATCATCAACGGCCTCGAAGTGCTGGATGATGACAATGCGGGAGACATGCGCGAATTCGCCATGGACCTGATCCGCAAGAGCGCGCGTCAGGCGTCGGCCAAGCTTCAGTTTGCCCGCCTTGCTTTTGGCGCAGCCGGCTCTGCTGGCGCCGAGATCGACCTGGGGGATGCCCAGTCGGTTGCGACGGCACTGATGGAGAACGAGAAGTCAAATCTCAACTGGCAGGTCGACCGGCACCTGATGCCGAAGAACCTGGTTAAACTTTTGCTAAACTTGCTCTTGATTGCCAACCAGTGCGTTCCGCGCGGCGGCGAAATCGTTATCCGCATGACAGGTGAACCGTCCAAGCCGAACTTTGAACTGACCGCCAAGGGTGTAAACCCGAGGATTCCTCTGGGAATGCAGGCCACATTGGGCGGTGAAGAGCCTGAACGTGTCGATGCGCACTCTGTTCAGCCTATTTACACACTTTTGCTTGCACGCGAGTGCGGGATGACCATTGAGCTCGTGAAAGACGAGGACCTCGTCAGGCTTACCGCACGTCAGTCATGACAAAAACAGGTTCATGGCGACCTGTTTGTTTCAACCTATCTTAACTGTTTAAGGCCACCCTTCACTCATGGACATCCCGGTCCAGCCGTCCTTTGGGGCGCGGAACCAGTAAACGTCGGGTGAGTGCAGGCTATGGACGACCTCCTCAGAGAATTTCTGACCGAGACGAGTGAAAGTCTCGATGTTGTTGACGTTGAGCTCGTCAAGTTCGAGCAGGAGCCGAACAACGCCACCATTCTGGATAATATCTTCCGTCTGGTACACACCATCAAAGGTACGTGCGGCTTCCTCGGTCTCCCCCGCCTCGAAGGGATCGCGCACGCTGCGGAAACCCTGATGGGCAAGTTCCGCGACGGCGTGCCGGTGACCCCGGAAGCGGTTTCGCTGATCCTCAATTCCATCGACCGGATCAAGGAGATCCTGGCCGACCTGGAAGCTGCCGAGGGCGAGGAACCGCAGGGCGATGACAGCGACCTGATTTCCGAACTGGAACGCATGTCGATGAGCGCGGAGAAGCCCGCTGTGGCTCCCGTGAAGGCGGCGGCACCTGCACCAGTCGTGCCCGAACCGGCCATTCAGGTTCCCGACCAGTCGCTTGAGCGCGCCCTGCGCCCTGGTGAGGTCTCCCTTGATGAACTGGAACGCGCGTTCCGGGAAACGGAAATCGAGGTCGAGGTTGCCGCTCCGGTTGAGGCCGTTGTAGAAACGCCGGCTCCGAAGGCCCAGAAGCCTGCGCCGCGCGCGGCTGCCGCGCTGAAGGATGACGATCACGACGACAAAGCCGACAAGAAAGCTGCTGCCGGTGGTGGCGTGTCGAACCAGTCGATCCGCGTCGCCGTCGAAACCCTCGAACACCTGATGACCATGGTCTCCGAGCTGGTGCTGACCCGCAACCAGCTCCTGGAAATCGTGCGCCGTCATGAAGACAGCGAATTCAAGGTGCCGCTGCAGCGTCTGTCCAACGTGACGGCCGAGCTGCAGGAAGGCGTCATGAAGACCCGCATGCAGCCGATCGGCAATGCCTGGCAGAAGCTGCCGCGCATCGTCCGCGACCTGAGCCAGGAACTCGGCAAGCCAATCGAACTCGAAATGATTGGCGCCGAGACCGAACTCGACCGCCAGGTCCTTGAAATGATCAAGGACCCGCTGACCCACATGGTCCGCAACTCGGCCGACCACGGCCTCGAAATGCCGGCGGTCCGCCGTGCTGCCGGCAAGCCGGAAAAGGGCTTCATCACCTTGGCGGCCTATCATGAAGGCGGCCATATCATCATCGAGGTGAAGGACGACGGTAAGGGTCTCGACGTCGAGAAGATCAAGGCCAAGGTCATCGAGCGTGGGCTCGCGACTGAAGCTGAAGTCGACAAGATGACCGATGCGCAGATCCATCGCTACATCTTCGCGGCAGGCTTCTCCACGGCCGCTGCTGTTACCAGCGTCTCTGGCCGCGGCGTCGGCATGGACGTGGTGCGCAACAACATCGAGCTGATCGGTGGTACCGTTGACCTGCGCTCGACGCCGGGCAAGGGCTCCAGCTTCATCATCAAGATCCCGCTCACCCTTGCCATTGTCTCGACGCTGATCGTCGAGGCCGGCGGTGACCGGTTTGCGATCCCGCAGCTGTCGGTGGTGGAACTGGTCCGCGTCCAGACCAACTCCGAACATCGCATCGAGCGGATCAAGAACACGCCGGTCCTGCGTCTGCGCAACAAGCTGCTGCCGCTGCTGCATCTGTCGCAGTTGCTGGGCACCTATGAAGGCGAGGACGCCGAGAAGGCGATCAACGACGACAACGGCTTCATCGTTGTCATGCAGGTTGGCAGCCAGACCTTCGGCGTTGTCGTCGACGGCGTCTTCCACACCGAGGAAATCGTCGTCAAGCCGATGTCCTCGATGCTGCGCAACCTCAACATGTTCTCCGGCAACACCATCCTCGGCGATGGCTCGGTGATCATGATCATCGATCCGAACGGCATCGCCTCCGCGATGGCGAGCCAGGCCTCGAGTGCGGTTGCTGAGCAGAACGAGGAAGCCGATGAGAACCGCCGCGTTGCCGGCGAAGGCCAGAAGCCGATCTCGCTGCTGCTGTTCCGCGCCGGTGCGCCGGAGCCGAAGGCCGTGCCGCTGTCCCTGGTCACGCGTCTGGAAGAGTTCGAGGTCTCCAAGATCGAACGCTCCAACGGCCGCGATCTGGTCCAGTACCGCGGTTCGCTGATGCCGCTCGTCTATGTCAACGAAGGCGACCATCACAAGGTCGAAGGCACCCAGCCGATGCTGGTGTTCTCCGACAGCGGCCGCTCCATGGGCCTGGTGGTTGACGAGATCGTCGACATTGTCGAAGAGCGCCTGCACATCGAAGTTGGCTCCGAGCGTCCGGGTATCCTCGGCTCGGCAGTCATCAAGGAACGCGCAACTGAAATTCTCGACCTCGGCTACTACCTGCCGCAGGCCTTCGAGGACTGGTTCATGCGCAAGGAGATGGACATCCGTTCGCTGACGAAGAAGATCCTCTTCGTCGATGACTCGGCCTTCTTCCGCAACATGCTGACCCCGGTGCTGAAAGCCGCCGGCTATGACGTCACCACCTGCGATGGTCCGGACGAAGCCTTCGAAGTGCTCGAAAGCGGCGTCGAGTTCCAGGCCGTGGTCAGTGACATCGAGATGCCGCGTGTCAACGGCTTCGAGTTCTGCGAGGCCCTGCGCCGCGATCCGCGCTTCCGCAAGATGCCGGTCCTGGCCCTGTCGGCCATGGTTACGCCGGCCTCGATCGAACGCGGCCGCCAGGCAGGTTTCGACGATTATGTGGCGAAGTTCGACCGTCCGGGTCTGATCGCTGCTCTCAAGGATGTGTTCTCGGGTGAAATGGGAGTTGCCGCATGAGTGTCTTGGACCATAGCGTCGCCTCGGGCACCGACATGATCCAGTACGTCACCGTGGTGATCGGTGGCCAGTTGTTCGGCCTGCCGATCTCCCAGGTGCACGACGTCTTCGTGCCGGAAAGCGTGACCCGGGTGCCGTTGTCGGCCCCGGAAGTCGCTGGAGTGCTGAACCTGCGCGGGCGCATTGTGACGGCGATCAACATGCGCCGCCGCCTGCACCTGCCGCCGCGCCAGGACGGCCAGATGATGGCCGTCGGCATCGAGTACAAGCATGAATCCTACGGACTTGTGATCGATACGGTTGGCGAGGTCCTGACCCTCTCCGGCAAGACGGCCGAGCCGAACCCGCAGAACCTTGACAAGCGCTGGGCCGAAATTTCTGCCGGCGTGCATCGGCTGGATGGTCAGCTGATGGTCATCCTCGATGTGGAGCGTCTGCTCGGGGCCATGATGACCGACGCGATGGCCGCCTGACGCCATCGCCGTACGCGGCTCCGGCAAAGTGGAGATGAAACAGATGAAACAGTGTCTCGTGGTGGATGATTCCAGCGTCATCCGCAAGGTCGCCCGCCGGATCCTCGAGGATCTGCAGTTCCAGATTTCGGAAGCCGAGGACGGTCAGCAGGCACTCGATGCATGCCGCAAGGCCATGCCGGATGCCATCCTGCTCGACTGGAACATGCCGGTGATGGACGGTCTTGAGTTCCTGACCAGCCTGCGCCGGGAACCCGGTGGCGAGAAGCCGATCGTGGTCTTCTGCACCACGGAGAACGATGTGGCCCATATCGCCCGGGCGATCCGCGCCGGGGCCAATGAATACATCATGAAGCCGTTTGATCGGGAGATCGTGGAAGCGAAATTCCAGGAAGTCGGCCTCATCTGATCTCTCCTGTATGGGTGCGCCACATGGCTTTTGCACAAATGAACCCGAGTACCGGGTCATCTCCGAATACGGACCCCATCCGTGTCATGGTCGTTGACGACGCGGTCGTCATCCGTGGCCTTCTGAGCCGATGGCTGGACGCTGATCCGGCGCTTGCCGTCGTCGCTTCCCATCGCAATGGCAAGCTGGCGGTGGATGACATCCTGCGCAGCAATCCGGATGTCGTTGTCCTCGATATCGAAATGCCGGAAATGGACGGCATGACCGCCTTGCCGCTGATGCTGGCCAAGAAGCGTGACCTGGTTGTCGTCATGGCCTCCACGCTGACGCGTCGCAACGCTGATATCTCGCTGAAAGCCCTGACCCTCGGCGCGGCTGACTATGTTCCGAAGCCGGAATCCACGTCTGAAATCACCACTTCGGTCGATTTTCGCCGTGAACTGATCGACAAGGTCAAGATCCTCGGGGAACGGGCGCGCCGCCTGTCCGGCCGTGGCAAGACCATGCGGGCCGAGACCAACGCGGGACGATCCGCGTCGCAGGCCCCTGTCGGCGCGCTGGCAAACAGGCCGGCAATGCCGGGCGTGCGGGCAGATGCCGGCAAGCCAGGCTTCCAGCTCAAGCCCTATTCGTCCGCGCGTCCGCGCATCCTGGCGATTGGCTCGTCCACCGGCGGACCGCAGGCGCTGCAGCAACTGATGAAGGACATCGGTTCGACGGTGAGCGATATTCCGGTCGTCATCACCCAGCACATGCCGCCCACCTTCACGGCCATTCTCGCCGAACATATCGGCAAGGCCGCCATGCGTCCGTCGAAGGAGGCCGAGACCGGAGACGTGCTGCAGCCGGGTCACATCTACGTGGCGCCAGGTGGCAAGCACATGATCCTCGAAAAGGATGCCGGTGCGGTCAAGGTGCGGCTGACCGACGACGCACCGGTGAATTTCTGCAAGCCTGCGGTTGATCCGCTGTTTGACAGCGTCGCCAAGGCTTATGGCTCAGCCACCCTCGCGGTGGTTCTGACCGGCATGGGTTCGGACGGCGCCAATGGCGTCAAGACGATCTCTGCCGGTGGTGGCAGCATCATCGCCCAGGACGAGGCCTCGAGCGTCGTTTGGGGCATGCCGGGTGCCGCCGCAAACACCGGTCTTTGCAGCGACGTGCTGCCGCTGACGGACATCGGTCCCAAGATTGTTCGTGTGTTGAAGGGGAGTGCCCGATGACCCCGACTGAGTATGATTTTCTCAAGCGGTTCCTGAAGGAACGCTCGGGCCTGATGTTGTCTGACGACAAGCAGTATCTCGTTGAAAGCCGGCTGGTTCCGGTGGCCCGCAAGAATGGCATCGACACCCTGTCGGGTCTCGTGCAGGCCATGCAGCGCGGTGGCAACGCCGTCTTGTCGAATGCTGTAGTCGAGGCGATGACGACGAACGAGTCGTTCTTCTTTCGCGACAAGACGCCGTTCGAACACTTCAACAACATCATGCTGCCGGCGATGCTGGAAAAGCGTGCCAGCTCGCGCAGCGTGAAGATCTGGTGCGCGGCTGCGTCCACCGGCCAGGAGCCGTATTCCATCGGCATCTGCCTGAAGGAAGCCGCACACAAGGTCGCCGGCTGGCGTTTCCGCATCCTTGGGACTGACCTGTCCTCGGAAGTTCTGGAAAAGGCGAAGGCTGGCATCTACAGCCAGTTCGAAGTCCAGCGCGGCCTGCCGATCCAGATGCTGCTGAAGTATTTCGCCCAGCAGGGGGATCTCTGGCAGATCAATCCGGACCTGCGGACCATGATCGAATGGCGCAAGCTGAATCTCCTGGAGAATTTCAGCCACCTCGGTGAATTCGACATCGTGTTCTGCCGCAACGTGCTGATCTATTTTGACCAGCAGACCAAGATCGACATCCTTCAGCGCATTGCTCGCATGATGCCGGAGGATGGTTTCCTCGTTCTGGGCGCGGCCGAGACTGTTGTCGGCCTGACCGATGCCTTCCAGCCGGTTCCCGGCCAGCGCGGCCTCTATCAGCTGAAGCAGGCGGCAAGCGCGACCGCCGCACCGCGGCTGGCCATGGCAAGCAGCTTCGGATTGAAGTGAGCCGTGCGATCCAGAACCTGATTGAGGGCCGGTCCAGTGACCGGCCCTTTTGTTTTTGACAACCCCTGTATCGTCATCCCGGACGAGAGCGAAGCGGAGATCCGGGACCGGAGAGCCAAGGTCTCTCCCGGTTAGCTGATTGAACCATAGAGGCCCCGACTCTCAGGTCCCGGCTCGGCGCTGCGCTTGGCCGGGATGACTTCGGAGAGGTCGAGGTTTGTCATCAAGCTCGAGGCCGGTCCAGTGACCGGCCCTTTTGCATGTCCTCACGCAGTGATCACAAGGCCGTCAGATGCGCCCGACTTCTTGGTCTGATGCAATCCTTAACGTTCCCGGTGGCGTAGGGAACCCGATCCAGTGTCCAGCCGGAGACTGCGTCATGAACAGGTGGGCCTTGTGCCCGAAGGAGGCAAAATGACGGACCAGACCAATTCCATTTCCCGGCGGGGCTTGTTGGCCGGGGCCGCCGGGCTTGGGCTCGCCGGAATGTCGGGCATGACCCTTGCTCCGGGTATTGCACATGCAGCCGCACCACAGCAGGCCGGCGTTCTTCCTGTAATCAGCCGGTATCGGCTCGGCGATTTCGAGGTGACGACGCTTCTCGACGGGGCAGCGGTCAGTGAAGAGCCGCAGAAGACCTTCGGCATGAATGTGCCGGCGGAGGAGTTCAATGCCGTTTCGCAGGCGAGTTTCCTGCCTGTTGACAAGTTCCGCAATTCCTTCACGCCGACCCTCGTCAACACCGGTAATGAACTGGTGCTGTTCGATACGGGCGTCGGTGAAGGCGGGCGTCCGGGGCGGGGTAACTTGCGTGCGGCCATCCTCGCCGCCGGATATACGCCGGAGCAGGTCAATATCGTTGTCCTCACCCACATGCATCCCGACCATATCGGCGGCATGATCGAAGCCGGCGCTCCTGCCTTCCCGAATGCCCGGTATGTCACGGGGCAGGGCGAGTTCGATTTCTGGTCCAAGCAGGATCCCGCCAGCAATGGCGTTGCCAAGCTGATGACGACCAACATCACGCCCTTTGCCGAGAAGATGTCCTTCATCGGGGAGGGGGGCAGCGTGGTCTCCGGCATCACCGGGATGGCTGCGGTCGGTCACACGCCCGGGCACATGGTCTACATGCTCGAGTCTGCCGGGCAGCAGCTCCTGATCACGGCCGACATGACCAATCACTATGTCTGGTCGCTGGCTTACCCGGACTGGGAAGTCCGCTTTGACATGGACAAGGCCGCAGCGGCCGCGACCCGGCGCAAGGTGCTCGGCATGCTGGCCAGCGATCGGATCCCGTTCATCGGCTATCACATGCCGGCACCGGCCCTCGGGTTTGTCGAGGCGGCTGGTTCGGGCTTTCGCTACGTCCCGGCGACCTATCAGCTCAACCTGTGACGGTCACCGGCATGAAATGACGAAAGGCCTCGCCGGTAATCCGGCGAGGCCTTTTGAATGAAGCGAGGCTTGGAGAAGGGCAGGGCGAGCTGGATCAGGCCGCCACTTCCATGTCGGGTTCGCGCAGCACATAACCGCGGCCCCAGACGGTTTCGATATAGTTCTTGCCGTGTGTCGCTGCCGCCAGTTTCTTGCGCAGCTTGCAGATGAACACGTCGATGATCTTCAGTTCCGGTTCGTCCATCCCGCCGTAGAGATGGTTCAGGAACATTTCCTTGGTCAGGGTCGTGCCCTTGCGCAGCGAGAGGAGTTCCAGCATCTGGTACTCCTTGCCGGTCAGGTGCACGCGCTGGCCGGACACTTCAACGGTCTTGGTGTCGAGGTTGACGCGCAGGTCGCCGGTGACGATGACCGACTGGGCGTGGCCCTTCGAGCGACGGACGATCGCATGGATGCGGGCGACCAGTTCGTCCTTGTGGAACGGCTTGGTCATGTAGTCGTCGGCACCGAAGCCGAGACCGCGCACCTTGTCCTCGATGCCGGCAAGACCGGACAGGATCAGGATCGGTGTCTTGACCTTGGACACGCGCAGTGTCCGCAGAACCTCGTAACCGGACATGTCCGGGAGATTCAGGTCGAGCATAATGATGTCATAATCGTACAGTTTGCCGAGGTCGATGCCTTCCTCGCCAAGATCTGTCGTGTAGACGTTGAAGTTTTCGGACTTCAGCATCAGCTCGATGCTCTGCGCCGTGGCGCTGTCGTCCTCAATCAACAATACACGCATGCCAATCCCCTTGTGCTGCCTATCCTGGGCAAGTCGCAACGGCTCTGTCGGTGCCTGCTACGAAGGACTGCTGTTAACCCCGACTCAAAGCTAATGGTCAATGGTTAACAAATTCTGATTCGTAGCAGCAAGCCTTATGAGAACGAATCTGTGAAGAACCCGCCAAGGAATTGAGAATCAAGAAAATTCTGACCTCAGGCCTACTTAACGTTTCACATGAAGAAATCGTGCTAGCCGATTCCGTACAGACTCATTTCACGCAGTCCCGCTCCGCCCTGAAATGGCTCTCGCCTCTCAACGCTTCGTTCATTAACATTAAGCAGAGACGTAAACGTTCGGTTACCGACAGCCTGTTTCCGAGGAGATGCAGCCCTGAAATCGCTCTTTGCCGAGATCGAATCGCTCATGGCCACAGAAATCTGGGGGCGGGTCGTCGCTGTCCAGGGCCTCTTGGTGGAGATCGCCGGGCCGATCCATGAAATGAGCGTCGGCGCCCGCCTTGCCATCGATATTGGCGAGGGAAACCAGCCAGTCTTTGCCGAAGTGGTGGGGTTCCGGTCAGGGCATGCGCTGTGCATGCCTTTCTCGGGTCTGGAGGGGGTGCGAATGGGGTGCCGGGCCGTCATCGCGGCGCGTGACAGTGTCGTGCATCCTGCAACCGCATGGCTCGGCCGAGTTATTAACGCGATGGGCGAGCCGATCGACGGCAAGGGCGCCTTGCCGGGCGGTGAACTGGCCCGCCGGTTGCGCTCTGCACCGCCTCCAGCTGCCGACCGGGCTCGCGTAGGCGGACCACTGGACCTGGGCGTCAGGGCGCTTAACACCTTCGTCACCTGCTGCGAGGGCCAGCGCATGGGCATCTTCGCCGGCTCCGGTGTCGGCAAGTCCGTCCTGATGTCGATGCTGGCGCGCAACACCGACTGCGACGTCTCTGTGATCGGCCTTATCGGCGAACGCGGCCGCGAGGTGCAGGAATTCATCGAGGATGACCTGGGCGAGGAGGGGCTGGCGCGCTCGGTTGTCGTCGTCGCCACGTCTGACGAAAGCGTGCTGATGCGGCGCCAGGCAGCCTATCTTGCCATGACCGTCGCGGAGCATTTCCGCGACGAAGGCAAGCGCGTGCTGTGCATGATGGATTCCATCACGCGCTTTGCCATGGCGCAGCGCGAGATCGGCCTGTCGATCGGCGAGCCGCCGACATCGAAGGGCTATACGCCGACCGTCTTCACCGAGCTGCCGCGGCTGCTCGAGCGGGCAGGGCCGGGCAAGGTCGGCTCCGGATCGATCACCGGCCTGTTCACGGTCCTCGTCGAAGGCGACAATCACAACGAGCCGGTCGCCGATGCGGTGCGCGGGATTCTCGATGGCCATGTGGTCATGGAACGCGCGATTGCCGAGAGGGGGCGCTATCCGGCGATCAATGTGCTAAAGTCGGTGTCGCGGACGATGCCGCGCTGTGTTCCGGAAGCCTATGTGCCGATCCTGAGGAAGGCGAAGGCCCTGATGGCAACCTTCGCCGACATGGAAGAGCTGATCCGGCTGGGCGCCTACAGGCGCGGATCCGATGCCCTTGTCGATGAGGCCATTGGCCGGCATGAGCTGATGGAAGACTTTCTGACACAAGGCAAGGGCGATGCGACGAGCCTCGATGAGGGCTATGCGATGCTTGCCAACCTTTTGGAAATGAGTCCCGGATAATGTAGGTGGCCAAAGGGGAGTACTGAGTCATGAAGTCCCGAGAAAGCCTCATTCGCCTGAAGCGCTTCCAGGTTGACGAGAAGCGCCGTCATCTGATGCAGATCGAGTCCATGATTGCGGACTTCCATCGCATGGCGGACGAACTGGATGATCAGATTCGCTCCGAGCAAGAGCGTGTCGGCATTACCGATGTGGCGCATTTCGCCTATCCGACCTTCGCCAAGGCGGCTGCGACCCGCCGCGACAACCTGCGCAATTCGGCGCTGGAGCTGAATGACCAGCTGGAACGCGCCCGCGATGAGCTGACCCAGTCCATCGAGGAACTGAAGAAGTTCGAGCAACTTGAGGAACGCGATCACCAGCGTGAGCGTGAAGCCCAGGAACAGGCCGAGCAGGCCTTGCTCGACGAGGTTGCCAGCCGGGTCCGCGCCCGCTGAAGCGAAGCCGGGCCTTCCCCGCCCGGCCTTTCCTGCTCCCTTGCCGCCGATTGCCCGTTTTTTGCCGGGTCCAGGGCCTGCGTTATCGCGCCGGCCTTTTTACATCGGCAGCGCGGAACTCTTTTCTTCAGGCTGACGCGCGCCGTGCTGCAAAGCCGCTCGACCGGCGCTTGAGTTCGAGCGGATCATCCTGGCGCTGGGTGTATTGGCGCACCAGGGCGGCGGCCTGGCTTTCCGGGATCCGCAGGTAGCGGCATCTGGCCCGGGCCAGGGCCTCGAAGGTTGGTTCCGCGAGCTTCGCCTGCCGTGCGGCAGAGATGATTTGGGCCGTTTCCCCGGAGAGCACGGACTCTTTCAGCTTCTGCCGGTTGTCCTTGGTCTCCAGTGCGATCAACTCGGCGGCGTGGCCCAGCCGGTCGTCCTCCAGCAAGAGCATCAGCATGTCGTCGAGCGTTGCAAATTGGCTCTCGACGATTTGCCACAGCTTGCCGATCTCGAAAGTGTCGAGGCGGATGCCGAGAGCCCGTCTGAGGGACCGCCGCCGGGCGATGCCATCCAGTTCCTCCGGCGTGATCTGCCCGGTGGCCACGGCCCTCAGCCGTTCCCGTGTCACCGGGTTCACATGCGGGATCAGGAAGCTGCAGATCGTCGGCGTCAGGTCGCAACGCATGGTGAGGTCTTCGCGCAGCACCGCATCATTGATGGCCCCTTCGGCGAGGTTCCGCATCGCCCATTCCGACAGCCGGACATTGCGGTTGCTGGCCACCCGGCGCATCACCTTGCCGCTGCCACGCCGAACAAGGGCATCTGCCGCCCGGCTTGGCAGGTCGCGCCGGCCGGCCAGAACCTGCAGATGGCCGTCATCGAGCTTGCGCGCCAACGAAACGATGTCCGTCGCGGTCAGGGCCTTTGAACGCTCGAGCATCGGTTTTGCCACCACGAGAACATCGGCGGCGAGGCGCAGGGCGAGAGGTGAGGGGGTCTGCGGACATCCGGCCAGGGTCTGTGACAGCCGGGCGCGCGCCTTCTCTTCGGTCTGGTCGACCAGATGCAGCAGGATATCGCTGAACAGGGCCAGTTCTGCGGGGGTATGTGTTCCAACGCCTTGCAGGAAGACCTCGGCAGTCTTCTGCATCAGCGCCGCGCGCGAATCCGGTGATGTCTCCTGCGCCAGCGCAAGAAGCTTCTTCAGCATGGCCCCATCCGTATATTTGACTGATCGTAACCTCATTACGGTTAGGGTTTCGTTACAGGCTGCCTTGATTGCGACCATGTTTTTGCACCGGATGTCGTGCAACTTGCTCCGCCGTTTGCTATCTGATGCCTATGATCGATTGTGTGATGACCTCCTCCTGTTCCGATGTCCGCCCCCGCCGCCTGCGCCAGCTGTTCCTATGGCTGGCATGCGCTCTTGTCTGTCTGATGCTCGCGGCCTCTGGCCTGGCCAATGCCCAAACATCAGGCCAAACGTCGGGCCAGACTTCGACACAGGCCCCGATACAGCCCCAGAGCCAGCCCGCGTCCCCCTCTGCTCCGGCAGCGCAAACCGGCCCGGCCGCCGCCGAGCCAGCCAAGGCCGCCCCTGCAACGGCGCCCAACGGGTCCGCAGCCGGTGCATCATCCGCTGCAGCGCCCGCTCCTGCTTCGTCCACCCCGGCATCCCCGCAGACGCAGCAGGACATCGCGGCCGCGCGGGATGCTCTGGTCCAGGTGCTGCAGGACCCGGTCGGCCGGGCGGCACTCGTCGGTCTGCTCGAAGGCCTTGGCAAGAGTGGCGTCGTCAGTGGACAGGTCGCCGAGGCGGCAACGCCCGCGCAGGCAATTCGACCGGTTTCGGCGGCAGAGCAGATCCTGTCCGGGCGAATCGGTGATTTTTCGCGGCAGGCCTTTGGCGATGTCGTGTCGGTGTTCAACCGCATTTCCGTCTCCCTTAAGGGCCTGCAGTTGCTCTTCACCGGGCAGATCCAGGTCAAGTGGGACAAGGTCAAGGAAAGTGCGGCAGAACTCGCGGTCGTATTGGGTGCGGCAATCGGCACCTACTGGCTGTTGCGGCTGATTGGCCGCTTGGGGGGCACCTGGCTTGTCAGGCGCTTCAGCGCGCGTGGCTGGTATTGGCGTATCGGCCTGCTGCTGCTGCTTGCGGCCGGTGACGTGCTTGCTCTCCTGCTTGGCGTTGTCATGGCCGTCGTGGTGGTCGGCATCATGCATCTGGGGCAACTCGGCGGTGAGATCACGCTGATCGAGTCGCTTGCCCTCGATGCATTCCTTGCGGCGGGTGTGGCGCGGGTGCTTTTGCGCGTGTTGCTGTCGCCGGATTACCAGGGCCTGCGGCTGGTGCCGTTCTCCACTGCCACATCGCGCTACTGGGCCGCCTGGGTCGGGGCGCTGCTGTCGTTGCTGGTGTATGGCGTGATCCTGGCTGTGCCGATCGCGAACATCACCATGTCCCTGGCGATTGGAAATGCCTTGCGGGTGATTGTCATCCTCGCAGCGGCGGCGACGGCCATCGGGCTGGTCCTGCGCAACGCAACACCCGTGCGTCTGGCGATCCAGTCCTATGCCGCGACCCTTGACGGCGAGCTTGGCCGCAGTCTCATGCATCTGCTGGGGCGGCTCTGGGCGTTTCTGGCGATCCTTTACACGCTCGTTGTGCTTGGCATCTGGATCACACGGCCGCTTGAGGCGATGGAAGTCGTGGTCAATGCCACCTTCTTCTCGATTGTGATCATTCTGGCCGGTGGCGTCAGTTCGATGCTGCTGACGCGGAAGATCGCAGGCGGAATTCACCTGCCCGAGCACATCTCCGAAACTCTCCCGGCGCTGGAAGGGCGGATCAATTCCGTGGTGCCGCATCTGCTCAAGGTCGTGCGGCTGGTCCTGTTCATCGTGACGGCAGCCGTTCTGCTCGACACCTGGTCCGTCATTGATCTTGCAGACTGGCTGAAGGCGGGGGCCGGAACCGAAATTGTCGGCCGGTTTGCCTCGGCAGGCTTTGTTGTTCTGCTTGGCTGCCTCGTCTGGCTGGCCGTGATGTCCTGGGTTGACCTGCGCCTCCGTCCGGCCGGCGACATGATCGTCTCGGCCCGCGAGCGGACGCTGTTCCAGCTGTTCCGCAATGCCTTCACCGTCGTGGTCATTGTCATGACTGGCATGCTGACCCTTTCCGAGCTTGGGCTCGACATCGGGCCGCTGATCGCCGGTGCGGGTGTGCTTGGTCTTGCCGTGTCATTCGGCGCGCAGACGTTGGTGAAGGACATCATCACCGGCGCCTTCATCCAGATCGAGAACGCCATTAACGAAGGCGATGTCATCACCGTTGCCGGGATCACCGGCACGGTGGAACGCCTGACGGTGCGCTCCGTCCGCATTCGTGACATCAACGGCACCACCCATATCATTCCGTTTTCCAGCGTCGACATGGTCTCCAACTTCATGCGCGACTTCTCCTATCATGTCGCGGTGATCGGGGTGTCCTACGCGACCGACATCGATATGGCGAAAGCAGCGCTGAAGGAGGCGTTCGACCGCCTGAAGGCCTCGCCGGCAGGGGGAAGCATCATCGGGGATCTGGAAATGCACGGTGTCATCGCGTTCGGCGATTCCGCAGTCAGCATCCGGGCGCGGATCAAGACCTTCCCCGGCGCCCAATGGGCCACGGGGCGTGCCTACAACGAGCATATCAAGCGGGTGTTCGACGAGAAGGGCATCGATATTCCGTTCCCGCAGGTCACCTATCATGTGGCCTCCGATTCCGCGAAGTCTGAGCGGCCGGGCGAAGTAAAACCGACTGAAGCCCTCCCCAAGGATGCAGGAGCGGCGCCCGGGGCGGCGTCATGACAGGATATCTTTGGTCAGGAGCCGGGGAAGAAAGCCGCGCTGTTTCCGCGTAGACGGGAAAACTTTGAACTTCCTACGTACTAACGCGTAGCTCGTGAATTGCTCCCGGCGTTTGCTGCGTTGCGGTAGATGTCGCCTGTCCCGGTAAAATGTGCTGTTGCGGAAACTGCAATGCAACATATTGAAATTTAGGCTACTTTGTGGCCTTTGTTGGGTTATGTTGCGGTGCATCAGTACGGCGTGGGCTTTTGGAATGCATTGGACAGCATCGGCTGCCAAGCCCTTAGGTCAGCAAATATGACCGAGTTAAAAAATTTCGTTTAAGGCCAGAAGATCGAAATCTTTTGTCGGTTGCTTTCGGCGCAAAAACGGTCCTTATTTCGCTGCAAGCGGATCGATAAACTTTCGCACAATCTCAAAGTTGCGAGATCCGCTTTTCTCATCAAGGGGAGAACAGTTTTATGATTATCCGCACCACCCTGAAGGCCGCGCTTCTCGGGGCCAGCCTGATCGCGATTGCCGCGACCGGCGCTCAGGCCAAGACGCTGGTTTACTGCTCGGAAGGTTCGCCGGAAGGCTTTGACGCTGCCCTGTATACGTCGGGCACCACGTTCGATGCCTCGTCCAAGGCGATCTACAACCGCCTGGTCGAGTTCAAGCCGGGCACCACGGAAGTCATTCCGGGTCTGGCTGAATCCTGGACCGTTTCCGACGACGGGCTGGAGTACACCTTCAACCTGCGCAAGGGCGTGAAGTTCCACAAGACGGACTTCTTCACCCCGAGCCGCGACTTCAACGCCGATGACGTGATCTTCTCCTTTGAGCGTCAGGGCAAGAAGGACCATCCGTGGAACACCTACACGGAAGGCGCGACCTGGGAGTATTTTGACGGCATGTCGCTGCCGACCCTGATCAAGGAAATCGTCAAGGTTGACGATCACACGGTCAAGTTCGTGCTGACCCGTCAGGAAGCCCCGATGCTGGCAAACCTTGCCATGGACTTCGCGTCCATCGTCTCGGCTGAATATGCCGACCAGCTCGACAAGGCCGGCACCAAGGCCAACCTGAACCAGCAGCCGGTCGGCACCGGCCCGTTCTCCTTCGTCGGTTACCAGAAGGACGCCGTTATCCGCTACGCCGCCAACCAGGACTACTGGGGTGGCAAGCAGCCGGTCGACAACCTCGTCTTCGCCATCACGCCGGACGCAGCCGTTCGCCTGCAGAAGCTGAAGGCCGGTGAGTGCCATGTCATGCCGTATCCGGCCCCGGCCGATATCGCTGCCATCAAGACCGACCCGAACCTGCAGATCATGGAGCAGCAGGGCCTGAACGTCGGCTACCTCGCCTACAACAGCACCCAGGCTCCCTTCGATAATCCGAAGGTCCGCAAGGCGCTGAACATGGCGATCAACAAGGACGCCATCCTCTACGCCGTGTTCCAGGGCTCCGGCCAGGCCGCGACCAACCCGATCCCGCCGACCATGTGGTCCTACAACACCCAGATCAAAGACGACGCCTACGATCCGGAAGCATCGAAGAAGATGCTTGAGGAAGCTGGCGTGAAGGACCTCAGCATGAAGGTCTGGGCGATGCCGGTGCAGCGTCCGTACAACCCGAACGCCCGCCGCATGGCCGAACTGATCCAGGCTGACTTCGAAAAGGTCGGCGTCAAGGTCGAGATCGTCTCCTACGAGTGGGGTGAATACCTCAAGCGCTCGAGCGACAAGGACCGTGACGGTGCCGTTCTCCTCGGCTGGACCGGTGATAATGGTGATCCGGACAACTTCCTCGCCGTTCTGCTCGGCTGTGACGCTGTGGGCGGTTCCAACCGCGCCCAGTGGTGCAACGACGAGTTCGAAGCTCTGGTGCAGAAGGCGAAGGTCGTGACCGACAAGGCCGAGCGGACCAAGCTGTACGAGCAGGCGCAGGTCGTGTTCAAGGAACAGGCTCCGTGGGCAACCATCGCTCACTCCGTCGTGTTCATGCCGATGTCCAAGAAGGTCTCGGGCTATGTCATGAACCCGCTCGGTGGCCACTCCTTCGAGGGCGTTGATATCGCCGAGTAATCCTTGCATTCAGCGGCACCGGCGGATAATCCGCCGGTGCCTTCGCTTTTGGCGAACCGGCCGTAGCGGGAGTTTCCCCCTGCGAGCCGGTTCTCTCAAATCCGGACATCGCCATGTTTCGCTTTCTTCTCGGTCGTCTCGGCCTGCTGATCCCGACCTTTCTCGGTGTGACCCTGGTCGCTTTCAGTTTCATCCGGCTCCTGCCCGGTGATCCGCTTGAGCTGCTCGCCGGCGAGCGCGGGATTGCTCCGGAACGCAAGGCGGAACTCATGCGCCAGAT
Organism: Pannonibacter sp.; assembly: GCF_051860505.1. Classification (NCBI taxonomy): domain Bacteria; kingdom Pseudomonadati; phylum Pseudomonadota; class Alphaproteobacteria; order Hyphomicrobiales; family Stappiaceae; genus Pannonibacter; species Pannonibacter sp. The sequence goes on along the minus strand of NZ_JBHYDX010000014.1, from coordinate 100,148 downwards.
GGGCCTCGATCTGCCCTGGTGGGAGCAGTATCTCGTTTATCTTGGCAAGATCTTCCAGGGCGACCTCGGAACATCATTTTCCTCGAAGAAGCCGGTGCTGGATGAATTCCTGCAGCTGTTTCCGGCCACCGTCGAACTGGCCGTCTGCGCCATCCTGATCGCGGTCGCCATCGGCATTCCGCTCGGCATTCTGGCTGCCGTGAAGCGCGGTTCGTTCATTGACCAGACGGTCATGGGCACGGCGCTGATCGGCTATTCCATGCCGATCTTCTGGTGGGGTCTGCTCCTGATCATCCTGTTCTCCGGCATCCTGCAATGGACGCCCGTGTCCGGGCGCATTTCGCTGATGTATTTCTTCCCGCAAGTCACGGGCTTCATGCTGATCGACAGCCTGTTGTCTGGCGAGAAGGGGGCGTTCCTGTCGGCGGTCCGGCATCTCATCCTGCCGTCGGTCGTTCTGGCGACCATCCCGCTCGCTGTGATCGCACGTCAGACCCGCTCGGCGATGCTTGAAGTGCTTGGTGAGGATTACGTCCGCACGGCCCGGGCCAAGGGCCTGCCGCCGCACCGGATCATCGGCCTGCATGCCCTGCGCAATGCGCTGATCCCGGTTATCACCACCATCGGCCTGCAGGTCGGTGTGCTTCTGGCAGGTGCGATCCTGACCGAGACGATCTTCTCCTGGCCAGGCATCGGCAAGTGGCTTGTCGACAGCATTTCCCGCCGCGACTACTTCGTCGTTCAGGGCGGCCTGCTGCTCATCGCCGGCATCATCATGCTGGTCAACCTGATCGTGGACATCCTGTACGGGCTCGTAAACCCGCGCATCCGCCACAACTGAGCGGAAGGACCGAAAACCCATGAGCACCTCTCCCAAGGCGGATGCCTCCGTCATCGCCGAAAAGCTGGAACGTGAAAGCCGCAACGCCACCCGGGCAATGCTGACCGAGTTCTGGTATTACTTTTCGCAGAACCGCGGCGCCGTCATCGGCCTGGCCGTGTTTCTTCTGCTGGTCTTCGCCGCGATCTTCGCGCCGCTGATCGCCCCGCATGCGCCGGACATGCAGTATCGCGACAGCTTCCTCGTCCCGCCGGTCTGGCAGGAAGGCGGCAAGTGGGCCTTCCTGCTCGGCACGGATGCCGTTGGCCGCGACATGCTGTCCCGCCTCATCTATGGCGCGCAGTTCTCGCTGTTCATCGGCTGTGTCGTGGTGGTCATCGCGCTGACGGGTGGCGTCATTCTCGGCCTCATCGCCGGCTACATGCGCGGTGCGGTTGATACCTTCATCATGCGCATCATGGACATCATCCTGGCGTTTCCCTCCCTGCTGCTCGCCCTGGTGCTGGTGGCGATCCTCGGGCCGGGTTTGATGAATGCCATGATTGCAATTGCCCTCGTGCTGCAGCCGCATTTCGTCCGCCTGACCCGCGCGGCCGTGCTGGCCGAGCGCTCGCGCGACTATGTGGTGGCCGCCCGCGTGGCCGGTGCCGGGCATATGCGCCTGATGTTCAAGACGATCCTGCCGAACTGCCTGGCGCCGCTGATCGTCCAGGCCACCCTGTCCTTCTCCAGCGCCATTCTCGATGCGGCCGCCCTCGGCTTTCTCGGCATGGGCGCACAGCCGCCGACCCCGGAATGGGGCACGATGCTGGCCGAAGCGCGTGAGTTCATCCTGCGCGCCTGGTGGGTCGTGACCTTCCCGGGCCTGGCCATCCTCATCACGGTGCTCGCGATCAACCTCATGGGTGACGGTCTGCGTGACGCCCTTGATCCCAAGCTGAAGCGGAGCTGAGACCATGGCGCTTCTCGATATCCGCAACCTCCGGGTTGAATTCGACACCGCGAAAGGCCCGTTCCGGGCGCTGGATGGTGTCGACTACACTGTCGATGCCGGCGAGGTTCTCTCCATTGTAGGCGAAAGCGGCTCGGGCAAGTCGGTGGCCATGCTGGCGACCATGGGCCTCCTGCCGAACACCGCGACGATCACGGCCGACAAGATGGAGTTCGAAGGCCTCGACCTTCGCACCCTGACGCCGAAGCAGCGCCGCAAGGTGATCGGCAAGGACATCTCCATGATCTTCCAGGAGCCGATTGCCAGCCTGAACCCGTGCTTTACTGCCGGTTTCCAGCTGGAAGAGGCGCTGAAGGTCCACACCAGCCTGACCGGGCGCCAGCGCCGCGAGCGGGTGCTGGAGCTGATGCACGCCGTCGGAATCCCTGAGCCGGAGCGGCGGATGAATTCCTTCCCGCACCAGATGTCGGGCGGCCAGTGCCAGCGCGTCATGATCGCGATGGCCATTGCCTGTTCGCCGAAACTGCTCATCGCCGACGAGCCGACCACCGCGCTCGACGTGACGATCCAGAAGCAGATCCTCGACCTGCTGATGCAGCTGCAACGCGACAGCGGCATGGCGCTGATCATGATCACCCATGACATGGGCGTCGTGGCCGAAACCGCCGACCGCGTCATCGTGCAGTACCAGGGCAAGAAGATGGAGGAGGCCGACGTGCTCTCCCTGTTCGAGGCGCCCAAGCACCCCTACACCCGCGCGCTGCTCGCCGCGCTGCCGGAAAACGCCACGGGCGACCGGCTGCCGACCGTCAGTGACTTTGCCAAGTCCTTCGCTGCCGAGGAGGCCCGCGCATGAGTGATCCCATCCTGAAGGTGCGCGACGTCACCCGTGAGTATGTCATCGGCGGCGGCCTGTTCTCCAAGCCGCGCGTGCTGCAGGCAGTCAAGGGTGTCAGCTTCGACGTCGAGCGCGGCTCGACCCTCGCCGTCGTCGGCGAAAGTGGCTGCGGCAAGTCGACCCTTGCCCGCATCCTGTCGATGATCGATCCGCAGACCGCAGGTACCGTCGAGATCGACGGCCTGAAGATCGACATCAGCAAGACCGGCATTTCGCGCGAAATGCGCCGCAAGGTGCAGATCGTGTTCCAGAACCCGTACGGCTCGCTCAACCCGCGCCAGAAGATCGGGCACGTGCTTGAGGAGCCTTTGCTGCTCAACACTGACATGAACGCGACCGAGCGCCGTGATGCGGCTCTCGCGATGCTGGAGAAAGTCGGCCTCAAGCCGGAACACTACGGCCGCTATCCGCACATGTTCTCCGGTGGCCAGCGCCAGCGCGTAGCCATTGCCCGCGCGATCATGCTGAAGCCGAAGCTCCTGGTGCTCGACGAGCCGGTCTCGGCGCTTGATCTGTCGGTCCAGGCGCAGATCCTCAACCTGCTGAAAGACCTGCAGGACGAGATGGGCCTCACCTATGTCTTCATCAGCCACGATCTCTCGGTCGTGCGCTACCTCGCCGACAAGGTGATGGTGATGTACTACGGCGAGGTGGTGGAATACGGCACGCGCGAGGAAGTCTTCGGCAACCCGCAACACGCCTACACCCAGACCTTGTTCACCGCGACCCCGGATGCCGGCGTCGAAGCGATCCGCAAGCGCGTCGCCGCCAAGAAAGCCGCCTCTGCGGCCTGACCCGGCCCCGCACTTGCCCCCGATCAAAAGGCCCGCCCGGTCCCCCGGCGCGGGCCTTTTTGTCGCTTTCAGCCGCCTGGATATGCTTCCGGGCCGTCCACTCCCGCTCCGTGTCACCCCGGCCGAGCGCAGCACAAGCCGGGGCCCACTCGTTTCCAGAGCGAGAATTGGGGCTGCCGCGTTGACTTGTTCGACATGCCGCGTGCAGCCGTCATGAACCGGACCGCAAGGTCTCCGACCTCGTCGCTCCTGCGCAGGCAGGAGCCCAGTAACCGAATGACTCGATTGTATTCCGCCGCATGCCACCCAAGTAGCGCCCCGATTACTGGGCTCCTGCCTTCGCAGGAGCGACGAAGGTGACGCAAACGCACGTCTCTGCCGTCAGGCAGGGAGGCTTTCTTGGGGGGCTCAGTTTCTGTAAACCCGGCTCTCGCTTCGCTGCGCCCGGGGATAGGCTTCTGGTGGTTTAGATGTCACAAGGATCTGTCCGATCGCCTCCCGTGCAGGCCTTTGTGCTTGACGTGGAAAGGCGGATGCGCCGGACGGCAAAACCCGCTATTGCCTTCAGCGAACGAAACGGGAATCGCACGGATGCTCTGGTCGCCGCAGCAGGAAAAGGCCTTGATGGATGCCGCGCAATGGCTGAAGCGCGGCGACAAGCAGGTGTTCCGCCTGTTCGGCTTCGCCGGAACCGGCAAGACCACGCTGGCCCGGCATCTGGCCGAGGGCATCGACGGGGATGTCTGTTTCGGCGCCTTCACCGGCAAGGCCGCGCATGTCCTGCGCCAGAAGGGCTGCACCGACGCAGGCACCATCCATTCGCTCATCTACCGTCCGCGCGCCTCGAAGGAAGAGGAAATCGTCGAGGAGGGGGAGGATGCCGGGCCGCAGTTCGCCCTGAAACGCGACAGCGCCGCCGCGCGGGCCTCACTCATCGTCATCGACGAGTGCTCAATGGTCGACGAGGATCTTGGCCGCGACCTTCTTTCCTTCGGCACGCCGGTTCTGGTGCTGGGTGACCCGGCCCAGCTGCCGCCGGTCAAGGGCGGTGGCTATTTCACCGAGGCCGAGCCGGATGTGATGCTGACGGAAGTGCACCGCCAGGCGCAGGACAATCCGATTGTCCGCATGTCGATGACCATCCGCGAGGGCGGCGCGCTCGACTACGGCGTCTTCGGCGCCAGCCGCATCATTTCCCGCCGCGACATCGACAAGGACCAGATCCTTGCCGCCGACCAGGTGCTTGTCGGCACCAACCGCACCCGCCGCCTCTACAACACCCGCATCCGCGAGCTGAAGGGCTTCCTGACTCCGATGCCGGCCGTCGGCGACAAGCTGGTTTGCCTCAGGAACGACAAGGCCCGGGGGCTGCTCAATGGCGGCCTGTGGCAGGTCAAGCGCCTGAAGCCGCCGCGCGGCAACACGCTGCGCTTCGACATCATGCCGGAAGACGAACCGGCCAAACAGTCGGTCGAGGTCAAGGTGCTGCCGGCGATGTTCGAAGAAGGGGCCGAGCAGATCCCCTATGCCCTGAAGCGCAAAGCCGACGAGTTCGACTTCGGCTATGCCCTCACCGTGCACAAGGCACAGGGCTCGCAGTGGGACAGCGTCGTCCTTTTCGACGAAAGCTTCGCCTTCCGCGAGCACCGCGACCGCTGGCTCTACACCGCCGTCACCCGCGCTGCCGAACGGCTTACCATCGTAAGGTGAGGGCGCTTTTGAGGCTCTGGTTCTGATCCAGCCTCCGCTGGTCGCCGTATCCTTCCCATGAACCGACCTGGCCTTGCCCTCCGGCAACGCGCCCTGCAGGAACGGGGAGATCCTGTGCCGGACGTCGCCGACACTCTTGCTGCCGAGATGGCTCTCGACCTCGCGCCGCTGATCAGCGCGACGGCGCAGGGTGACCGGTCGGCTTTTCGCGTGCTTTATGATGCAACCTCGGCGAAACTTTTCGGTGTGGTCCTGCGTATCTGCAGGGACAGGGACAAGGCGCAGGAGGTGCTGCAGGAGGCCTATGTGAAGGTCTGGCAGAACGCTGCACGCTACGACCCGGCAAGCGGCCGCCCGATCACCTGGCTCGCCGCCATCGCGCGCAATGCCGCCATCGACCAGATCCGCCGCGGGCGGGCCCAGTCGCTGGAGCTGGCGCAGGAGGAGGGCGAACTGGAGGCGATTGCCGATCCGGCCGCCGGGCTCATGGGTCATGCGGATCGCAGCACCTTGCGCGTCTGCCTGGGCGAACTGGAGGATATCCAGCGCGATTGCGTCGTGCTCGCCTATTGCGAAGGCTATTCCCGCGAGGAACTGGCCGTGCGATATGACAGGCCCGAGGCCACGATCAAGACATGGCTCCGCCGCGGCCTGATGCGGTTGAAGGATTGCATGGACCGCGAATGACAGGACGCTCCACACCGCCAGGAACTGCCCCATCCGGACCCGATGACCGGCTCGAGCTTGACGCTCTGGCCGGTGAATTCGTGTTGGGCAGCCTTTCTGAGAGTGAGCGCCGTGACGCCGACCTGCGGCTGGCAACCGATCCGGACTTCGCCCGGCTGGTCGCGGACTGGCGCCAGCGCCTTGCCCCGCTGGATGACAGCGTACCTCCCGTTGCCCCGCCGGCCGATCTGTTTGCCCGCATCGAGACCCAGATCGAAGGACAAGCCAAAGCTGCCGCTGCAGCGTTGCCAGGTGCCGGGTCAGTCTCTTCAGCCTCAGATCTTCTCCAGCGCCGCCTGAACCGTTGGCGCGCGGCCGCGCTTGCCGCGGCGGCCACCAGCACTGCGCTTGCTGCCAGCCTTGCGGCCGTGCTGCTGGCCCCCCTGCCAGAGCCGGAGCCCGTCGTGGCCGGGCAGAAGTATCTCGCCGTCGTCAACCGCGACGGCGCGCAGCCGGCGATTGTTGTCAGCGTCGACATTGAGACCGGGATCGTCTCCCTGCGGGATCTCGGCGCCGAGCAGCCTGCCGACCGCAGCCTTGAAGTCTGGTATCTCGCCGGCGACGGCAGCCGCCCGCCGTTGTCCCTCGGCGTTCTGGCCGACAGCGCCGATATCACCCATCTCCCGGTGCGCGATGCCGATTACGGTCGCCGCGATGCCGCCATCGCCATCACCCTCGAACCCAAGGGCGGCTCCCCCAACGGAGACCCGACCGGCCCTGTGATCTACTCCGGCAAACTGATCCCCGAACCGCGCTGACTGGCAACCTGGTCCCGTCGATCCCCCCTCCCCTCGTCGCTCCTGCGCAGGCAGGAGCCCAGTAGCCGAGGCGTCTTCGGCCGGAACACCCAACATCCGCCGGGGCTACTGGATCCCCGCCTTCGCGGGGATGACGGCTGAGGGTGAGGATAGCGGCGCTGAGAAACGCGGAGCAGGGCGGCGAAGCGGTCGGTCGCAAACCCCTCGTCGCTCCTGCGAAGGCAGGAGCCCAGTAACCGAGGTATCAAAACCTGAAACACCCAAGGCCCGCCGGGTGTACTGGATCCCCGCCTTCGCGGGGATGACGACCGGGGGGAGGATAGCGGAGCGGGGACTGCTGGTGGCGCGGCAAAGCAGCTAAAGCAGCAGCCTTTCCTTCGTCGCTCCTGCGCAGGCAGGAGCCCAGTAACCGAGGCGGCTTCGGCTGAAACTCCCAACATCCACCGGGGGTACTGGATCCCCGCCTTCGCGGGGATGACGGCTGAGGGTGAGGATAGCGGAGGTGGGATTGACGGCGGAGGGTTGGATGACGCCCGAGGGGACGGCGCCGGCAGGGATCCGTCTCCAACCGGCCTTGCCCTTTTTGCCCGACCGTGCAGGAGTGTCAGCGGACGCGATCAACCTGAGGGCCAGCTGTGCCCGATTCCCGCAAGGAGCCGACATGCGCCGCGAAACCGACAGCATGGGCGAGATCGACGTTCCCGCAGACCGCTACTGGGGTGCGCAGACCCAGCGGTCCCTGACCTATTTCGACATCGGCATCGAGAAGATGCCTATCGAGCTGATCCATGCCTATGGCGTGCTGAAGGAGGCTTGCGCCGAGACCAATCGCGACCTCGGCCTGCTGAAGCCCGATCTGGCGGCGCTCATCATCGCGGCGGCGAAGGAAGTCACCGCCGGCACGCATGATGACCATTTCCCCTTACATGTCTGGATGACCGGCAGCGGCACCCAGACCAACATGAATGTCAACGAGGTCATTTCCAACCGCGCCATCGAGATGGCCGGCGGCGTGCTCGGCTCGAAGAAACCGGTGCACCCCAATGACCATGTGAACATGTCGCAATCCTCCAATGACACGTTCCCGGCGGCCATGCACATGGCAGCGGTGATCGAGGTCACGGGCAAGCTCATTCCCGCCGTCCGTTTCCTGCGGGACGGACTGGATGAAAAGGCAAAGGCCTGGGACCACATCATCAAGATCGGCCGCACGCATCTGCAGGACGCAGTGCCATTGACGCTGGGCCAGGAATTCTCTGCCTATGTGTCCATGCTGGACGAGAACATCGCCCGCATCGAATGGGCTTTGGGCGACGTGTACAAGCTCGCCCTCGGCGGCACGGCGGTGGGCACGGGCATCAACGCGCCGAAGGGCTTTGCCGAGGCGGCAGCGGCCCGGATCGCGGCACTCACCGGCCTGCCCTTTGTCAGCCATCCCAACAAGTTCGCCGCGCAAGGGGCCCATGACGGGCTGGTGATGCTGCATGGCGCGCTGAAGACGCTGGCCGGATCGCTGTTCAAGATCGCCAACGACATCCGTCTCCTGGCCTGCGGCCCGCGCTGCGGCTTGTTCGAGCTGATCCTGCCGGCGAACGAGCCGGGCTCGTCGATCATGCCGGGCAAGGTGAACCCGACCCAGTGCGAGGCGCTGGCCATGTTGTCGGCGCAGGTGATGGCCAATGATGTTGCCGTGGGCTTTGGCGGCGCCAGTGGCTATCTCGAGATGAATGTTTACAAGCCGCTGATGATCACCGCGATCCTGCAGTCGGTTCGGCTGCTCACCGATGGCTCGCGCAATTTCCAGAAGTATCTCGTCGAAGGTCTGGAGGCCAACGAGCCGCGCATTGCCGCCTATGTCGAGCGGTCACTGATGCTGGTGACGGCCCTGTCGCCGGTGATTGGCTACGACAAGGCCAGCCACGCCGCCCACCACGCCTTCGAGCACGACCTGTCGCTGCGCGAGGCCTGCCTGGCGCTGGGCTTCGTGGCGGAAGAGGACTTCGACCGGCTGGTCGATCCGAAGCTGATGCTTGGGCCGACGTTGTAGCCATCACCGTTGGCAATTTGCCCGGTGTCACCCCGGCCAAGCGCAGCGCGAGCCGGGGCCTACTCACTCGCAGAGCGGTGGTGGAGCGTCGAAGCGTGGCGGGTGGGGGCACGCATGGTACGTCTGCCTTTGGCGACGCCGGGCCAGCCTCAACTGCTCTGGAAATGAGTAGGCCCCGGGTCGCCGCTTCGCTGCGCCCGGGGTGACGTCTGTGGGAGCTTCTTAAAGCAAAAGGGCGGCACGAGGCGCCGCCCTTTATCCTCTCAGCCTTGCATCATTTGCGGCCGCGGTTCATGGCTGCGGCGAGGGCGGCGGCCATGGCGCTGTTGCCGCCGCCGCTGGGCGCTGGCGCACCGCCCGGCTTGCCGCCACCACGGGGCGCACCGCCACCCGGACGCGGACCGCGTGGGCCATCGCGATCAGGACCGCGCGTGTCGGACCGCTCGCGGCCGGCCTGATAGTCGGCGGCCTTCCTCATGGTCAGGGCGATGCGCTTGCGCTTCACGTCGACCTCGACAACAGTGACGGAGACGATGTCACCGGCCTTCACCACCTTGTGCGGATCATCGACGAACTTGTCGGCCAGCTGCGACACATGCACGAGCCCGTCCTGGTGCACGCCAATGTCGACAAAGGCGCCGAAGTTGGTGACGTTGGTGACCGTGCCTTCCAGCTTCATGCCCGGCTTGAGGTCCGAGACCTCCTCGACACCATCCAGCAGCGTCGCGGTCTTGAACTCCGGGCGCGGGTCGCGGCCGGGCTTTTCCAGCTCGGCGATGATGTCGCGCACGGTGGGCAGGCCGAATCGCTCGTCGGTGAACTGGGCCGCGTTCAGCGTCTTCAGGAAGGCGCTGTCGCCCATGATCTGGCGCACGTCGCGGCCGCAGGCCTGAACGATGCGGGCGGCAAGCGGATAGGCTTCCGGATGCACGGAGGAGGCATCGAGCGGATTGTCGCCATCGCGGATGCGCAGGAAGCCGGCGCAGAGCTCGAACGCCTTGGCCCCCAGACGCGGCACATCCATCAGCTGCTTGCGGCTGCGGAAGCCGCCGATGCCGTCGCGGTGCTCGACGATGGCTTTCGCCAGACCCTCGCCAAGGCCTGAGATGCGGGCGAGCAGGGCCGGCGAGGCGGTGTTGAGATCCACGCCGACGGCGTTCACGGCATCTTCCACCACCGCGTCCAGCGCACGGGCCAGCTTGGTCTGGTTAACGTCATGCTGATACTGGCCGACACCAATGGACTTCGGCTCGATCTTCACCAGCTCCGCCAGCGGATCCTGCAGGCGGCGCGCGATGGAAGCCGCCCCGCGCAGCGACACGTCGACGCCCGGCATTTCCTTGGAGGCCAGTTCCGAGGCCGAATAGATCGACGCCCCGGCCTCGTTGACGATGACCTTGATCGGACGCATGGCAACTGGAATGTCGGCAATCACCTCGGCGGCGAGGCGGTCGGTCTCGCGGCTGGCGGTGCCGTTGCCGATGGCAATGAGGCCAACCTTGTGCCGGGCGATCAGCGCCAGCAGCGTGTTGCGGGCCCCGGCGATATCGTTCTTCGGCTGGAACGGATAGACCGTTGCCGTCTCCACCAGCTTGCCCGTGGCATCGACCACCGCGACCTTGACGCCGGTGCGGATGCCGGGATCAAGACCCAGCGTCGCGCGCGCGCCGGCGGGAGCGGCCAGCAGAAGATCCTTGAGGTTGCGGGCAAAGACCTGGATCGCTTCCTCCTCGGCCTTGTCGCGCAAGGTGCCCATCAGGTCGAGTTCGAGATGCAGGGCGAGCTTCACCTTCCAGGTCCAGCGGGCGACATCCATCAGCCACTTGTCGGCCGGGCGGCCCTGATCGGAAATGCCGGCGGCATGGGCGACCATGCGCTCGGCCGGCTTCAGCCCCTCGGTGACATCGGCGTCCACCGTCAGCTCCACCGCCAGCACGCCTTCGTTGCGGCCACGGAACAGGGCGAGCGCGCGGTGGCTCGGGATCTTGGCCCAGGTCTCGGTGTAGTCGAAATAGTCGGCGAACTTTGCGCCGGCTTCCTGCTGGCCGTCGATCACCTTGGAGGTGACAACGCCCTTGGCAACCAGATGCTCGCGCAGCCGGCCGACCAGCTCGGCGTTTTCGGAGAAGCGTTCCATCAGGATCTGGCGGGCCCCATCAAGCGCGGCCTTGCCGTCGGAGACGCCCTTTTCCTCGCTGACGAAGGCAACGGCCTCGCTCTCCGGCGACAGCATCGGATTGGCCAGCAGCGCGTCGGCCAGCGGCTCCAGCCCGGCCTCGCGGGCGATCTGGGCCTTGGTACGGCGCTTCTTCTTGAACGGCAGATAGAGGTCTTCCAACACGGCCTTGGTGTCGGCCTTGGCGATCTTGAGCGCCAGATCGTCGGTCAGCTTGCCCTGTTCCTCAATGGATTTCAGGATCGCGCCGCGCCGGTCTTCCATCTCGCGCAGATAGATCAGCCGTTCTTCCAGCTTGCGCAGCTGGATGTCATCGAGCCCGCCGGTGACTTCCTTGCGGTAGCGGGCGATGAACGGAACGGTGGCGCCTTCATCGAGGAGTTGGACCGTTGCATTCACCTGCGCCGGCTGGCAGGCGATTTCTTCGGCAATGCGCCGGGCGATGCGCAGGGCCACCTCGGGCGCGACCTGGGTCTTCCGGGCTGCGGCGGGCGTTGCGGCAAAGCCTTCGGGGCTTTCGCTGAAATCGGACATGGGCGGCGCTCCAGTGGTGTCGGTCATGATCGGGCGGCGACCATAGAGCGGAGCTGTGCGGCAATAAAGCGGCATCGCGCAGGCGATTCACAGTTGCCGCGTTTGCCTGGCGCTTTGCCGGTCGAAAACACCGCTGCCAGAAAAATGCAAAAGGGGCTGAAACTTTCCTGCCCGGCCTGCCGTAACTCCTCCTGAACGCCCCGACAGAGGGCGCTTCGTCACGCAAGAGGAGACTTTCGATGCAGACCCTGATCAAGACCTCGCTTCGTGCCGGCATTGCTGCTGGCGTCCTCGCCCTCATGGGTGTTACCGCCATCGCGTCCGGCATGACCAAGGAAGTCGGCGGCGCTCCGATGTATCCGGAAAAGAACATCGTCGAGAACGCCGTGAACTCGAAGGATCACACCACGCTGGTCGCCGCCGTCCAGGCCGCAGGCCTTGTTGACACCCTGGCCGGCACCGGCCCCTTCACTGTCTTTGCCCCGACCAACGATGCCTTCGCCAAGCTGCCGGCCGGCACGGTCGACACGCTGCTGAAGCCGGAAAACAAGGACCAGCTGACCAAGATCCTCACTTGCCATGTGGTGGGCGCTGAGGTCATGTCCGACGCCCTGTCGCAGATGATCACCAGCGGTGAAGGCAGCGCCAAGATCGAAACCGTCGGCGGCTGCACCTTCACGGCCAAGGCCATGGACGGCAAGATCATGATCGAGGACGGCCAGGGCAACATGTCCACCGTCACCATCGCCGATGTCGACCAGTCCAACGGCGTCATCCACGTCGTCGACACCGTCCTGTTGCCGGCCAGCTGATCTCCGTCTCCCCTCGCGACAATCTCCACCCCTGGCGCTCTGCGCCGGGGGTGTTTCCTGTTGATCCGCCGGGACACTTCGCCGCCCCGCTCCGCCATCCCCACCCTCGGTCGTCATCCCCGCGAAGGCGGGGATCCAGTACCCCCGGTGGGCGTCGGGTGTTCCAGCCGAAGACGCCTCGGTTACTGGGCTCCTGCCTTCGCAGGAGCGACGAGGGGAGGGGTGAGGCGCGGACTGCTATTGCCGCGCCGTTTCGCAACCCCGCGAGCCACCTCCGCCGCGCCCTCCGCCGTCCCCGGCCTTCATCCCACCCTCGGTCGTCATCCCCGCGAAGGCGGGGATCCAGTAGCCCCGGTGGGGGCGTTGGGTGTTCCAGCCGAAGACGCCCCGGTTACTGGGCTCCTGCCTTCGCAGGAGCGACGGGGGGAGGGGCTTGGCCCTGCACCTCTCCACCGCGCCGGCCCGCCGTACCTCTCCGTCGCCCCCGCCGCCATCCCCATCCTCCGTCGTCATCCCCGCGAAGGCGGGGATCCAGTACCCCCGGTGGGCGTTGGGTGTTCCAGCCAAAGACGCCCCGGTTACTGGGCTCCTGCCTGCGCAGGAGCGACGAGGGGAGGGGATAGGCTATGGTAGCTCCGCAACGACGCTCTGCATTTCTCCCTGCCGCCATCCCGCTCCGCTTCCCCCCGCTCCACCGCCCCGCACCTAGCCCTCTCGCCGTCGCCATCCACCGCCTTCATTTTTTCTCTTGCAACTCATTCGCATTTGCACCATCTTTCTTGCAAGTCATTCTTAAAAGCATTTGCCTTTGTTGCGCTGCCGCGCGACAGTGCAAGGAAAGGGGCCAAAGACATGGTGTTCGCTCGACGGGGAATTCTGAAATCGGCGCTGGTTGCCGTCACACTTCTGTTTACAGGCGGGGTGCCCGCCCTTTCGGCCGCGCCCCTGTCCGTGGTTGCGACCACCGGCATGATTGCCGACGCGGCCCGCGCCGTTGGCGGCGATGCGGTAACGGTTACCGCGCTGATGGGCTCCGGCGTTGATCCGCATTCCTATCGCCAGACCCGCAGCGACATCGTTGCCATGACCAAGGCCGATGTGGTGCTCTGGCATGGCCTTTACCTCGAAGCCCAGATGGAGGACTTCTTCGCCGATCTGGCCAAGAAACGCCGGGTCGTCGCGGTTGCCGAGGCGGTCGACACGTCCCGCCTGCTCGGGCATCAGGACTACGCCGGCCGCTATGATCCGCATGTCTGGATGGACCCGGTGCTGTGGGCGGATGTCGTTGTCGCGGTGCGCGATGCGCTGACCGAGGTGCAGCCGTCTGAGGCTGCCGCATTCAAGGCCAATGCCGAGGCCTATCTCACTGAGCTTGCCGCGCTGGACGCCTACAGCCGGCAGGTTCTGGCCAGCGTGCCGGAGGGCTCGCGCGTGCTCCTGACGGCCCATGACGCCTTCAGCTATTTCGGCCGGGCCTATGGCTATGAGGTGATCGGCATCCAGGGCATCTCGACCCAGAGCGAGGCCGGCCTCAACCGCGTGTCCGAGCTGGTCGATCTTCTGGTCAGCCGCAAGATCGCTGCGGTCTTTGTCGAAAGTTCCGTCTCGGACCGCAACATCCGCGCCCTGATCGAAGGGGCTGCGGCGAAAGGCCACGAGGTGCGCATCGGCGGCGAGCTGTTCTCCGATGCGATGGGTGAAACCGGCACCTATGAAGGCACGTATCTCGGGATGATCGACCACAACGTCACCCTGATCACCAGGGCGATGGGTGGGACAGCGCCGGAAGGTGGCAGGGCCGGGCGGCTTTCCGCCGGGCTTTGAACCAGAGGCAACACCGATGTGCGGCAACAGGACAGCAACATGACATCTCCCTCGCTTGAACTCGTTGCCTCCAACACACCCGGCCCATCCGTGCCCAAGGCGCCGGCGACAGCGCTTGCCCTGTCCGAAATGACCGTTTCCTACGGCGGCAAACCGGCGGTCTTTTCCGTCGAGGCCAGGATCCCCGAGGGGGCGATGGCCGCGATCATCGGGCCGAATGGTGCCGGCAAGTCGACCCTGCTCAAGGCGACGCTCGGCATCATTCCCCGCCTGTCGGGCCAGGTGGAAGTCTTCGGCGTTCCGCTCGCCCACGCCCGGCACCGCATTGCCTATGTGCCGCAGCGCGCATCCGTCGACTGGGATTTTCCTACCACGGTCGAGGATGTCGTGCTCATGGGTCTGTCGCGCGAACTGGGGCTGCTTGGCTTTGTGCGCAGCCGGCACCGGCAGTTCGCCGCCGCCTGTCTTGACCGCGTCGGCATGGCCGATTTCGCCAGCCGGCAGATCGGCCAGTTGTCCGGTGGCCAGCAGCAACGCGTCTTTCTTGCCCGGGCTCTGGCGCAGCGTGCTGACCTCTATCTGCTCGACGAGCCTTTCGCGGGCGTGGATGCCGCGACCGAGCGGGCCATCGTCGATGTGCTGAAGTCGCTGAAGGAAGAGGGGCGGACGGTGGTCTGCGTCCACCATGACCTCGCCACCGTGACGGACTATTTCGATCATTGCCTGATGATCAACCTGCGCAAGATCGCTGAAGGGCCGGTTGCCACCACCTTTACCGAGGCCAACCTGCAGGCAACCTATGGCGGCCGGTTGGCGGGCGGCCATCTTGAACAGCTGCGGCTGCCGGCCTGATCCGATGAGCACGCTCCTCTCCGTCCTGCCGCCTGCTCTGATCAGCTTCCTCGAGGCGCTGACACTTGGCGCTGGCTACAACGCCGCGCTGGTCGGCATCGGCGCGGCCCTGCTTGGCGGCGCTGCCGGGGCGGCCGGCACTTTCCTGTTCCTGCGCAAGCGCACTTTGGTGAGCGATGCCATCGCGCATGCAACGCTGCCCGGCGTCGGCCTTGCCTTCATGATCATGGTCGCCTTTGGCGGCAGCGGCCGGTCCCTGGTCGGCCTGCTGATCGGCTCTGCGCTCTCTGCCGGGCTGGGGCTGCTGGCTGTCACGGCCATCACCCGTCGCACGCGCCTTGCCGAGGACACCGCCATCGGGGCCGTGCTGTCGGTGTTCTTCGGCTTCGGCATCGTGTTGTTGACGGTCATCCAGGTGATGGACCATGGTCGTCAGGCGGGGCTGGAGGGCTTCCTGCTCGGCTCCACCGCCGGCATGCTGTTTACCGATGCCCTGCTGATTGCCGCTGGCGGTGCGCTCTGTGCGCTGCTGATCCTCCTGTTTCGCCGGCCGCTCACCATCGTCTGTTTCGATCCCGGCTATGCCGAGGCGAGCGGCATTTCTGTCACCCGCATGGATGCGGTCATGCTTGGTCTGGTGCTGGCGATCACCGTCATCGGCCTGAAGCTGGTCGGCCTCATCCTCATCGTGGCGCTGCTGGTCATTCCCCCGGTCACGGCCCGGTTCTGGAGCGAGCGAACGGGAACGGTCGCGTTGCTTGCCGGTTTGTTTGGCGCGGTCGCCGGCTATGTCGGCTCGGCGATCTCTGCATCGGCCCCAAATCTTCCGACCGGCCCGATCATCGTGTTGGTGGGCGTCGGGCTGTTCGCCCTGTCGCTGCTCATCGCGCCCCGGCGCGGGGTTCTGGCCAGTGCGGTGGCGCACCGCCGGTTCCAGCACAAGGTTCACCTCCGGCAAGGGCTTCTGGCGCTTGCACACGGCGAGCCGATCCACGACCGGCTGACGCTCCGCGTTCTCACCCGGGCCGGCTACCTGCGCGCCGACCGTCAGCCGACGGAAGCGGGCAGGGCGGAGGCGGCTCGTGCCTTGCTGGATGAAAACCGCTGGCGCATTGCCCGGCAGCTGCATCCGCAGGAGGCCGTGACCGGCCGCTATGACGGACTGACCGGGATTGCCGAAGTTCTGACAGCCGACGAGATCGCCAGTCTCGACCGCCATCTTGGTCCCAAAGCCGCAGGAGCCTGATCGATGGGTGCCGAATTCGTTCAGCTCAGCTTGACCCCGTTGCTGATCGGCGTGCTTGCGGCCATCGCCTGCGCCCTGCCGGGCAATTTCCTCATCCTGCGGCGCCAGGCCTTAGTCGGCGATGCCATCTCGCATGTGGTCCTGCCCGGCATCATCATTGCCTTTCTCGTGACCGGGTCGCTGGAAACCTGGCCCATGCTGCTTGGCGCGGCCGGGGCGGCGCTGGTGTCGGTTGTGCTGATCGAGTTGATCCGGCGTCTTGGCCGCATCGAGCCGGGCGCGGCCATGGGCGTTGTCTTCACCGGCCTCTTTGCCGCTGGCGTCCTGCTCCTGGAGCAGAGCAACACCAGCCGGGTCCATCTTGATGTTGAACATGCCCTTTACGGCAATCTGGAA
Organism: Pannonibacter sp.; assembly: GCF_051860505.1. Classification (NCBI taxonomy): domain Bacteria; kingdom Pseudomonadati; phylum Pseudomonadota; class Alphaproteobacteria; order Hyphomicrobiales; family Stappiaceae; genus Pannonibacter; species Pannonibacter sp. The sequence goes on along the minus strand of NZ_JBHYDX010000014.1, from coordinate 83,582 downwards.
AGTCTGATCTGGCTGTCCGCCGAAAGCTGGAACTCGCTGCTCGATCCGGTTGCCCTTGCCGACCTGCCGCCGGAACTGACCCGGATGGCGATTGTCGCCGGACTGATCGTCCTGCTGACGGTGATCTTCTGGCGCCCGCTCAAGCTGTCGACCTTTGACGAGGGCTATGCCGCCGCGATTGGTCTGCCGGTTGGGCTGATCGGACTGGGGTTGGTCATGGCGGCGGCACTGGCGGCGGTTGCGGCCTTTGACGCGGTCGGATCGATTATCGTCATCGCCATGTTCATCTGTCCTCCCGCCGCTGCCCGGCTGATGACCGACCGGTTGTCCCTGCAGATCGGCTGGAGTGTCGCGTTTGCTTCACTTTCGGCAGTGGCTGGCTATGTTTTGGCTGGCTATGGACCTATTTTGCTCGGTTTTGACAACGCGGTCAGTGCAGCTGGAATGATTGCAACTGTATCCGGGGCCGTGCTCTTTCTTGCCTGTCTGTTCGGGCCTCGCCGCGGGCGGGTCGGGATGTCGAAGGCAATCGGAAGTTGAAGTGTTTCGCTAAGAATTCATTCACCCTAGCTGCAAAACCCCCGAAACGTTAGCAAAGCTTTACGACCACCTGATGTATTGCCTACAGGTCGGGAGTTGTAAATGCTTACGGTTCTGTCCTGTATAGCTGTCGCGCATGATCTGCGCTACGTCGCGCTCGCAGCGCTCATCTGCGTCATGGGGTCTGTCCTCTCCATGCGGCTCTTTGCGCGCGTGCGCAGGAGCGAAGGGTCGCGCCGCTTGCTTTGGCTGTTCCTTGCCTCTCTGGTTGCTGGCAGCACCATCTGGACAACGCATTTTGCCGCCATGCTCGGCTATATCGTCCCCTTCGAGCGGACCTTCGAACCGGTCCTGACCCTGCTCAGCCTGATCATGGTGATGGCGTCTAGTGCCGCCGCGTTCTTCATTGCCGCACGGACCGCCTCAAGCTACCTCATTGAAATTGGAGGCTTAATTTTCGGTCTCGGCATCGCCGCCATGCATTACACCGGCATGGCCGCGTTCCAGGTTCCCGGCGTAATCGAATGGAACTCCGGCTATATCATCGCCTCGATTTTGCTTGGAGGCGCATTCGGTGCGCTGGCGATGAACCGCATTTGCCGGCCTGTGACCCGCTTCTGCCGCTACGGTGCGGCCGTTGCGATGATTTTTGCCATTGTTTCCATGCACTTCACGGGCATGACCGCAATTACCATCATTCCGGGCTTTGTCGCTGACGTGCCGGTCCAGGCACTGCCGGATGGGTTCATGCTCGCGGCCGTGATTGGCATCACGCTGCTGATCCTTGCGACAGTCGGATCTGCTTATGCCATTGATGTTGATAGCACAAATGAGGCTTCAGCGACGTTCCAGCGGCTTGCGCTCTATGATGCATTGACCGGCTTGCCGAACCGGGGCTATGCGGAGCGGCAACTGAGCGACATGATTGCCGCCAATACGCAGTCGTCTGCTCGTGTTGCCGTCCTTGCTATCGATCTTGAACAGTTCCGCAATATCAATGGTGCACATGGCCAGGATACGGGTGATGCAGTTCTGCGTCTTCTCGGGTCAAAGCTACGCGAAAGCTTGCAGGGCGATGAGTTTGTAGCGCGTATAAGCGGCGATGAGTTCATCGCACTGAAGCCAAATGTCTTCGGTCGCGGGGAGGCCCGGCGCTTCGCGGAACGGCTTCACCTTGCGATTATTGGTCCACATCGGGTCGCCGACAGCACTATTACACTTGGCAGTGGTATCGGTATTGCCCTGTCACCCGACAATGGCATTCAACCGCAGGTCCTGTTCACTCGCGCTGAACTTGCTGCTGCCCAGGCCAAGACCCTCGGTTCAAATCAGATTTGCCGCTACAGCGAAGGAATGGACGAAGACAACCGCAGCCGTGCGGTGCTGTCGATTGATCTGCGCTCGGCAATCGCCGGTGATCAGCTGGAAATCTATTATCAGCCGCAGAATGACACGAACACCCTTGAGATCGTCGGGTTCGAGGCGCTCGTCCGCTGGAACCATCCCACCCTCGGGACGATTTCTCCCAATATTTTCATACCTCTGGCTGAACGCACCGGGCTGATCCTGGATATTGGCGACCATGTACTGCGCCAGGCCTGCCGGGATGCGGCCAGTTGGCCGGACCGCTATCGGGTTGCGGTCAATGTTGCGCCCTACCAGCTGACGCAAGCTGACCTTCCTGCCAGGGTTGCCGAGGTTCTGGCTGAAACAGGCCTCGATCCGGCGCGGCTGGAGATTGAACTGACGGAAAGCGGCCTGATCGAAGATCAGTCCCGCGCCCTTGCAACCATCAACGGGTTGAAAAGCCTCGGTGTCACGGTCGCGATGGACGACTTCGGAACCGGGTATTCGTCCTTGTCCCTGTTGCAGAATTTCCCCTTCGATAAGATCAAGATCGACCGCAGCTTTATCCAGTGCGTTGCTGAGAAGCCCCAGGCGGCGGCAATTGTGCGGGCGACCTTGCTCATTGCGGACAGTCTCAACATTCCCGTGCTTGCCGAAGGTGTTGAAACGCAAGAGCAACTGAACTTCCTGCGCTCCGAGGGCTGCCCGACCGTGCAGGGCTTCCTGTTCGGCCGGCCCATGCCCCTTGCCTCCGCTCAGGTCCTGATGCTGCGCGACGGCCTGCATCTGGCGGCCCTTGCCGAGGACAGGGCCGAGGACAGGGCCGAGGAAAAGCCGAATGCCCGCGCGATCCGAACCTGACGCAAGCGGGTTGCCATGCTAGTGACTGTTGATCAGTCCGGCGCCCGGAGCGGGGGCCTTGGGTCAAGCTCTGGATGGTGTCATGCGCCCTGTCATTCCCTTCGTCACCCGCATCAGCCTGGATGAGCAGGCGCTTTGGCTTTCGGTATTCGCTGCCCAGCTGCCTGACATGGACATTCGCCCCCTGACGGCCCTGTCGGCAGCGGAGCGGCAGGCGGCGTCCGTTGCGATCATTGCCAATCCGGAACCGGAAGAACTGCGCGGCTTGCCATCGCTTGTCTGGGTGCAGAGCCTTTGGGCTGGGGTCGAACGGCTTGTCGCCGAGCTTGGCGACACGCCCCTTGCTATCGTTCGGATGACGGATCCGCAGCTTGCCGAGACCATGGCCGAGGCCGTGCTGACATTCACGCTCTATCTGCACCGGGATGTTCCGGCCTACCGCCGACAGCAGGAACAGCGCATCTGGCTAGAGCGTCCCCACCGCCTGCCGCAGGAGCGCACGGTCGGCGTTCTCGGTCTAGGTAATCTTGGAGCACTCTCCGCGCGACGACTGAGGGCCAATGGCTTCAACGTGGCCGGCTGGAGCCGGACACAGCAAACAGTTGAGGGCGTCACCTGTCATTCAGGCCCGGACGGGCTCGATACCGTGTTGTCGATGTCCGATATCCTGGTGGTCCTGCTGCCACTGACCGACGAAACCCGTGGTCTGCTCGATGCAAGACGGCTCGCCTTGCTGCCCAGTCAAGCCGGACTGATCAATTTTGCCCGGGGCGCGATTGTCGATACAACGGCGCTTGTCGCTGCCCTTGATGCGGGGCGACTGTCCCACGCCGTGCTCGATGTCTTTGCCCGCGAGCCGCTGCCGGTCGAGGATCCGTTGTGGACGCATCCCCGCGTTACAATCCTCCCGCATGTCAGCGCACCTACGACCCCAGCAACGGCCAGCCTGATCGTTGCCCGGAACCTCACGCGTTACTTTGCAACGGGCGACATCCCGCCGGCGGTCGACCGTCTGCGCGGCTACTGACCGGGCGTGCAGCGACTTTTCGGCTGCCATGTCGCTTTCCTGTCAAACATCGGCATTATGAGAGGGAGGTGCGAGTCATTCGCATGAATTTCCTCTCCCGCCTTTTGTTGCCCGGCCGAATGACCGGGTCCCGCCCTGAAGGATCTGATCATGAGCACTCTTCCCGTCGTTGGTGCGGCGCTTACGCTCGACGCCTATGAGCGCCATCGTGCGCTGATGACCGAAAAGCCGCGCGATCTCGAACTGCAAGACTTCGTCAACGCGGAAGTCCTCAACGGTGACTGGAAGCCGCTGGTCGAGAGGGCAAAGAAGGTGCTGGATGGCCACACGGGCCGGATGGGCATCCATGGTCCTTTCTGGGGCATGAATATCGCCAATCCGGATCCGGATATTGCGGCCGTGGTGACCCGCCGCCTGCTGCAGGGACTTGAGGTTTGCGAGGCCCTTGGTGCAACGCATATGGTGGTACACAGCCCGTATTCCACCTGGGACTACAACAACTTCGACAACTATGCCTCGGCACGCCAGCGAACGATGGAGCGCTGCCACGCGATCATGGCTGAGCCGGTAAAGCGGGCCGAAGCCATCGGATGCGAGCTTGTCATCGAGAACATCGAGGACAAGGATCCGAAGGATCGCGTGCTTCTGGCCGACAGTTTCCAGTCCAGCGCTGTTGCCGTGTCCATTGACACCGGGCACGCCCATTACGCTCACGGGTCGACTGGCGCCCCTCCGGTTGACTACTACATCCGTGCTGCCGGCAACCGGCTCCGGCATATCCATCTGCAGGACGCGGACGGCTATGCGGATCGCCACTGGAGCCTTGGTCAGGGCACAATCCGCTGGCATTCGGTGTTCGCAGCGCTTGCCGACCTGACGAGCCAGCCTCGCCTGATCATCGAACTGCGCGATCTCGACGAGGTCCCTGCTTCGATTGCCTGGCTGCAGGCGCAGGGTTTGGCGCAGTAATCGTCTGACTTTACTTTTGTTTTCAAGGATTGATCACATGACCCGAATGGACCATCCCGTTGCTGCAAGCGCAATTGAAACGGTGTTTGACAACGCCCGCCTCGTGCTTGCGGACCGGGTAATCGCGGGTCATGTGGTGCTGCGCGGCAACCAGATTGCCGAGGTTGGCGAGGGACGGGCGCCAGCCGGGCTCGGTGCGATCGATCTCGACGGTGACTATCTGCTGCCGGGCCTGGTCGACATTCACACCGACCATTTCGAGAAACATGTCTTCCCGCAGGCACATGTGAAGTGGAACCCGTTCCGGGCAGCCCTTGCGCATGACAGCCAGATCATCGGGGCGGGTATCACGACGGTGTTTGACAGCCTGTGTGTCGGCGCGACAGTGAAAAACCCGGAGCGGCTGGAAATTCTGGTGCCGATGATTGACGCACTCGAGAAAGCCCAGGCGGCCGGTCTCTTGCGCGCCGAGCATCTGGTGCATTTGCGCTGCGAAATCGTTGACACCAACACGCCGCGCCTGACGGAGACCACGATCGGTCGTGACATTGTTCGGGTAGTGTCTGTCATGGAGCACCTGCCGGGGCGCCGCCAGAGCCGCGACGTGGCAGCGTATATCCAGCGGCGGATGGCCGAGACAGGACATGCGCAACAGGTCGTTGAAGCCGAGATGGCCGATATGCTCGCTGTGGCCGATGGAATCAGCGCACAGGTTCGCCCGGCGGTGATCGGCCTGGCGAAGGCGTATGGCAAGCCGCTGCTGTCCCATGACGACACGGAGCTAGCGCATATCGATGAAGCCATCGCAGATGGCATCCTGATTTCCGAATTTCCCTGCACCATCGAAGCGGCGCGTTATGCCCGTGAAAAGGGCATGCTGAATGTAGGCGGCGCGCCCAACATCCTGCGTGGCGGTTCCCAGTCCGGCAATGTCTCCATGGCAGAACTGCTTGAGGAAGGCATTCTCGACATGCTTGCCTCTGACTACGTTCCGCGCTCGATGTTTGACGCAGCCTTCCTGATCGGCCTCGACGGGGCAGACGACAGCCGCTTGCCTGACGCCGTTCGACTGGTCAGCAAATCCCCTGCGGAAGCGGCCGGGCTTGCAGACCGAGGCGAAATTGCTGCCGGACGCCGGGCCGACCTTTTGCAGGTTCGCGTGCATGCCGGGCACCCGATCCTGCGCCGTGTGTGGCGGGCGGGCACTATTGTCCATTGAGGGCCGGGATTCCGTGAGGACCGAAACGGGTTCCTGGAACCGGGATAGGAGCGCGTTCGCCGCACAGTGTAGCTGCGTCTGACGCCAGGCCGTTCTGGCAGCGCGTTGTCGCCGCCTAGTCTGCGGAAAAACCCCAAGAAACTGCGTGCGAAAAGCTTGTCCGGCTAATGAGTGTAGAAAAGCTGTAACAATCGGTCAACAAAACTGTCATCAAACGCTGCTAGAGCCCGGCTAGCAGCGCCGCAGGGGCGGCGCGCGATTGACAGGGATCCATCATGAAGAAGCTGCTTATCGCCGCGACCGCGCTCCTTATCGCCGGTCAGGTCCAGGCTGCCGACGTTTCCGGCAAGCTGGTGCTTTACACCTCCCAGCCGAACGAAGATGCCCAGCAGACGGTAGACGCATTCAAGGCCAAGTATCCGGCCGTCGACGTCGAATGGGTCCGCGATGGCACGACCCAGGTGATGGCCAAGCTGCGCGCCGAGATCGAAGCCGGCGCACCGAAGCCGGACCTGCTGCTGATCGCTGACACCGTCACCATGGAAAGCCTGAAGCAGGAAGGCCGTCTCATGAAGCATGAGGGCGCCGACGTGTCTGCCTATGACCCGGCGATCATGGACACGGACAAGACCTACTTCTCCACCAAGCTGATCACCACCGGCATCATGTACAACACCAATGCCCCGGTGAAGCCGACCTCGTACAAGGATCTGCTGACGGCTGAAGTGAAGGACAAGCTGGCGATGCCGTCGCCGCTGACCTCGGGCGCTGCGACCATCCACATGGTTGCCATCACCAACAACCCGGATCTCGGCTGGGCCTACTACGAGAAGCTGGCAGAGCAGGGCGCGAACCCGCAGGGCGGCAATGGCGGCGTCTACAAGGCGATCGCCGGCGGCGAGAAGCTCTATGGCTTCATGGTCGACTACATGCCGATCCGTGGCAAGGCGCAGGGCGCTCCGGTGGAATTCGTGTTCCCGGAAGAAGGCGTGTCGGCCGTGACCGAGCCGGTGGCGATCCTCTCCACCGCCCAGAACCCGGTGGCCGCCAAGGCCTTTGTCGACTTCCTGATCTCCACGGAAGGCCAGGAACTGGCGTCCAAGCAGGGCTACCTGCCGGCGCATCCGGGTGTAACCCCGCCGGCTGGCTTCCCCGCCCGCGACACCATCAAGCTGCTGCCGTTCGACCCGGCCAAGGCGCTTGAGGGCGACGCTGCCAACAAGGCGAAGTTCACGGAAATTTTCGGCGGCTAAAGGTCAATGACCGCATTTTTCCGTAGAATACGTCCGGACGGCGAGGGGATCACCCTCGCCGTTCTCGTTGCGGTGGTGACGCTGATTTGCGGCCTGCCACTGGTGCTCCTGTTCAAGGTGGGAGTGACCGGGCCGGGCGGGCTTGATCTCGGGCCGCTGATCGAGGCCATGGGCAACAAGTCGGTCCAGCGGGCGCTCTGGAATTCCTTTGAAAGCAGTTTCCTGTCGGCGCTGATCGCGACGGGTCTGGGCGCGGGGCTGGCACTGGCGATTGGTCTGACGGATGTGCGGGCCAAGGGGCTTCTGGTCTTCTGCCTCCTGCTGCCGATGATGATCCCGCCGCATGTGATCGCGATTGCCTGGATCCAGGCGATGGGGCCGGGCAGTCCGATCCTGAAGCCGCTTGGTCTGGCGCCAGAGATGGGCGTGACGCCGGCGATCTATTCCTTCTCGGGTCTCGTCAGCCTGCTGGCGCTGCAACATGCGCCGCTGGTGTTCCTGATCCTGCGCGCAGCGCTTCGATCCTTGCCGCGTGAACTTGCCGATGCGGCGCGGGTGTGCGGGGCTGGTGGCTTGCGCGTCCTCCTGCGCATCACACTGCCGCTGATCGGACCGTCGCTCCTTGCCGGCTTCATGCTGGCTTTCGTGGCCGCGCTTGGTAATTTCGGCATCAATGCGATGATCGGAATACCGGCTCGCTATACGACCCTGCCGGTGTTGATGTGGCGGCGGCTGGCCAGCTTCGGGCCGGATGTGCTGCCGAATGTGGCGGTCATTTCGGTGGTGCTGGCGGTTGTCACGTTGATCGCGGTGGGCGTGCAGTCGCTGCTGCAGCGGCGGATGCGCTCGACCCTGATCGGGCTACCGCAAGCGCCGCTGGCCTATGCGCTGGGCAAGGGGCGTTTGCCGCTGGAAATCGGACTTTGGGGCTTCATTGCCCTGACACTGGTCCTGCCCTTCACGGCGCTGGTTGCGACATCCCTGGTGCCGACCTACGGCCTGGCGCTGGGGGCTGACACGATCACCTTCAACAATTTCGTCGAGGTGTTGTGGCGGCAAAGCGTGACGCTCCGGGCATTCGCCAACTCGACCTTCATTGCAGCTGTCGCCGCATTGGTCATCGCGGTGATCGCCATAGGCCTGGGGCATCTGACCGTGTTGCGGCAGGGACGCAAGCGGCAGGCGGCGAGCCTTGCCGCGGCGCAGGCGGATGTCGCCTTTGCCGTCCCGGGGCTGGTGGTGTCGATTGCCTTCATTCTGGCCTTCCTCAAGCCGCTGCCGCTGATCGGCGTCTCGCTCTATGGAACGCTGTGGATCATTCTGCTCGCCTATGTGGCGGTGTTCCTGTCGGTCGGGCTGAAGCCGGTGACGGCGGCCTATCTGCAGATGGACAGGAGCCTCGAAGATGCGGCTCGGGTCGCGGGTGCGGGCTATCTGACGCGGCTGCGGCGGATCTTTGCGCCGCTGGTGGCGCCGGCGGCGGCTTCCGGGGCAATCCTTGTTTTCCTCACCGCCTATAATGAGGTGACGGTCTCCGCGCTGTTGTGGTCGTCCGGAACCGAGACCATCGGCACGACGATCTTCAACTATGAGGATGGAGGATCCACGACATTGGCTGCCGCAATGTCCACGGTCGTGGTGCTTGCGACAGTCCTGGTGATGGTTGCCATGAACGGCCTGGCTCGCCGGGTTCCCGCCTGGTGCATTCCCTGGCGGGACTGATCCGCAGAGATCCGGTCAGGCTGGCAGCACCCAGCCTGACCGGATGGATACGCCAATCTCGGCACCGGCCTGCGGCTTCGTCGGTACCCTTGCCAGCAGCGGCGTCTCGCTTCCCGGCAAGGTGATTTCGGCCTCGTGGAAGCCGCCGCGATAGACCGTGCGTCCGACGCGTCCTGTAAGACGGGCGTCGGCGGCGCCGATTTCTAGATCTTCCGGGCGCAGGAGCAGGGCAGCGGTGCCTGTCGGCGTACCGGGAAGCGCCGAAACCGTAAAGTCGCAGCCGCCGAGCCGGATATGCGCTTGATCCCCTTCAGATCCAAGCACGGCGACTGTCGCGATGGCTCCCTGGCCGATGAAGCCTGCGACCTGACGGTTGTTCGGGCGGCGGTAGATCACTTCAGGCGCGTCTGCCTGCAACAGCCGGCCTTCCCACAGGATCGCGATCCGGTCTGCCAGGGCCATGGCTTCGCGCTGGTCGTGGGTGATGAACAGCGTCGTTGCGCCGCTGGCCTTGTGGAAGGCGGAGAGTTCTTCCTCCATCGCCCCGCGCAGATGCGGATCGAGATTGGCAAGGGGCTCATCCATCAGGATGGTGGAAGCACCCTGGGCCAGGCACCGGGCCAGCGCAACGCGTTGGCGTTGGCCGCCCGACAGATCTGCCGGTTTGCGCTCGGCAAAGCGTGTCAGTTCGACTGTCGCCAGACACTCGTCGGTGCGCCGGGTGATCTCGGCCTTCGTCTTGCCTGCCGTTTCGAGCGGGAAGGCGACGTTGCTGGCGACGCTCATATGCGGCCAGAGCGCATAGGACTGAAACACCACGCCGACGCCGCGCGCTTCCGGCGGCAGGTGCTGGTCGCTTGAGGCGACCTCGCGGCCGTTGATCTCGATCCGGCCGCCGTCGAGCGGTTCGAGACCTGAGATCAGGCGCAGCAAGGTGGACTTGCCGCAACCGGACGGGCCGAGGACAACAAAAAACTCGCCTTCGGCGATGGTGAGGGAAACGTCATCGAGCACGCGCTGCGCGCCGAAAACTTTCGTGACTTGTTCAAGTTTGATCGACATGCGAGCGGCATAAGCCAGCTTGATGACGGTTTGTTGAAACCGTCTCCGGCCCGTGTGTCCTGCGCGGTTCAAACTGTGGTTTCGCGCTTGCAACCCGTTGCAGGGCACGCTAGTAGTTAAATGTAATGTAATAACATTTATAGGAGTTCCAATGTTCATGCGATCAACAGCGCTGGCGCTTGTGTTGAGTGCAGGCTTTTCCCTGTCGGCGATTGCTGACGAGGTGAGCAAGACCCACTGGCGCGTGTTCATCGGAGATCATGCGACGGGCAAGATCACCGCGCTGGATCTCGATACGCCGGACAAACGCTGGAGCTTCGATGTCGAAGGCCCGGCGCGCATCTACGCCTTCGGCAACGGCCAGGGCATTGCCGCCGTGCAAGGCGACAAGAACCGGGTCGACTTCCTGAAGACGGGGGTCGTCATCGAGAGCCATGGCGACCATTCCGATATCGAGATCAGCGATCCGGCCAAGCTGCCGACGGCGCTGACCGGTGGCTATCCGGTGCATGTGGTCGAGCATTCCGGCCTTCTGGCCATCAACTTCGACAAGGACGGCCGCGCGGCCCTCGCCGATGTGAAGGGCCTGCTCGCCGGTGATCCGGTGCTGAAGGACTTCCCGCAGTCGGTGCCGCACCATGGCTTTGTCGCCGTGATGGGGGATTATGTGCTCTCCACGGTCTCGGCGACAGAAAAGCCGGCCGGCTCAGAGAATCTGCCACGTCTTGGTTTGCAGGCCTTTGATCCGGCTGGAAAGCCGGTGTCGGAGCTGGCGTCCTGCCCGGGCATTCATGGCGAAGCCTTCTCGGGAGCCTATCTGGCGGCAGGTTGCGGCGATGGCGTGCTGGCGGTGAAGGCCGATGGGGCCAAGCCCGAGTTCAAGCTGCTTCCTTACGGGTCTGATCTGCCGCAGGGCAAGACCGGCACGCTGCTCGGCGTAAAGGGGATGCAGGCCTTCCTTGGCAATTACGGTGCGGATGGTCTCGTGGTCGTGGATCCGGCTGATGCACCGCATTTCACCTATGCCAAGCTGCCGTCCCGGCGCGTCGACTTCATCCTCGATCCGGCTCATGCACAGCACGCCTTCGTCTTGACGGAGGATGGCACCTTGCACCGCTTCAACATGCTGGAAGCGAAAATTGAAGCGAGCGCGGCTGTCACGGAAGCCTACTCGATGGACGGTCACTGGGCTGACCCGCGGCCGCGTCTGGCGATCGCTGGCGAGACGGTGCTGCTGACCGACCCGCGCGCGGGCGTCATTCGCAAGATCGACGCCGACACGCTGAAGGAAGCCGGCACGGTCAAAGTGGAGGGCATGCCCTACACCATCGTCAGCGTCGGCGGATCGGGCGTTGCCCACTGACGCGTTAAAAAAGATCTCGCCGCGCGGTCAACGGGCGGCGAGATCGGCCAGAAGGGCAGGCAGGGCCGCCAGATCGTCGAAGGCGATCGTATGCGGAAGTGCCTCCACCGGCTGCTTGCGATAGCCTCTGGTGAAGAGAGCAAAGCGGCTGCCAGCGCGCTCGGCGGTCTCTGCATCGACCTCGCTGTCACCGACATAGGCAAAGCCCGGCGCGGTGACGTCGGAGCCAAGACGGCGAGCTGCCTCAATCAGTGGTGCCGGATCCGGCTTGCGGGTGGCCAGACTGTCGCCGGAGATCACCACCTCGAACAGCTCGCTCCAGCCTAGCGCTGCCAGGAGATTGGCGGTCGGGATGCCGGGCTTGTTGGTGCAAAGCCCAATGCGGACGCCTTCGGCTTTCAAGGTCTTGAGCGCCAGTTCGGCGCCGGCAAACGGCGGATTGGCCGAGCCAGGTGCTGCGCTGTAAATCTCTTCAAAGCGTTCGACGTGATGCGCAAGAGCTGTCGCGTCGGTTTCAACATTGCGGGCGGCAAGCGCCCGCTCCACGAATTTCGCCGCGCCGTTGCCGATGTAGCCGCGCGCTTCCTCGACGCTGAGGGCAGCAAGGCCCAGTTCCAGCATCAGGCTGTTGCCGACATCGGCGATGGCAGCAACGCTGTCCACCAGCGTGCCGTCCAGATCAAAGACAACCGCCCGCATGGAGACGCTCACGACCGGGCGGCGGCGTCAGCCGCCTCACGGATTGCAGCAATCTGTGCGGCATAGACATCGGAGGTTTCCGGCGTGCCGCCCTTGAACACGGCGGACCCGGCCACCAGCACATTTGCGCCAGCTGCAGCCACAAGCGGCGCGGTTTCCGGGGTGACGCCGCCGTCGATCTCGATGTCAATCGGACGGTCGCCGATCATCTTGCGGATGCGAGCCACCTTGTCGACCATGGCGTGAATGAACTTCTGGCCGCCGAAGCCAGGGTTCACCGTCATGACAAGGATCAGGTCGAGCCGGTCGATGACATATTCGATGACACTTTCCGGCGTGCTCGGATTGAGCGAGACACCCGCCTTTTTGCCAAGAGCCCGGATCGCCTGCAGTGAACGGTCGAGATGCGGGCCTGCCTCGGCATGGACCGTGATGATGTCGGACCCGGCCTTGGCGAAGGCCTCGAGATAGGCATCGCAGGGGGCGATCATCAGGTGTGTGTCGAAGATCTTGGTGGTGTGCGGCCGCATCGCTGCGATCACATCCGGCCCGAAGGTGATGTTGGGCACGAAATGGCCGTCCATGACATCAAGATGGATCCAGTCCGCCCCGGCAGCATCAACGGCCCGGATCTCGTCGCGCAGGCGCGAGAAGTCGCTGGCAAGCATGGAGGGAGCGATCAGGGTGTGCGGCTTCTCGGACATCAGGGCCTCCGGCACGGAAATGACTGCGGCAGGCTGTAGTCCGGTCAACGCGGCTTGTCAGCCGTTTTTTTGGCCGATGGGCCCTGTGCCGCAGGCGCGCTGCCTCAACCTTCGCCGCAGACGACGACCTTGGTGCCCCAGCCTTCGCAGCGGATGGCGAGGGCGCTGGGGAGCGGGTGGTCAGTGAAGAAGGTGTCGATGCGCGCCAGCGAGGTAATGCGCGCCGGGGCCGTGCGCTGGAATTTCGAATGATCGGAGACGAGGAAGGTCTTGCGCGCCTGGCGGATGATGGTCTGGCTGACACCGACCTCCTGAATGTCGAAGTCGAGCAGGTCGCCTTCCTCATCAAGAGCAGAGCAGCCGATGACGGCGAAGTCGAACTTGAACTGCTCGATGGTGCGCGTCGTCAGGTTGCCGACCAGACCCCCGTCGGTTCGCCGCAGTGCGCCACCAGCGACGATCACCTGGCAGTCCGGGTTTCCGACCAAGATGTTGGCGACATTCATGTTGTTGGTGACGACCATCAGGTTGCGATGGTGCAGCAGCTCGCGGGCGACGGCCTCGGTGCTGGTGCCGATGTTCAGGAACACCGATACGTCGCTTGGAATGGCCCGGGCGCATTGCGTCGCGATCGCGGTCTTGGCATCGCGATTGAGGCTGCGGCGATCCTCATAGCCGATATTCGTGACACCGGACGGCAGAATGGCGCCGCCGTGGACACGTTCCAGCTTGCCGCTGTCGGACAGTTCGGACAGGTCGCGGCGGATGGTCTGGACGGTGACGCCGAAATGTTCGGCAAGTCCCTCGACGGTGACCTTTCCCTGCTGGCGGGCGAGCTCGAGTATCTCTGGCTGGCGGAAGGTCTGCGACACGGTCATGTTTCCTTGGGTCACAGGCACTATGTTCGCTTCGGCTCTTTTTTTCAAGTTTTTAGCATGTTTACGAACATGCGTCGGAAATGTGATTGACTATCGCGGTGCGAAATTTTCATTTCGCACCGCACAAAAAGCCGTTTAATTCCGGCAACATGGCCGCGAAAGCGCCGGCTGCGGCGGTTTGTCTCAGCTAAGTGTTTGGATTGACGCGAAGAATCAAAAACGAACACAAACGAAAATCGTTCGTTGACTGTGGGTGGGGTTTTGTGGTTCGTTTGTGTTCACAAAAGACCGGTTCCGGGAGGTTCGTGTCCGTGGCATTGCAGCAAGACCAGATGGTCGATCTGTTCATCATTGGCGGCGGCATCAATGGCTGCGGCATCGCCCGTGACGCGACCGGGCGTGGTCTGAGCGTGTCGCTGGCAGAGATGAATGATCTCGCCTCCGCAACCTCATCGGCCTCGACAAAACTGTTTCACGGTGGGTTGCGCTATCTCGAATATTTCGAGGTGCGGCTGGTGCGCGAGGCGTTGATCGAGCGCGAGACCCTGCTGGCGGCGATGCCGCATATCTCCTGGCCGATGCGTTTCGTCCTGCCCTATCACAAGGACATGCGATTCGAAGGCGAGACACCGACCTCGAAGCTGCTGAACCTCGTGATGCCATGGATGAAGGGGCGCCGCCCGGCCTGGCTGATCCGCTTCGGCCTGTTCCTCTATGACAATCTCGGCGGGCGCAAAGTGCTGCCAGGCACCTCGACCGTAGATCTTAAGCGGGGACCTGAAGGCGCGCCGCTGCAGGAGCGCTTTGCCAAGGCCTATGAGTATTCGGATTGCTGGATCGAGGACTCCCGGCTTGTGGTGCTCAATGCGCGTGATGCGGCCGCCCGGGGCGCCGAGATCATGGTGCGCACCAAGGTGCTGTCGGCCGAACGCGTCGACGGGCAGTGGCAGATCCTGCTGGAAAACCGCGACACGGGTGAGCAGTTCCACCGCCGGGCGCGGATGCTGGTCAACGCCGGCGGTCCGTGGGTCGGCGATGTGATCCGCAACACCGTGCGGTCAAACTCCCAGGAAAGCGTGCGTCTCGTGCGCGGCAGTCACATCGTGACGAAGAAGCTCTACGATCACGACAAGTGCTACTTCTTCCAGGGCGAGGATGGACGCATCATCTTTGCGATCCCCTATGAGACCGACTTCACCCTGATCGGCACCACGGATGCTGATCATCCGGAGCCGGGCATCAAGCCGGTCTGTACCGACAAGGAACGCGATTATCTGCTGAAGTTCGCCTCCGGCTATTTCAAGAAGCCGGTCACTGTCGAGGACATTGTCTGGAGCTATTCGGGTGTGCGTCCGCTCTACAATGACGGTGCCAAGTCGGCGACAGCCGCGACCCGGGACTATGTGCTGAAGGTGGACGAGACCGGCGGCGCGCCGCTGCTCAATGTGTTCGGCGGCAAGATCACCACCTATCGCAAGCTCGCCGAACATGCCCTTGAAAAGATCGTGCCGTATTTCCCGGAGGCCCGTGCCGCCTGGACGGCCCGTGTGCCACTGCCGGGTGGAAACTTCCCCGTCGACGGTGTCGAGAAACTGGTCCGTGACCTAAGGACGGCGCATCCGTTCCTCGACGAGCGCTGGGCGCGTCGTCTGGTCAAGGCCTATGGTACCGAGGCCGCGGAGATCGTGAAGGGTGCAACCCGGGTGGAGGATCTGGGTGAACAGTTTGGCTGGAACCTGACCGAACGCGAAGTGAACTGGCTGATCGATAAGGAATATGCGCGCAGCGCCGAGGACGTCGTCTGGCGTCGCTCGAAAATGGGCCTGCGCCTGAGCGTCGCTGAAGTGGCCGCGCTGGATCAATGGATAAAGAACGCCTGCACGGCCCGGCACGGGGCGGCCGCGGCGCAGTAGCAGGAATGGGAGGACGACAATTATGACCCTGGTCCTGGAGAATGTCTCCAAGGTCGCGGGTGGGGCAACCCATATCCACCCGACAGACCTGACCTTGCGTGAGGGCAGCATGAATGTGCTGCTCGGACCGACGTCGGCTGGCAAAACATCGCTGATGCGGTTGATGGCGGGGCTCGACAAGCCGACGACGGGCCGCATCCTCTGGAACGGCAAGGACGTGACCGGCATGCGGGTGCAGGACCGTGCTGTCGCCATGGTCTACCAGCAGTTCATCAACTACCCGGCGATGAGCGTTTACGACAACATCGCCAGCCCGCTGCGGCTGATGGGCAAATCGTCGGCGGAGATCGACAGGGCCGTGCATCAGACGGCCGAGCTGATGAAGCTTTCGCCGATGCTGAAGCGCAAGCCGCTGGAGCTTTCGGGCGGACAGCAGCAGCGCTGCGCCCTGGCGCGGGCACTGGTCAAGAATGCCGGCCTGGTTCTGCTCGATGAGCCGCTGGCCAATCTCGACTACAAGCTGCGCGAAGAACTGCGTGTGGAGATCCCGAAGATCTTCGAGGCCTCCGGCTCGATCTTCGTCTACGCGACAACGGAACCGGAAGAAGCGCTGCTGCTGGGCGGCCATGCGGCCACCCTTTGGCAGGGCCGCATCACCCAGTTCGGTCCGACGCCCGAGGTTTATCGCCGGCCGGTGGATGCAACGACGGCGCGGGTGTTCTCCGATCCGCCGATGAACTTCCTGCAGATCGCCAAGGCGGGCGCCAAGCTGATGTTCGGGGACGGCCAGTCGATCCCGGCGGCCGGCAAGCTCGCCGAGCTGAATGATGGTCGCTACATCGCCGGCTTCCGCCCGAACCATCTCGAACTGCACCGTCATAGCGCGGATGCGATGGAGTTCACCGCGCAGCTTGCGGTGACCGAAATCACCGGATCAGAGACCTTCGTGCATCTTGAGCATCACGGCGAACGCTGGGTTGGCCTGATTCACGGCGTGCATGACCTGATGCTCGGAACCGCCCTGAAGCTCTATCTCGACCCGTCGCATGTCTATATTTTCGGCCAGGACGGCGCGCTGGTGGCTCCGGCCGCCTATGCGCTGGCGGCGTGAGGAGGGACCCATGGCCAAGATCACGCTCGACAATCTCGCCCACTCGTACAATCCGCGCCCGCAGAGCGAAGACGACTTTGCTCTCAAGGAACTGAACCACGTGTGGAATGATGGTGAGGCTTATGCGCTGCTCGGTTCGTCCGGCTGCGGCAAGTCTACGCTGCTCAACATCATTTCCGGTCTGCTGGTGCCGAGCCAGGGCCGCATCCTGTTCAACGACATGGATGTGACTGAGAAGCCGACCGCAGAGCGCAACATCGCCCAGGTGTTTCAGTTCCCGGTTGTCTACGACACGATGACCGTGCGCGGGAACCTCGCGTTTCCGCTGAAGAACCGCGGCGCAGATGCGGCCTATATTGCGGACCGGGTGCAGAAGATCGCCCATATGATCGGCATGGACGCCGTTCTCGACCGCAAGGCGCAGGGCCTGACAGCGGACGCCAAGCAGAAGATCTCTCTCGGCCGCGGCATGGTGCGCGAGGACGTTAATGCGCTGCTGTTCGACGAGCCGCTCACCGTCATCGATCCGCACATGAAATGGGAACTCAGGACGCAGCTGAAATCGCTGCACCACGAGTTCGGCCACACCATGATCTATGTGACGCACGACCAGACCGAAGCGCTGACCTTCGCCGACAAGGTGGTGGTGATGTACGACGGCCGCGTGGTGCAGA
The DNA here is from genome assembly GCF_051860505.1 of Pannonibacter sp. Classification (NCBI taxonomy): domain Bacteria; kingdom Pseudomonadati; phylum Pseudomonadota; class Alphaproteobacteria; order Hyphomicrobiales; family Stappiaceae; genus Pannonibacter; species Pannonibacter sp. The sequence continues at coordinate 66,240 of NZ_JBHYDX010000014.1, read as the reverse complement.
TCGGCACGCCGCAGGAACTGTTCGAGCGCCCGGCGCATACCTTCGTCGGTTACTTCATCGGCTCGCCCGGCATGAACCTGATGGATGCGCAGGTCGAGGGTTCGACGGCTTATGTGAACGGTGCCACCATTCCGCTTGGTCACGGCTATTCGAAGCTCGATGGCAAGGTGCAGATCGGCGTGCGTCCGGAATTTGCCCGCCTGTCCGACAGCGAGGGGCTGCCGGTGAAGGTGCGCCGCGTCGAGGATGTGGGACGGCACAAGATCGTCCGGGCCGAGTTCTTCGGGTCCGACATCAACATCATCGCTGGCGAAAGCGACAGCATCACGTCTGACATGACCCGCGTGGTGTTCGATCCGGCGCAAGTCAATGTCTATGCCGACAACTGGCGCGTTTCGGGGGAGGCCGCCTGATGGAAAAGACAGTCAATCACAAGGCCTGGTTCCTGGTCCTTCCCGTTCTGGTGCTCGTCGCTTTCTCGGCGGTGATCCCGCTGATGACGGTGGTGAATTACTCGGTCCAGGATACGTTCGGCAACAACCAGTTCTTCTGGGCCGGTGTCGAATGGTTCGATGACATGCTGCATTCCAAGCGTCTCTGGGATGCGCTTGGCCGCCAGCTGATCTTCTCCGCAGTCATCCTGGCCATCGAGATCCCGCTCGGTATCTTCATCGCGCTCAACATGCCCAAGCGCGGCTTCTGGGCCTCGTTCTGCCTCATTCTGATGGCGTTGCCGCTGCTTATTCCGTGGAACGTTGTCGGCACCATCTGGCAGATCTTTGCCCGCGTCGACATCGGCCTTCTGGGCGCCACGCTGCATGCGCTCGGGATCTCCTACAATTACACCCAAGATCCCGTAGCTGCCTGGGCCACGGTCATCGTGATGGACGTGTGGCACTGGACCTCGCTGGTGGCGCTTCTGGCCTATGCCGGTCTGCAGTCGATCCCGGATGCCTATTACCAGGCTGCCAAGATCGACCAGGCCAGCCGCTGGAGCGTGTTCCGATACATCGAGCTGCCGAAGATGCAGGGCGTCTTGATGATCGCCATTCTGCTGCGCTTCATGGACAGCTTCATGATCTACACCGAGCCCTTCGTGGTCACCGGTGGCGGACCGGGCAACTCGACGACCTTCCTGTCGATCGATCTCGTCAAGATGGCGCTTGGCCAGTTCGATCTCGGTCCGGCTGCTGCCTTCTCGATCATGTACTTCCTCGTGATCCTGCTGATTTCCTGGGTGTTCTACACCGTCATGACCAACCTCGACAAAAGGCAGGGCTTCTGATGGGCACCGCGACCATGACCGTATCCACCTCATCCCGCAGCCAGAGCCGTGCCCGCATCGGTATCAGTTCCAATGCCGTGGTGATGGCCCTCTACCTGGTGTTCCTGCTGTTGCCGATCTACTGGCTCTTCAACATGAGCCTGAAGACCAACACGGAAATCCTGTCCACCTTCTCGCTGTGGCCGCAGGATCCGACGCTCGCCAACTATGCGACGATCCTCACCGATCCGAGCTGGTACATGGGCTACGTTAACTCGCTGATCTATGTGGTGATGAATACGGTGATTTCGATCACCGTGGCGCTGCCGGCGGCCTATGCCTTCTCGCGCTACACGTTCCTTGGCGACAAGCACCTGTTCTTCTGGCTGCTGACCAACCGCATGGCGCCGCCGGCCGTGTTCGCACTGCCCTTCTTCCAGCTCTATTCGTCGGTCGGGCTGTTCGACACGCATATCGCCGTTGCCCTGGCGCATTGCCTGTTCAATGTGCCGCTGGCGGTGTGGATCCTGGAAGGTTTCATGCGCGGCGTGCCGAAGGAAATCGACGAGACCGCCTATATCGACGGCTACTCGTTCGGCCGCTTCTTCGTGAAGATCTTCATGCCGCTGATTGCGAGCGGCATCGGCGTGGCTGCGTTCTTCTGCTTCATGTTCTCCTGGGTCGAGCTGCTGCTGTCGCGGACGCTGACTTCTGTGAACGCCAAGCCGATTGCAGCCACCATGACCCGAACGGTTTCGGCCTCGGGTATGGACTGGGGCGTGCTGGCGGCTGCCGGTGTGCTGACCATCATCCCCGGTGCGCTCGTGATCTATTTCGTCCGCAACTATATCGCCAAGGGCTTTGCCCTGGGCCGCGTCTGATCTGAGGGAGAACAGATATGGACTGGATGGCCTGGACTGCACCGACTGCGATCTTCTTCGTGACGATTGCCACGCTTCTGGTGGTCTTCACCACACTGGCGATCCGTTATCCGGAAACGCCGCGTGTCGGTGTGCTGCGCATCGAGACGACGCGCGGCGATCGCCTCTTCATCACCCTTTTGGGCTCGGCCTTCATCTCGCTTGGCTGGCTCGCGCTGTTCGGCGCCCCTCTCTGGGGGGCTCTGATCGCCTGTCTCGTCTACGCCTTTGCGGTGTTCCGCTGGGTCTGACGACGAACGGCAACCTGATCTTCGGATCAATTCACTCGGGAGGAAACTGAATGAAAGTGTATTACACTTCGACGGCTATGGCGCTCGCCATGCTGGTTTCGACCGGAGCCGCCTTTGCTGACATGAATGCAGCAAAGTCGTTCCTGGACGCAGAAATCGGCGACATGTCGACCCTCAGCCGCGCTGACCAGGAAAAGGAGATGCAGTGGTTTATCGACGCTGCCGCTCCGTTCAAGGGGATGGAAATCAAGGTCGTCTCCGAGACGCTGACCACCCATGAATACGAAGCCAAGGTTCTCGCCGACGCGTTCGCCAAGATCACCGGCATCAAGGTCACCCATGACCTGATCGGCGAAGGCGACGTTGTCGAGAAGCTGCAGACCCAGATGCAGTCCGGGGAGAACATCTATGACGCCTACATCAACGATTCCGATCTGATCGGCACCCACTGGCGCTATCAGCAGGCGCGCAACCTGACCGACTGGATGGCGGAAGAAGGCAAGGACGTCACCAACCCTAGTCTGGACCTCGCCGATTTCATCGGCACCAAGTTCACCACCGGTCCGGATGGCAAGTTGTACCAGCTGCCTGACCAGCAGTTCGCGAACCTTTACTGGTTTCGGTATGACTGGTTCAACGACGAAAAGAACAAGGCTGACTTCAAGGCCAAGTATGGCTACGAGCTCGGCGTCCCGGTCAACTGGTCTGCATATGAAGATATCGCAGAGTTCTTCACCGGCCGTGAAATCGACGGCAAGAAAGTCTATGGTCACATGGACTACGGCAAGAAGGACCCGTCGCTTGGCTGGCGCTTTACCGATGCATGGCTGTCGATGGCTGGCGCCGGTGACAAGGGTGAGCCGAACGGCCTTCCGGTCGACGAGTGGGGCATCCGCGTCAACGAAAACTTCCAGCCGGTCGGCTCTTGCGTAACCCGCGGCGGTGACACCAACGGCCCGGCTGCCGTCTACTCGATCGCCAAGTACATCGAGTGGCTGAACAAGTACGCGCCCCCGGCTGCTGCCGGCATGGTGTTCGGCGAAGCCGGTCCGGTTCCTGCCCAGGGCGAAATTGCCCAGCAGATTTTCTGGTACACCGCCTTCACTGCCGACATGGTCAAGCCGGGTCTGCCGGTCGTAAACGAGGATGGCACGCCGAAGTGGCGCATGGCTCCCTCGCCGCATGGCGTGTACTGGGAAGAGGGCATGAAGGTCGGTTACCAGGACGCCGGGTCCTGGACGCTGATGAAGTCCACCCCGGTGGACCGTGCAAAGGCGGCCTGGCTCTATGCCCAGTTCGTCACCTCCAAGACCGTGGACGTGAAGAAGAGCCACGTTGGCTTGACCTTCATTCGCGAGTCGACGGTGCAGCATGACAGCTTCACCGAGCGTGCACCGAAGCTTGGCGGTCTGGTCGAGTTCTACCGCTCGCCGGCTCGTCTGCAGTGGTCGCCGACCGGCCCCAACGTTCCGGACTATCCGAAGCTGGCCCAGCTGTGGTGGCAGAACATCGGCGATGCGTCGTCCGGTGCGAAGACCCCGCAGGAAGCCATGGATGCGCTCTGCGCCGAGCAGGAAAAGGTGCTTGAGCGCCTGGAACGAGCCGGCGTTCAGGGCGAGTTCGGCCCGAAGCTGAACGAGGTCCAGACCGCTGAGTACTGGTTCGAGCAGCCGGGTGCGCCGAAGGGCCCGATTCCGAATGAGAAGGAACAGCCGATCACCGTCTCCTATGACGAGCTGATCGCGTCCTGGAAATAAGCATGTACCCATCGACAACCGGGGGCGGGGCCGCAAGGTCCCGCCTTCGGGCTGACATGGTGAGCGCAATGGCTTCAGCTTTGACACCTGTCTGGCCAAAGCTGGCCTAGGGCCATTGAGCTGACCAGGTCAGCCTGTTAAGCGGAATGACCAGACGCTGACAGCAAGATCAGGCGCAATCGGGGAGGCCGACGTGACGCATATTCTCGCCATCGACCAGGGGACGACATCCAGCCGCGCCATCCTGTTCGACAAGTCGCTGAAGATTGTCGCCAGCGCGCAGGAAGAGTTTCCGCAGATCTATCCGCATCCGGGCTGGGTGGAGCATGATCCTGCCGATCTGTGGTCGACGACAGCTGGCTCCTGCCGCGCGGCCATCGAGCGCGCCGGCAAGAGCGGCCATGACATAGCCGCCATCGGTATCACCAATCAGCGCGAGACCACAGTCGTGTGGGACCGCCATACCGGACAGCCGGTCTATAACGCCATTGTCTGGCAGGACCGACGTACAGCGGACCTTTGCCGTCGCCTCAAGGACGAAGGCCATGAGGCGATGGTTGCGGCCAGGACGGGTCTTTTGCTTGACCCTTATTTTTCCGGCACCAAGCTGAAGTGGGTGCTTGATACGGTCGAGGGCGCGCGCGCGCGGGCCGAACGAGGAGAATTGCTGTTCGGCACGGTCGACACGTTCCTGATCTGGCGTCTCACCGGCGGCGCCGTGCATGTCACGGATGCGACCAATGCGGCGCGCACGCTGCTCTATGACATCCACAAGGGCGAGTGGAGCGCAGACATCTGCAAGCTCCTCGACATTCCCATGGGCATGCTGCCCGAGGTGAAGGATTGCGCCGCCGAGTTCGGCCACACGCGCGCCGACCTGTTCGGTCGCGAAATCCCGATCCTGGGCGTTGCCGGGGACCAGCAGGCGGCAACTGTGGGACAGGCCTGTTTCCAGCCGGGCATGATGAAGTCCACCTATGGCACGGGCTGTTTTGCCCTGCTCAACACCGGCGATACGCCGGTGACTTCGAAAAGCCGGCTCCTGACCACCATCGCCTACCAGATCGCCGGCAAGCCGACCTATGCGCTGGAGGGGTCCATCTTCATCGCCGGTGCCGTGGTGCAGTGGCTGCGCGACGGGCTCAAGATCATCCGCGAGGCGAAGGAAACACAGGCGCTGGCCGAGACGGCAGATCCGGGCCAGTCAGTCATTCTGGTGCCTGCCTTTACGGGCCTGGGCGCGCCTTACTGGCGCCCCGATTGCCGCGGCGCGATCTATGGCCTGACGCGCAACTCGGGACCTGGCGAATTCGCCAAGGCAGCTCTGGAGAGCGTTGGCTACCAGACCCGTGATTTGCTGGAGGCCATGCGGGTCGACTGGGCGAATGCAGCCGGGCAAGCGGTGCTGCGCGTTGACGGCGGCATGAGCGCCAATGACTGGGCGATGCAGTTCCTGTCCGACATTCTCGGTGCACCTGTGGACCGGCCGACCGTGTTGGAAACCACCGCCCTGGGTGCGGCCTGGCTCGCCGGCATGCAAGCCGGCGTCTACCCTGACATGAATGGCTTTGCCGAAAGCTGGGCTATCGAACGGCGCTTCGAGCCACGCATCGATGAGGCGACGCGCGCGCGCAAGTATGACGCCTGGAAAACCGCCGTTGCAGCGACCATGAGCGTCTAGTGCGGAGCAGAGGCCTTGTCTGATCGCCATCGCGCGGGCCGTTTCACGGGGTAGTCACCGGCTTTGCCAGGAGGCCGCTGGCCATTGCCGTGAAGGCGGACATGGCTTTGTCGAGGACAGTGTGTGGTGATTGGCTGGCGGCGATCCACAAGGCTGCATTGAACGCTGCCCCGCTCAGGAGGCGGGCGGCAGCTTCCGGATCAACCGCGATAAGCGTCCCGTCTTTGACAAGGTCTTCAATTGCCTGCCGGGTCACCTGCAGGCAATTGTTCTGGCTCGGCCACTGGGATGGATCTCCCAAAACGGCGGGGCCGTCCCTCAGGACGATCTGCTGGATCTCCGGGTCCAGCGCCATTTCAATGTAAGCGGCCGCCTCTGCGAGCAAGCCCGGCCATTTCCCTCCGGCCTTGCTGCCGATCACCTTGGCACGTCTTGCCATTTCCGTGTCGATCTGCTCGACAACAGCGGCGAAGAGCCCTCGTTTGTCGCCGAAGTTATGGTAGAGCGCGCCGCGGGTCAGTCCGGCATTCGCGGTCAAGGTGTCCATGGATGCGGCGGCATAGCCCTTTTCGGCGAAAGCCTGCCTGGCAGAAGCGATGAGCTTGATCCTGTTTTCTTCCATGCTTTGTGCGCGGCTTGTCACCATGTCAGGTCCATTCACATACGATGCGTATTTGAAATTGACATACAATCCGTATGTCAATTAGTCTGCATACGTATCGTATATCAAACTCCCGAGGGGGGGCCACCCGGTGCAATGAGCGATCGCGCGGTGGCATGCAGAGCGAGGCAAAGCCAGTGACACAACGAGAAGTAATTTTCCCCGCCGGACGACATGCCCTTTATGAGCAACATGGTTACTCAGCGGCCATTCGCTCAGGAAGCCTGGTGTTCGTCTCTGGCCAAGTGGGCAGCCGCCCGGATGGCACGCCCGAGCCAGACTACGAACAGCAGGTTCGTCTGGCGTTTCGGAACCTTGCTGCGACGCTTGATGCGGCCGGTTGCGGGTTTGACGATATTGTAGATGTGACGACGTTTCACACCGATCCGGAAGGTCAGTTTCCTGCCTTTATGACCGTGAAGCAAGACGTGTTCCCCAACGCGCCATATCCGAACTGGACTGCAATCGGTGTCAACTGGCTTGCCGGATTCGACTTCGAGATCAAGGTGATCGCACGGGTGCCGGGTTGAAGCGCTGTCGCAGCTTGCGCCGGATGCGGGGTTAAGGTGCAAGCTGCGGCCTGATGTGCATGTTGCGATGCAGTATGAAATGAAGTAGGAGAAAGTACTCATCTGGACCCGGTGCAAATCCGGGTGGCTTTTCCGGCCGCCGATCCGCCGGACAATTCACTTGATCGACCAATCTGCCCCGCCGCCAGACATTCGCGCCTGCGCGGCAACGGGGTTTTGATCATCTGAACAGGACACTGATGACTACTTTTTCCAACTACAAGACCCAATGGGTCGGCAACGTCCGCGCGGATTTTCTTTCCGGTCTCGTCGTTGCCCTCGCGCTCATTCCGGAGGCAATCGCCTTTTCGATCATTGCGGGCGTCGATCCGAAAGTCGGGCTGTATGCCTCGTTCTCGATTGCCGTGATCACAGCGATCGTTGGTGGTCGCCCGGGCATGATTTCAGCGGCGACGGCAGCAACCGCTGTGCTGATGGTGACCCTCGTCAAGGACCATGGCCTGCAATACCTGCTGGCGGCAACCATCCTTGCCGGTGTGTTGCAGGTTGGGGCAGGGCTGCTGAAGCTTGGCTTCGTTATGCGGTTTGTGTCGCGTTCAGTAATGACTGGCTTCGTCAATGCGTTGGCGATCCTGATCTTCCTGGCCCAGTTGCCGGAACTGATCGGGGTGACGTGGCTGACCTATGCGATGGTCGCCGCGGGCCTTGGGATCATCTACCTCTTGCCCTATGTGACCAAGGCCGTGCCGTCGCCGCTGATCTGTATTCTGGTCCTGACCGCGCTTTCAATCGGGTTCGGCCTTGATGTTCGTACAGTGGGCGATATGGGCGAACTGCCGTCGACGCTGCCGGTGTTCCTGTTGCCGGATATTCCGCTGAACCTCGACACTCTGCTGATTATTCTGCCGTATTCAGTTGCTGTGGCCGCTGTCGGTCTGCTGGAATCCCTGATGACGCAGCAGATTGTTGATGATCTCACGGACACGCCGTCTGATCGCAATCAGGAATGTGTCGGCCAGGGCGTTGCGAATTTCGTCACCGGTTTCTTCGGCGGCATGGCCGGTTGCGCCATGATCGGGCAGTCGATGATCAACGTGAAATCCGGTGGGCGCGGGCGCCTGTCGAGCTTTGCTGCCGGCGTCATCCTGCTGTTCCTGATCGTTGTTCTCGGTAAATGGGTCAGCCAGATCCCGATGGCGGCGCTTGTCGCGATCATGATCATGGTGTCCATCGGGACGTTCAGCTGGTCATCGATCAAGAACCTGCGCGATCATCCGAGAAGCTCGTCCATTGTCATGCTGGCAACCGTGTTTTTCGTTGTCTATACTCACAATCTGGCCATTGGTGTGCTCGTCGGGGTTCTCCTTTCGGGCATCTTCTTTGCCTGGAAGATTTCCCAGATCTTCCGCGTGACGTCAGACCTGTCCGCCGATGGGCGTGAGCGGGTATATGTGGTCGAGGGGCAGGTGTTCTTTGCCTCGGTTGAAGACTTCTCTGCGGCATTCAACTTCAAGGAAGTTTTGGAACGTGTGGTCATCGACGTGTCGAGGGCGCATATCTGGGACATTTCCAGCGTGGCAGCCCTCGATATGGTGGTGTTGAAGTTCCGCCGTGAAGGGGCTGAAGTCACGATTGTCGGTCTGAATGAGGCCAGTGAAACGATCGTTGACCGCCTGGCTTTGCATGACAAGCCGGGTGCGCTCGACAAGCTGATGGCCCATTGAAGGAGATCCGAGGATGAGTAACAAGATCATTGCCCTGGTGGACGCCTCCGTCTACGGGCGCAGCGTCTGCGAGCACTCGGCCTGGATCGCCGGCCGCCTGTCACTGCCGGTTGAACTCGTGCATGTATTGACCCGTCCTGCCGCTGAAAGCGCCGATCTCAGCGGTTCCATTGCGCTTGGTGCGCGGACGGCTCTGCTGACCGAACTCACACGGCTTGACGAGGAACGGGCAAAGCTGGCCCAGAAGCAGGGCCGGGCACTGCTGGAAGATGCCAGGGGTATCGTCGCTGCAGGTGGCGTAAGCGTGAGCGAACGGCTGCGGCATGGCGAAGTCGTGGAGGCTCTCGCGGACCTTGAAGCGGAAGCTGCGATGATCGTCGTCGGCAAGCGAGGCGAAGCGGCAGACTTCAACAAACTGCACCTGGGGTCAAATCTCGAGCGTCTCGCCCGGGCAAGTCACAAGCCGCTGTTTGTGGCCTCGCGGGCCTTCAAGCCGCTGAAGCGTTTCCTGATTGCCTTCGATGGCGGCACAAGCAGCCTGAAGGCGGTGGATCATGTGGCGCGCAGTCCATTGCTGGCCGGGCTTGAGGCCCGCTTGCTGATGGCGGGCAGCCCGGGCGTCGAGCTGAAGCGCAAACTGGACGGGGCACAGGCACAGCTTGAGGGCGCCGGCTTTACCGTGACAGCCGAAGTTCGTGACGGCGCCCCGGAGACGGTGATTGCCGAGGCCATCGAACGTGAGGCTGTCGATCTCCTGGTCATGGGGGCTTATGGCCATTCCCGGATCCGGACGCTGCTGATCGGGTCGACGACAACCCAGATGCTGCGCGCCTGCAAGGTGCCTGTGTTGTTGTTCCGCTGATCAACGGCTGCTGTGCATCCGCCTTTGGCAGCGGTTGCCTTGCGCTTCGACGTGAACTAGCGTGAGGGCGATGGTTCGTTCCGACGTGCAAAGGCGTCGGGACGATGAAAAGGGAATCCGGTGCGGCGCCGTTGTTGAAACGAGCCAAATCCGGGACTGCCCCCGCAACTGTAGGCGGAGAGCATACCTGTCGAAACCACTGGCCGGGCTGGCCGGGAAGGGACAGGGGCGCTGTGACCCGCAAGTCAGGAGACCTGCCATCATCCCTTGAACCAACCCGGGCGGGGTGCCCCGGCAGGAGGCAAGATGGCACGCGCAGTTTCCGGACCCAGATCCGGCCGCATCCAGCTTTGCGGCCCCGACCACCCCGCGTCCGTTCGCGGAGGGCGACACGGTGGACTGCATTTCCTCTCATCCTGATAGCGTCTCGCAATCACCAACATCCGCGCCTGGCAGTGCCGATGGTTTTTCGACACTGTGCAGGCGAACGGGACGTCCCTGCATCATGGCGCGTCTGCTTGCGCGGCAGATTGCATTGGCCGGTGATGTGGCTGAAGCCTTTGATCTGGCAGACACGCACCTGACTGGACGGGTGCGCAGCGGCTGCCCGCAATCGGATGGATCCAACGACGGATGCCTGATGGCTTTCACTGTCCGAGACGGGCTTGCCTATGTCTTTGGCGGACTGGAAGGGCGCGAGCGGATCGATGATCTCGTCGGCTTTGCCCTGAGCGCGTATCCAGCTGTTGCAAGGCTGGAGCAAGGCCATGACGTGCCTGAGCCAGAACGCAAGCGGTTCGGCCCGGTGCTGGTCCCGGCGCTTGTGCAGGTGACAGATTTGGCCCGGGTGGCAACGGCCGCCGCCGCTGCACAGGGGCGACGGGGCGGGCGCGCCGCTCGGCTCAAAGCCGCGCGGCACACCGGTTAGCACCGGACGCAGCAGACAGTTTGCGCCGCGCCGGCCCCGACGAGATCGACGCGGGCAGGATCTCAGGCAAGGCGGATACGACGACCCGTGCGTGCGCTTTCGGCGATGCCGTGGATGACCTTTTCGAATTCCAGCGCCGCCGCGAAATCCGGGTGCGGCCGGGTGCCGGTTGTGATGGCTGTGAGAAATTCCGCCGCCTCGATGATCTTGAGGTCATTGAAGCCGACCTGATGGCCGGGAGCGGGGCAGAACGCGCCATAGACGCCGTGCTCCGGGCCAGACAGGATGGTTCGGAAGCCCTGCTCGGCCTTCGGTCCCTCGTTCACATAGAGCTGCAGCTCGTTCATGCGTTCCTGGTCGAAGGTGATCATGCCTTTCGTGCCATGCAGCTCGAAGCCAAGACGGTTCTTGCGGCCCCAGGCGGAGCGTGAGGTGGACAGGGAACCATGCACGCCGCTGGCAAAGCGCAGAAGAGCCGTGGCCGTGTCCTCGTTTTCGACCGCGCCGCGACCCGATCCGTCGGCCAGGGGACGGGTGGTGTGGACCGTCTGCATGTCGGCAACAAGGCTTTCGATCGGGCCGCAGAGGCCCATCAGCATCGAGACGAGATGACAGCCGAGGTCACCAAGGGTGCCGAGACCGGCTTCGTCGAGATGGGCGCGCCAGGTCCAGGCGAGATCGGGATCGGCCTGATAGTCTTCGTCAACGATGCCGCGAACATGCACGAGGCGGCCGATCCGCCCGGCCTCCACCAGCTTCTGCGCGTGGCGGAAGGCCGGATTGCGAATGTAGTTGTAGCCGACCATCGTGGTCTTGCCGCTGGCTGCTGCCGCCGCCGCCATCTCCTCGCCATCTGACAGCGTCAGGCCCATCGGCTTCTCGCACCAGACGTGCTTGCCGGCGGCCAGCGCGGCCAGGGCCATTTCCTTGTGGAAGCGGTTCGGCGTCGTGATGGAAACGATGTCTACTCTTGGATCGCTGACCAGCGCTTGCCAGTCATCTGCCCATCGGGCGAAACCGAACTGGCTGGCAAAGCTTGCCGCCTTGTCGGCCGGCGTGTCGCAGAGCAGTTCAAGGCGCACGTCGGGAATGGTTCCCAGCACCGCGCGGGCATTGCGCCAGGCAAGCGCATGGGCTTTGCCCATGAAGCCTGTGCCGATCAGACCTATCCCCAGGGTCATTCACCATCCTCCCGATGTGAAATGGAATTTTTGTTCCAATTCTGTCATCGCGGGGCTATCTTGTTTTGTCAAGAGAGAACAGTGCCCTGCAAGGAATCGCGATGTCGCAACGACAGGCTCCCCGGACCATCGAGGCTTTCCATGCCCGCCTTCTCGAGGCGTCGGAGACCTTGCCCAAGCGGCTGCGGCAATGTGCAGAGTATCTCTCTGCCAACACGGATCGGATCGCCGTTTCGACGGTTGCCGATATGGCGCAGGCGGCCGGAGTGCAGCCCTCGGCCTTGATGCGTTTTTGCAAGATCCTCGGCTTTTCCGGTTACACGGAGATGCAGCGATTATTTCGCGAGGCTTATTCGCAAGGCTGGCCGGATTATGCGACACGGCTGAAGAACCTGCGTGAAAGCGGGGCTGGCAGCCCGTCAGCGCTTCTCGCGGAATTCATTGATGCAGGGCGTATGTCTCTGGAAAATCTGGCAAATACTGTTGATAGCCGAAATTTGGACCGCGCCGTCAAACTCCTCAGTGAGGCACAGATGGTCCATATCATCGGCCTGCGCCGCACCTTTCCGGTGGCCGCATATCTCGCCTATGCCTTCGAGAAGATGAACGTGCCGGCTTTGCTGCATGACGCTGTTGGCAAGCTCGATCGCCGCCATGCGCTGCGGCCTGGGGATGCATTGATTGCGATCACTTTTGCGCCCTACAGTGCGGAGACAGTGGAACTGGCGGAGGTGGCGCGGGGCCTTGATCTGCCGGTCATTGCCATTACCGACACGGTGATGAGCCCGCTGCAAAAGCTTGATGCCACGGTGCTTTCCGTCTCTGAAGTGGACTTCGGTTCCTTCCGTGCGCTCTCGGCCACGCTGTCGCTTGCCATCGCGCTGGCGGTGGCTGTTGGTGCGGGACGTAGAATTGAGCCATAAAAAAGTTGTTGCATTGAATCGAAAAATAGAATGAATATTCCATCGCGATTGGCGGTGGGTTTGCCCAGACGCCGCGCGGCCCGGACGGAGGGAGCCGCCGGGTGAACCGTTTTGGGAGGAATTCATGAGAAAGACCCTGACCGCCATTGCTGCGGCCGTGTTTGCTGTTGCCGGCTTTGCCGCGCCTGCGTCTGCAGAAGGCGAGAAGTTTGTCCTGATCAGTCATGCTCCAGACAGCGACAGCTGGTGGAACACGATCAAGAACGCCATTGCCGTTGCCGGCGACCAGATGAAGGTGTCGGTCGAGTACCGCAACCCGCCGACCGGTGACCTCGCTGACATGGCCCGTATCGTCGAGCAGGCCGCTGCCTCGCGGCCGGATGGCATTATCGTGACCATTGCCGACTACGACGTTCTCTCTGGTCCGATCACCGAAGCCGTCGCGCGCGGCATTCCGGTCATCACCATTAACTCCGGCACGGTTGAGCAGTCCAAGAAGCTCGGCGCACTCACCCATGTGGGTCAGCCGGAGTATGACGCCGGTTTCGGTGCCGGCGAGCGTCTGGGCGCTGCCGGCGCAAAGAAGTTTCTTTGCGTCAACCACTACATCACCAACCCGGCCTCGGTTGAGCGCTGCCAGGGCTTTGCCGCTGCGCTTGGCGTCGAGCTGGGCAACCAGATGATTGACGCGGGCCAGGACCCGGCCGAAATCCAGAACAAGGTCTCGGCCTATCTGCAGACCAATCCGGACACCAACGCCATCCTGGCGCTTGGTCCGACCTCGGCCCACCCGACGCTGGCGGCGCTTGAGCAGTCCGGCAAGGCTGGCAGCATGATGTTTGGCACGTTTGACCTCTCCGGCGAGATTGCCGCTGGCATCAAGGCAGGCAAGATCGACTTCGCCATCGACCAGCAGCCGTACCTGCAGGGCTACCTGCCGGTCGTGTTCCTGACCAACCTGGCCCGTTACGGCGTGATGCCGAGTAATCCGGTCAACTCCGGCCCGGGCTTCGTGACCAAGGACAACATCGAACTGGTCGAAAAGCTGGCTGGTCAGTACCGCTAAGTCTCCTCCCAGACGAGACGTCCGCCTGCCGGGGCGGCCTGCTGCCCCGGCTCCTTTTTGAGCGACTTCCTGACAATCGAGGCATCCATGACGGACGAGCGCATCAAGCAGGTCTCGGCCCTGCGCCGTGCCATGATCCGGCCCGAACTGGGCGCCACCACCGGCACCCTTCTGGTCTTCCTGTTCTTCCTGCTGATTGCCGGCGATTCCGGCATGTTTTCGCCGGAAGGCATTCGCAACTGGACCGTCGTCTCCGCCCAGTTCGCCATCATCGCCGTCGGCGCTTGCCTGCTGATGATCGCGGGTGAGTTCGACCTTTCAGTCGGCTCCATGATCGGCTTTGCGGGCGTTGTCATCGCCATTCTCAGTGTACAGATGGGCTGGCCTGTCTGGGCCGCAATCCTGGCTGCCTTTGCCATCTGCATGGCGCTGGGATGGGTCAACGGCATGTTGGTGATCAAGACGGGCCTGCCATCCTTCATCGTCACCCTCGCGTTCCTCTATATTCTTCGCGGCCTGACCATCTGGCTGTCGATCCTGACCACGCGCCAGACCATCATTGGCGGCGTCAAGGACGTTGCCCAGAACGACTGGCTTGCCTTCCTGTTCGGCGGCGTTGTGCTGAAGGACCTGTTTGCCTGGTTTGCTGACATGGGTCTGATCGAGACGTTTGTGGCCGGCACCCGCGCTGGTCAGCCCGTGGTTGAGGGCGTTCCGATGCTTGTGGTCTGGGCATTGCTGCTCGTCGCGTTCGGACATGTTGTCCTGACCCGGACGAAATTCGGCAACTGGATCTTCGCCGCAGGCGGTGATGCCCAGGCGGCCCGCTATGTCGGCGTGCCGGTGGCGCGGGTGAAGGTTCTGATGTTCATGTTCACCGCCTTCTGCGCCTGCGTCTTTGCCACCTGTCAGGTGATCGAGTTCGGCTCGGCCGCAGCCGACCGTGGTCTGCTCAAGGAATTCGAAGCGATCATCTGCGTGGTGATCGGCGGGGCGCTGCTGACCGGTGGTTATGGTTCGGTGATCGGTGCTGCGCTTGGTGCGATCATTTTCGGTGTGGTGCAGCAGGGGCTGTTCTTCTCGGGTGCCGAAAGCTCCCTGTTCCGGGTCTTCCTGGGTACGATCCTGATCCTGGCCGTGATCCTCAACACCTACATCCGTCGCATGATCACGGGAGAACGCTGATGTCCGCCCCGCTCATCGAACTCAAGAACATTCAGAAACACTTCGGGCCGGTGATCGCGCTTGCTGGTGTCAGCTTCGAGGTCAAGGCCGGGGAATGCCATTGCCTCCTCGGTGACAACGGGGCCGGCAAGTCCACCTTCATCAAGACCATGTCGGGCGTGCACAAGCCGTCCTCCGGCGAGATCCTGATTGACGGCAAGCCGGTCACCTTCGACAGCCCTCGGGATGCCATGGGCGCCGGGATTGCGACCGTGTACCAGGATCTGGCGATGATCCCGCTGATGTCTGTGACGCGCAATTTCTGGATGGGCCGCGAGCCGGAGAAGCGCTTTGGACCGTTCAAGTTCATCGACTTCGACAAGGCCAACAAGGTCACGCTGGACGAGATGGCCTCGATGGGGATCCATCTGCGCGAACCCGGCCAGGCAGTCGGGACGCTGTCTGGCGGCGAACGGCAGACGGTGGCGATTGCCCGCGCGGTCTATTTCGGGGCAAAGGTGCTGATCCTCGACGAGCCGACCTCGGCGCTCGGCGTGCGCCAGACCTCCAACGTGCTCGCCACCATCGACAAGGTGCGCAAGCGTGGTATCGGTGTCGTCTTCATCACCCACAATGTGCGCCATGCCATGGCGGTGGGCGACCGGTTTACGGTGCTCAACCGTGGCAAGACGCTCGGCACGGCAAAGCGCGGGGAAATCAAGCCGGAAGAATTGCAGGACCTGATGGCCGGCGGCAAGGAACTGGCGGAGCTGGAAGGCTCGCTCGGCGGAACGATCTGAGTTGCGACGAAACTGATCTCAATCTTGGGAAACAACTGACATGACCATGCGATTTGCAGTCCTGGGCGCCGGCCGCATCGGCCGGGTACACACCAAGGCAATTGCGTCGACCGAAGGAGCGGTGCTTGTCGCCGTTGCCGATCCGATTGCCGCTGCTGCCGAAAGCCTTGCAGCTACTCACTCCTGTGCCATCCGTACGATCGACGAGATCGAGGCCGCTGGCGACGTCGATGCCGTCGTCATCTGCACCCCGACCGACACCCACGCCGATCTGATCGAGCGCTTTGCCCGCGCCGGCAAGGCCATCTTCTGCGAGAAGCCGGTGGATCTGGATGTCACCCGGGTGAAGAACTGCCTCAAGGTGGTGAAGGAGACCGGTGCGACGCTGATGGTCGGCTTCAACCGCCGCTTCGACCCGCATTTTGCAGCGCTCAAGGGCGCGATTGATGCTGGCAAGATCGGCAAGGTCGAAATGGTGACGATCACCTCGCGTGATCCCTCGCCCCCGCCTTACGAGTACATCTCCCGCTCGGGCGGCATCTTCCGCGACATGACGATCCACGACTTCGACGTGGCCCGGTGGCTCTTGGGCGAGGAAGTGGAGACGGTGATGGCCTCGGCCTCTGTCCTCGTCGATGCCGAAATCGGCAAGCGCGGCGACTACGACAGCGTCAACATTATCCTACGCACGGCCTCGGGTCGTCAGGCGATCATCACCAACACCCGCCGCGCGGTTTATGGCTATGACCAGCGCATCGAGGTGCTGGGGTCGGAAGGACTGGTGGCGGCAGAGAACCTGCGTGAGGCGAACATCGAGATCGCCAACGCCAGCGGCTATCACAAGCCGCCGCTGATGGACTTCTTCATGACCCGCTACACGGCGGCCTATGCGGCAGAGATTGCCGCCTTCATCAAGGCCGTGGGTGAGAAGTCGGTTCCGCCGACCACAGGCGAGGATGGGCTGAAGGCGCTCGCCCTCGCGGAAGCTGCGCTGAAGTCCGTGGCCGAAGGCCGGGCGGTCAGCTTGAGCGAAGTAACAGGCTGAGGACTTGAGGCGGATGAGCAAGACCCTCGATCTCATCACCATCGGCCGTTCGTCGGTCGATCTCTATGGCTCGCAGATTGGCGGCCGGCTTGAGGACATGGGGAGCTTCCAGAAATACATTGGCGGCTCTCCAACCAACATGGCGGCCGGCAGCGCCCGCCTGGGCCTCAAGTCGGCGCTGATCACCCGCGTCGGCGATGAGCACATGGGCCGCTTCATCCGCGAGCAACTGGTTCGCGAGGGGGTTGACGTAACCGGGGTCAAGACCGACCCGGAGCGTCTCACCGCCCTCGTGATCCTCGGCATCCGTGACGACAAGCAGTTCCCGCTCATCTTCTACCGCGAGAACTGCGCCGACATGGCACTGTGCGAGGCGGACATCGATCCGGCCTTCATCGCCAGCGCACGCGCCGTGGTGGCGACGGGAACGCACCTGTCGCATCCGCGCACCGAGGCGGCGGTGCTGAAGGCCCTGCGCATCGCGCGGGAAACCGGCGGCCAGACCGCGCTCGACATCGACTATCGTCCCAACCTGTGGGGGCTGTCTGGCCACGGCGACGGCGAGAACCGCTTCATCGCGTCGAAGCAAGTGACCGCGCGGCTGCAGCAGCATCTGCCGCTGTTCGACCTGATCGTCGGGACGGAAGAAGAGTTCCACATTGCCGGCGGCACCACGGACATCGTGGCGGCGCTGCGCCGGGTCCGGGAGCTGAGCCGGGCGACGCTCGTCTGCAAGCGCGGGCCGATGGGGGCGGTGGCCTTCACCGGCGCCATTCCCGACAGTCTTGATGATGGGGAGACCGGTCCGGGGTTCCCGATCGAGGTCTTCAACGTGCTGGGAGCCGGCGACGGCTTCATGTCGGGCCTCTTGAAGGGCTGGCTTGACGGCGAGAGCTGGGTGCGGGCGCTCACCTATGCCAATGCCTGCGGCGCCTTTGCCGTGTCGCGGCATGGCTGCACGCCGGCCTATCCCTCCTGGGAGGAGCTGCAGTTCTTCCTGAAGCGCGGCGTCGTCACGCCCGCGCTGCGCAAGGACGCGGAGTTGGAGCAGATCCACTGGTCGACGACCCGCAGCGGTGACTGGAGCGAGATGCATGTCTTTGCCTTTGATCATCGCAAGCAAATGGAAGACCTGCCAGGGGCAACGGCTGAGAAGATCGGTGCCTTCAAGGAGCTGTGTCTGGATGCCGTCGAGCGGGTGGCCAGCGGACGCAAGGGCTATGGCCTTTTGTGCGATGGCCGGCTCGGCCGCTCGGCGCTGCACAAGGCGACCGGCAGGGGGCTCTGGATTGGCCGTCCGGTGGAATGGCCGGGGTCGCGGCCGTTGACGCTGGAGCCTGATCTTGGTGCGGATCTCGGTGGGCTCGATGAATGGCCGCTCGATCACGTGGTCAAGGTGCTGTGCTTCTGCCATCCGCAGGATGATGCTGCGATGTGGGCCGAGCAGGAGGCCGTGATCCAGCGGCTTTATGCGGCCGCCCGCCGCAACCGACTGGAGTTCCTGCTGGAAGTCATTCCCTCCAAGGTCGCGCCGGTGGACGACGACACGACCGCAGAGATCATCGACCGGTTTTACCGGCTGGGGATTTATCCGGACTGGTGGAAGCTCGAGCCGATGCGCTCGGCTGAAGCGTGGGCCAAGACCTGCGCCATGATCAAGGGCCATGATCCGCATGTGCGCGGCATCGTGGTGCTGGGGCTCGACGCGCCGGAGGCCGAGCTGATGGCCTGCTTCGAGGAGGCCGCGCGGCATGACCTCGTCAAGGGCTTTGCGGTTGGACGCACCATCTACAGCGAGGCCGCGCGGGCCTGGCTGACAGGCGCCATCGACGACAAGAGTGCCGTCGCGCTGATGGCGGCGAATTTCGCGAAGCTGTCGGCCGCCTGGGACAAGGCGCGGGCAGCGCAGGGAGTGGCAGCATGAGCAAGATCCGACTGACCGCCGCGCAGGCGATGGTCCGCTGGCTGACCCGGCAGATGACCGAAGACGGCGTGCCCTTCATCGCCGGCGTCTGGGCCATTTTCGGGCACGGCAACGTGGCCGGGATCGGCGAGGCGCTGCACGGCATCCGCAGCGAGCTGTCGACGTATCGCGGGCACAACGAGCAGGGCATGGCCCATGCCGCCATCGCCTACGCCAAGCAGCTCGGCCGCCGCCGGGCCATGGCGGTGACCTCCTCCATCGGGCCCGGTGCGACCAACATGGTGACGGCGGCAGCACTTGCCCACGTCAACCGCCTGCCGGTGCTGTTCGTGCCCGGTGACGTGTTCGCCAACCGGGGCCCGGACCCGGTGCTGCAGCAGATCGAGGATTTCGGCGATGGCACCGTCAGCGCCAATGACTGCTTCCGCCCGGTGTCGCGCTATTTCGACCGCATCACCCGGCCGGAACAGCTTCTGACCGCGCTGCCGCGCGCCATGGCGGTGATGACCGACCCGGCCGACTGCGGCCCGGTGACGCTCGCCTTCTGCCAGGACGTGCAGGCGGAAGCCTATGACTGGCCGGAGGAATTTTTCGCGCCGCGCATCTGGCGCCAGCGCCGGATCCGCCCGGACGAAAGCGAACTGGTCGAGGTCATCGGCCTGATCTGCGCGGCCAAGCGGCCCGTCATCGTGGCCGGCGGCGGCGCGCATTACTCCGGCGCCGCTGAGGCTCTGGCCCGCTTTGCCGCCCGCCATCGCATTCCCGTGGTCGAAAGTCAGGCCGGCAAGTCGGCCCTGCCGTGGGATCATCCGATGAACCTCGGTCCCGTCGGCGTAACTGGGGCCGAAAGCGCCAACAGTGTCGCGGACGAAGCTGATCTGGTGATCGGCGTCGGCACGAGGTTCCAGGACTTCACCACCGGATCGTGGGGCCTGTTCCGCAATCCGGTGCGCAAACTGGTGTCGATCAACGTGGCGGCCTATGACGCGATGAAGCATGGCGCGGTGCCGCTGCAGTGTGATGCCCGCGTCTGTCTTGAGGAACTGAGCGCCGGTCTCGGCCAGCATCAGGGCCCGGAGATTTCCGAAAGCCTGAAGCAGGCATGGTTTGCCAAGGTCGATCCGCTGACAGCTGCCCCAGTGGGCGAGGCCAACGGCCTGCCGACCGATCAACAGGTGATCGGTGCCGTGCAGCGGGCGGCCGGGCCCGACACGGTGGTGATGTGTGCGGCCGGGACCATGCCGGGCGAGTTGCACAAGCTGTGGAAGGCCTCGCGTCCCATGTCCTATCACATGGAATACGGCTTCTCCTGCATGGGCTACGAGATCGCCGGCGCGCTGGGCATCAAGATGGCCGAGCCCGACCGGGACGTGATCTGCATGGTCGGCGATGGCAGCTACATGATGATGAACTCGGAGCTGGCCAGCGCCGTCATGCTCGGCCAGAAGATCACCGTCGTGATCACCGACAACCGGGGCTACGGCTGCATCAACCGGCTGCAGATGGGCACCGGGGGTGCCGAGTTCAACAATCTGCTCGACCACACGATCCACGCCAATCCGAGCCATATTGACTTCGTCGCCCATGCCGGTGCGATGGGGGCGAAGGCAGTGAAGGCCGGCTCCATCGCGGAGCTGGAGGCCGCACTCGCCGCGGCAAAGACGGCGACCGGCCCCTTCGTGGTCGTGATCGACACCGACCCCTATCCGTCCACCCCGCATGGCGGCCACTGGTGGGATGTGGCGGTTCCGGAAGTTTCCCCCCGCGCCGAGGTGCGGGCGGCCCGCGAGAATTACGAACGCAAGCTGCAGGAAAGACACTGAGCCATGATCCTTTACGGCACCAATCCCATCGCCTGGTCCAACGACGACGACCAGACGCTCGGCGCGCATATCTCGCTCGAGCAGTGCCTGGATGAAACCGCGAAGATCGGCTTCGACGGCATCGAGAAGGGCCACAAGCTGCCCGTGACGCTGGAGGGTATTGCGAAGGAACTGGGCGGACGCGGCCTGAAATACATCTCCGGCTGGCACTCGCTCAATCTGCTGACCAACTCCATCGCGGACGAGAAGGCGGCCATGCAGCCGTTCCTCGATCTCCTGAAGGCCGTCGGATCGAAGGTGATCATCACCTGCGAAACCTCCAACGCCATCCATGGCAATGACGCCGTGCCGGTGAACGACAAACCGGTGCTGGCGGCCTCCGAGTGGGCCGATTTCGGCCATGGTGTCGAGGCGCTTGCCGCCTTCGCGGCCGAGCAAGGTGTCACGCTGGTCTATCACCACCACATGGGCACAGTGGTGGAGAGCGAGGCGGAAATCGACCTGTTCATGGGAGCCACGGGCCCGGCCACGAAGCTCTTGTTCGACACCGGTCACTGCTACTTCGGCGGCGGCAATCCGGCGGCGGTGGCCGAGCGCCACATGGCCCGCGTCCGGCACCTCCACGCCAAGAACGTGCGCCCGGCGATCATGCGCCAGGTGCGCGAGAAGGGGCTGTCGTTCCTCGAGGGCGTGCGGCGTGGCGTCTTCACCGTGCCGGGTGACCCGGAGGGCGGCGTCGACTTCCGCCCGGTTCTGGCCACGGCGGCGGCGCATGGCTATGAAGGCTGGCTGGTGATCGAGGCTGAGCAGGACCCGAGTGTCCGCATCCCCTTCGAGTACCAGAGCATGGGGCTGAAGGCGCTGAAGGCGCTGGCCAAGGACGTGGGGCTGGATCGCCGCACGTGAGCCTTGCGCGTGGATGAGCCGAAGCGCCTCAGCCCCCCTCCCCCTCGTGGGGAGGGGTAAGGGGTGGGGGGCTTTGAGCGAGCTCATCGCGCAATGATTGCTCTTCATCCTGGAGAGCCTGATCAAGGGGAACGACCGCTTGCATCCAATTGCCTTTCCGCTCGTTGGAGAGGTTTCCCCCCACCCCCAACCCCTCCCCACGAGGGGGAGGGGAGCTGACAGGCCAAGCAAGACAGTCAAGCTGGTACCTTGATCGAGGTCGCAGTGCTTCAAACGGCTCATGGGCCCTGGGTCGTTTCAAGGGGAAATGTGAAGCGTGCGGCCTCGCGTGTTGCTATAGCTGGAGCACTCTGTCGACGTGTTCCCGTCCAACA
The DNA here is from genome assembly GCF_051860505.1 of Pannonibacter sp. Taxonomy (NCBI): domain Bacteria; kingdom Pseudomonadati; phylum Pseudomonadota; class Alphaproteobacteria; order Hyphomicrobiales; family Stappiaceae; genus Pannonibacter; species Pannonibacter sp. The sequence continues at coordinate 44,456 of NZ_JBHYDX010000014.1, read as the reverse complement.
AAGAGACCCTGATGAAGATCATCGACCCGGATCATCCCTTCTACCGGCCGCTGTGGCGGCGCCTTGCGATTGTCGGGGTGACGCTGGCCTGGGCCGGCGTGGAGGCCTGGACCGGTGCGACGGGCTGGGCGGTGTTCTTCGTTGCTGTTGCCGCCTATGCGGCCTGGATGCTGGTGGCGAACTACAAGCCCAAGACGGAAGACACGGGAGACAAGTCATGACCAACCTGTTGCGCCGGCCGACCGGCATCCGTGGCAAGGTCCACGCCATCACGCCCGAGGCTGCAAACTGGGGTTATGTCGGCTTCGACCTTTACCGCCTGGAGCCGGGCGAGGAGGTGCGCGAGGCGACCGGAGGCCGCGAGGCGATCCTTGTCCTGGTCGAGGGCAGGGCTGAGGTGAGCGCCGGGGGCCAGTCCTTCGGCGAGCTTGGCCTGCGGCTCGACGTGTTCGAGAAACTGCCGCCGGCCTGCATCTACGTGCCCGACAAGTCGGAATGGCAGGTTCGGGCAACAACGGCGCTGACGCTGGCGGTCTGCATCGCGCCGGGGCAGTCCACCCATCCGGTGCAGTTGCTCGGCCCCGAGGGGCTGACGCTGGAAAGCCGCGGGCAGGGAACCAACACCCGCTACATCCACAACATCGCCATGGAAGGGCGGGATGTGGCCGGCAGCCTGCTGGTGACGGAAGTGTTCACGCCGTCCGGCCATTGGTCGTCCTATCCGCCGCACCGGCATGACGAGGACAATTTCCCCGACATGACCTATCTGGAAGAGACCTATTATCACCGGCTCAACCCGGCGCAGGGCTTCGGCATCCAGCGGGTGTTTACGGAAGACGGCGCGCTCGACGAGACCATGGCTGTAAGCAACCATGACGTGGTGCTGGTGCCCAAGGGTCACCACCCCTGCGGCGCGCCCTATGGCTACGAGATGTACTATCTCAACGTGATGGCGGGTCCCTTGCGCAAGTGGCGCTTCAAGAACCATCCTGACCACGACTGGATCTACCAGCGCGATCTGGTGACGTAAGCGCGCGGGCGAATGATCCGCTTCACGGGCAAGGCCTGATGTGGATCGCGTCTGAGGCTGTGGTGCCAAGGTCGTGGCAGGTGCCATCGGCACAGAGGTGCCAGTCGCTGCCGGTTGCGCCGGATGCGGCAAGGTTCAATGCGGTCTGCGGCGGCAGGGACGGGGTCCAGACCCACCAGCCGTCGATGAGCCGTGCGCCGTCGCCCGGTTCCATGCCCGCACCGGAACCCCGGACACGGGCCTCGCGGACAACAAGGCCCGCCGGGGTCATGTCCCAGGTTTCCTCCCAGCCGGTCTTTTCGACCGAATGGGTCCAACTTAGCGTGAAAGAGCCGGAGATGGCGAGCACCAGCGTGCCCGCCATCAGGCAGGCGCTCATGCCGTTTTGCCCGCCTTGCGGTTGGCAAACCAGACGATAGCGGCAAAGGCAAAGCCCAGGGCGAAGCCGATCTCATCCGTGATCGGCAGGGCGGCGATGAGTGTAAACGCCGCCGCCATGGCAAGGGCGCGCTGCCACAGAGCCAGCGGAACGCCCAACCAGCCGATTACGGCAGCCCCCCACAGGCTGATGGCGAAAGCTACTTTCACCACGACATAGGCGACGGCCGGTCCGTAGCCGATGGCGCTTGCCAGTGCGCCGCCATCCTGCAGCATCAGGGCCGGCGTGTAGACGGCCATGAAGGGGATGACGAAGCCGGCCGCAGCCACCTTGATCGCTTCGAAGGAGATCTTCAGGCCGCTTTCCTTGGCGATCGGGCTGGCAGCAAAGCAGGCAAGGGCCACGGGCGGTGTCAGGTCGGCGAGAATGCCGAAGTAGAACACGAACATGTGGCTGACGATCAGCGGTACGCCGAGTTCCAGAAGCGCGGGCCCGGCAATGGACGAGGTGATGATGTAGTTCGGGATGGTCGGGATGCCCATTCCGAGCACGATGCAGGTGACCATGGTCAAGAGCAACGACAGGAACAGGCTGTTCTGGCCGACACTGACGATGAACTGGCCGAAGGTGTTGGCGGCGCCTGTCAGCGTCATGGTGCCGATGATGATGCCGACAAGGGCGCAGGCGACCCCGACCGGAAGCGCGGAGCGGGCACCATCTGCAAGGCTGTCGCGGCAGTCGGCCAGCGTCTGGCGGCCGCCGCGCGAGAAGGCACAAATGGCAACGAGGATCACAACGGCAGCCAGAATGACCTTGATGCCAAACTGGAAGAAGGCGGCTGCGACAAGGCCGAGGCCGATCCAGAAGAGGATCCGGATGACCTGGGAGGGCAGGCCGAGCGCGACAGAACCGCCAAGGATCAGCAGGACCGTGAGGCCAAGGCCGATGGTGCCGGCGTACAGCGGGGTGAAGCCGCCGAACAGAAGATAGACCAGGACGGCCAGGGGAAGGATCAGATACCAGCCCTGCTTGAGGGCCTTGGAGACAGAGGGCAACTCTGACTTGGCCATGCCGCGCAGGTTTCGCTTGCCCGCCTCCAGATGCACCATCCAGAAGGCCGAGGCGAAGTACAGGATGGCCGGAATGAGCGCGGCCTTGACGACCTCGAAATATTCCACGCCAAGTGTCTCGGCCATGATGAAGGCGACCGCGCCCATCACCGGCGGCATGATCTGGCCACCCATGGATGAGGTGGCCTCGACGCCGCCAGCGAAGGCCGGCCGGTAGCCGAAGCTTTTCATGAGGGGAATCGTGAACTGCCCGGTGGTCACGACATTGGCAACGCCGGACCCTGAAATCGTGCCCATCAGGCCGGAGGAAATGACGGATACCTTGGCAGCGCCGCCCGTGGCATGGCCAACCAGTCCGAGGCTGACATCGGTGAAGAGCTTGATCATGCCGGCGCGCTCAAGGAACGAGCCGAACAGGATGAACAGGAAGATGAAGCTGGAGCTGACATAGACCGGAATGCCGTAGATGCCTTCCGTGCCATAGGCCATATGCTCGATGACCTGAGCGAAGTCATAGCCGCGGTGGTCGAGCGGGGCCGGCAGATATTCACCGAAGAGACAATAGGCCAGAAACAGACCTGCGATGAACGGCAAGGCCGCGCCCATCATCACCCAGGCTGCCGCGAACACGATGGCGATGGCAATTACACCGAATACGATATCGCGCGGCAAGGGATCGCCTGCACGAATGAGCAAATCCGTATAGTCGATCCACTGATAGGCAGCCACACTGACGCTGGCGGCAGCCAGAAGCCATGCAATGCCCCTGAAAGCGGGAGCGGCATGACGGGCCGCAGCGATCAGCGGAAAGGCCAGAACACCCAGAAAGCCGACATGGATCGCCCGGACAACCTGGCTCGGCATGTCGATGACATGGGCGGCAGTGGCAATCTGGAAGGCCGAGAAGGCGACGGCGATCCAGAACAGCAACCGGCCTTCTGTCGTCTTCGGAAAGCCTATGGAATGCGGGTCATGCGCGGCTGGCGCGGTGTCGGTCTTGCTGGTCACGCTGGTGTCCGTGAATGGGGTCTGGGAGGATCGAGTTCAGAGGTCTTGTCTGGCCTGAGGCATCAACGACAATTCCCTTCCCCCGGCGTCTGCCAGAGGAAGGGAGTGCCAAGGTTTCACCTGGTCCAACAGGCCCGATTACATCAGGCCCTTTTCCTTGTAGTAGCGCTCGGCGCCCGGATGCAGCGGGATCGGCATGCCATCCTGAGCCTTTTCCAGGTTGATCGCCTTGGCGGCAGCATGCGCCGCGACCATGTCCGGCAGGTTCTCGAACAGCTGCTTGGTCATCTGGTAGGCGGTTTCTTCCGAAACACCGTCATGGGTGACGAGGAAGTTGATAACAGCCACCGACGACACGTCGCCTTCCTGGCCCTGGTAGGTGCCGGCCGGAATGGTTGCGGCAACATAAGGCGCGCCGAGGTTTGCGACGATGTCTTCAGGCACGGCGACGACATTGATCGGGACGGAGGTTGCCAGGTCCTTGATCGAGGCAACGCCGAGGCCGGCCGACTGCAGCGTTGCGTCCAACTGGCGGTTCTTCATCAGTTCGACGGATTCGGCGAAGGGCAGGTACTCGGTCTTGGCAAGGTCCGTGTACATCAGGCCAGCAGCCTGGAAGATGGCACGGGCATTCAGTTCGGTGCCCGACTTTGCGGCGCCGACGGAGAGCGACTTGCCTTTGAGCTGTTCAAGCGTGGTGATGCCACTGTCCTTGGACGCGACGATCTGGATGTAGTTCGGGTAGACGGCGGCAATGCCGCGCAGCTTGTCGAGCGGAGCCTTGAAGCCCGCATCGGCATTGCCTTCCCAGGCCAGCTTGACGCTGTCGCCCAGTGCGAAAGCCAGTTCGCCCTTGCCCTGCTGCAGCAGGTTGAGGTTTTCGACCGAGGCCTTGGTGGCCTGAACCTGAGGACGCGCGCCCTCGATCTTTTCGCCGTAGATCTTGGAGAGCGCAACACCAAGCGGATAATACACGCCCGATGTACCACCGGTCAGGATGTTGATGAATTCAGCTTTGGCCGGGGCCATGGCACCGGTGAGCGCAGTGGCGGCAACGGCGGCAACGGCAAGTGCGCGCGACATGAAGCGCATGGATAGTCCTCCCTGTTTTCCTCAAGAACAGCGCCATTCGGCGCGTTGGTTAGGATGCAGGATCTGTTATAGCAGACCCTGTCTCGTCCGGCCGACAGGGTGCTGTGGTTTTGCGTCGTGGGCAACCGTGTTTCTACGCAGTTCCTTGCGGCAGCTGCGAAGGCGAAATAGCGGTAATCCCCGCAATTGACACCGGGACGGCCGCACATTATCGTTGATGCTTGCCTGGGTAAGTACCAGGCCCCGGCACCGGCGCCGGACGAAAAACGCAGGCAAAAAGGCCTCCTCATGTCTCCCTTAGCGGAGCCATGCGGAGGCCTTTTTGCGTTTCTGGGTCTGAAGAACCGGTGCCGGGGGCGAGGAAGTCGTGCCCGAACGAGCCCGGCTGACCTCGCCGCAATATGGCTTGTGACGAACAGGAGAGGGGAGTCGCATGTCAAAACTGACGCAGAATGTGGAAGCCGTGGAAAGCGAAGTCGACCACGTGCTTGGAGCGGAATACGAACACACTGCAGTGCCCATGGCGGCGCGGCGCAGCATGTTCTCGATCACCACGGTGTGGATCGGCTTTCCGATGATCATCACCGGGGCCATGACCGGCTCATTGCTGGTGCTGGGCATGGGCTTTGCCAATGCTTTGACGGCGATGATCGTCGGCAATCTCATCATGCTGGTCTATGTCGGGTTGCTGGGGCTGCTCGGGACCAAGACCGGCTTCAACTTTGCACTGATGGCCAGCGTCGTCTTCGGCCGCAAGGGCTATGTGCTGGCTTCGGGCTTGCTGTCGACCTTGCTGCTCGGCTGGTATGCGGTGCAGACCGGGATCACCGGCGCGCTGATCAGCACCGCCTATGACCTCAATTACGTGATGATGACCGTGCTGGCCGGCGTGCTCTACATCGGCATCACTTTCGTCGGCGTGCGCGGATTGCATGCCATCGGCCTTGTGTCGGTGCCTGCCTTTATCATTCTTGGCCTTTATGTCATGTTCGACGCCGCAGCGACGACGAGCTGGGATGCGATCTATGCCTATGCCGGCAACAATGGCGTGGCGACCATGTCGATGGGCGTCGGCCTGACGGTGGTGATCGCGCTGTTCATCGATGCGGGCACGGTGACGGCCGACTTCAACCGCTGGGCGGCCGATAGCAAGAGTTCGCTGGTGGCGACCTTCAGCGCCTTCCCCTTCGCCAACCTTGCGGCGATGCTGGTGGGCGGCGTGACGACGGCCGCGCTCGCCGTGCCGGATGCCAATCCGTTCGGGGCCGACAATATGTTCGGCTACATGAACGCCAAGCAGATCGGCTTCCTGAGCGTGCTGGCGTTCCTGTTCCTCTACTGCAACCTCGGCTCGGTCTGCGCCCACTGCCTCTACAATGCGGCAACCGGCTGGTCGCGCATCCTGTCGAGCCACATGCGCATCATGGCGGTGGTTCTCGGCGCCATCGGCATTGTGGTCGCAGCCGGCAACGTCTGGGCCTTCTTCATTGAATGGCTGTCGCTGCTCGGCATTCTGGTGCCGCCGATCGGTGCCATCATCATCGTTGACCAGTATGTCCTTCGCCGCCCGGCGGTGATCGACCAGGACTGGCGCGGTCAGGCGTTCCTCGCCTGGATCATCGGCTCGCTGGTCGCCTTCGTTGTCGAGTTTTACGCACCGTATCTGTCCACGGCCATCTGTGCCGGCCTGGCAGGTGGCATCGCTTATGCGGTGATTGCTCAGGCACGGGTTTCGCAGACGGCCTAGGCCCAATGAGTTTGCTGCCGGGGCGCCCTCGCAGGTGGCCCCGGTGGCCAGATCAAGAAAGACCAAAGGGGACTGAGTTTCATGAGCGTCGACTATAAGCTGTATGATCTGGGAGACTTCCGCCTGCAGCGGGGGGCGACCTTGCGGGGTGCCAAGCTCGCCTACAAGACCTTCGGCACGCTGTCGCCGGCCAAGGACAATGCCATCGTCTATCCGACCTGGTATTCGGGCCAACATCCCGACAACGAATGGCTGATCGGCAAGGGCATGGCGCTCGATCCGGACAAGTATTTCATCATCATTCCCAACATGCTGGGCAATGGCCTGTCATCCTCGCCAAGCAACACGCCGGAGCCCTACAACGCCTCGCGCTTTCCGCAGATCACCGCCTATGACAACGTGCGTGCCCAGCACCAGCTGGTGACCGGGCATTTCGGCATCACCAAGCTGCCGCTGGTGACCGGCTGGTCGATGGGGGCACTGCAGACGTTCCACTGGGGGGCGATGTATCCCGACATGGTGGAGCGGATCGCGCCTTTCTGTGGCTCGGCCAAATGCTCTCGGCACAATTTCGTGTTCCTGGAAGGCGTCAAGGCAGCACTCACCGCAGATGCGGCCTTCAACAACGGCTGGTACGGCGACAAGAAGCCGGAGAAGGGCCTGCGCGCCATGGCCCGCGTCTATGCCGGTTGGGGCTTCTCCCAGGCCTTCTATCGCCAGGAACTGGATCTTCAGGCGCTGGGCTATTCCTCGCTGGAGGATTTCCTTGTCGCGTTCTGGGAAGGGTTCTTCCTGCCGAAGGACGCCAACAACCTGCTCACCATGCTGTGGACCTGGCAGAACGGCGACATCAGCGACAACGAGCTCTACAATGGCGATTTCCGCAAGGCGCTCGGGGCAATCAAGGCCAAGGCGTATGTCATGCCAAGCCGGACCGACCTGTACTTTCCGCCGGAGGACAGCGAGTTCGAGGTGGCGCACATGCCCAATGCCAAGTTGATCGTATTTGAATCTGTCTGGGGTCACTTCGCTGGCGGGCCGGGCACAAGCCCGGTCGATGTAAAGTTCCTTGACGAAAAGCTGAAAGAACTGCTCAATTCGTGAGCATGTTAATGAATTGGCGGGTGGAGCTGGTTCGCCTGCCAATTTGCGGAAGCTGGACTAATAAAGGCCCGAAAACGGGTGCCCAAAAAGGGCATTGAGGGGAATAGAGTGCGCGTAACGTCTCAGACATTGCTGATCCGGCGGACCTGATCCGCCATTGACGCCTGCGCAAGGTCGCATGCTGGCAGGACTATTCCTGCTGGTCGCGCGTCTTTCGTTCCGGTTGTCATCCTGTCAGAGGATCGGGCGAAATGTCGATGAGGTGGGGCAAAGGCCGGCGATAGACTGGCCTACGACTTGCACTGCGGGCATGGATGACTTGGGTGAACCGAGGCAGGACCAGCAGACGAGGGGATTAAGGTGAGAGGATCTGAACAGACGTCCGCCCCATGGCGCGTCGGGGTGCTGTTTTCCCAAAGCGGCTTCATGGCCGTCATCGAGGAAACGCAGCTGCGCGGCACGCTGACGGCCATCGACGAAATCAACGCAGCTGGCGGCATCAATGGCCGTCCGATCGAACCGGTGATCTATGATCCGGGCTCGGAAGCCCGTGCCTTTGGCCGTTGCGCCAAGAAGCTGATGATCGAGGACGGCGTCACCACCATGTTCGGGTGCTACACGTCCTCCAGCCGCCGGGCGGTGCTTCCGGTGGTCGAGCGGCTGAATGGCCTCTTGTGGTATCCGACACTGTACGAGGGCTTCGAGTTCTCGCCGAACGTGATCTACACGGGCGCCGCGCCCAATCAGAACAGCGTTGAGCTGTGCCGGCTGCTGATGGAGATGTATGGCCGGCGCTTCTTCTTCATCGGCTCGGATTATGTCTATCCGCGCGAAAGCAACCGTATCATGCGCGAGCTGGTCGCCAACAGCGGCGGTGAAGTGGTTGGCGAGCGCTATGTCCGCCTGTCGGCAGACCGGTCAGAATTCCAGCCGCTGCTGCGCGAGGTAAAGGCCGCCCAGCCGGATGTCATCTTCTCGACCGTCGTCGGCGACAGCACGATTTTCCTGTACCAGACCTATCACGACATGGGCTTTGATCCGAAAGTCATGCCCATCGCCAGCCTGACGACGACGGAAGCGGAGATCCAGGCCATGGGCTTCGACGTCGGAGAAGGCCATGTCACGGCGGCTCCCTATTTCCAGGGGATCGACGGGGCCCGCAATTCATCTTTCGTCCAGCTCTACAAGAAGCGCTATGGCGAGGATCAGTCGACCAACATGTGCCTGGAGGCGGCCTATTTTCAGGTGCACGTCTTCGCCAAGACACTGGCCGAGACCAACTCCCTTGATACCGAGATCCTGCGCAACACTGTGATGGGTTCGGAATATGACGCGCCGCAGGGCAATATTTCCGTCAATCCCGTCTGTGGTCACACGGATCTGTGGACCCGGATCGGCAAGGCGAACCGGCAGGGCCAGTTTGATCTTGTCTATGAATCGCCAAGCCGGGTGAAGGCCGATCCCTATCTGATCGGCTACGCACGGAACCTTGCCTATGCTTGAACCGGAAGAGCGGATCTGATGAGCATGAGACCGACAAACGGCTTCGACAGGGGGCCAAGCCTGACAGACGGGGATGGACGCGGACGCCGCAGCCTCTTGTCATTGTCCTCACGGTCTGTGGCCCCTGCGCCCCAGGGACGTCCGGTCGCCCGTCCCGGACAGACGACCTTTCCCTTTGCCGATGTCAGCATCGGCGTCATCACAGAGCGAACCGCCGAAGGCGATGCCCTGATCCGCGAATTGCAGAAGCTGCGGGCCCGGCCGCAACATGTCTGGCCGGTTCCGGCGACCTTGCCGACCGGATACGACATGCTGCTGTGCGATCTGGTGGAGGATCTGCCGACGCGTGTGCCCTGGTTGCCTGGAGAGCCGGAATCCGCGCTTGTCGCGCTCCTGCCAAAGAATGCGCCGTTCCGGCCTGAGCTCCTGCGCGATACCGCGGCCCATGGCGTCCTCGTCCTGCCGGTCGATCCCCTGACCCTGCAATGCACGCTGGCGTTGGCGCGCGATCATTTCCGCTATGAACAGCGGCTGCGGGGACGGATCGACAAGCTGGACGAGAACCTGCGGAACATGCGCAGCGTCGAAAGGGCCAAATCGATCATCATGCATCGCAAAGGCATGAGCGAAGAAGACGCCTATCAGTTCCTGCGGCGTCAGGCGATGTCAAAACGTGTTTCTATCGGAGCAATCGCCAACGCAATCGTTGACTCACAGGAATTGCTTGGGTAACATTTAATCGAGCGTAACAAACGCTCGGCAGATGGCAACGAGGCCGTCCCGAAATGCAGGCATAAGTGCCCCGCAATTGACTCTCAAGGTCAGTTCGCGGGGTTTTTTATTTTGGCGAACCTGTGTCGTCAGAATTCGGTCCTGCATGTCCGCGGCGTTGTCCGCCCACAAAAAAGCGATGGCAAGGGAGCCTCGACGCCGTCCGCCTGCAAGGCGGTCAGCGCGGGGCTTTTCGCATTTCCGACCGGAGGGTTGCATGACCATGAGAAGACGCAGTTTCCTGAAAGGCATTGCCGCCACCGGCGCCTTTGCCGCAACCGGGTTCCCGCACATCTGGAACAAGAACATGTCACTGGCGCGCGCCGCCAATGGCGAGATCAAGGTGGGTGTCCTGTTCTCGCTGACGGGGACGACGGGCATCATCGAGGAGTCTCTGAACAAGGCGACGCTGCTGGCGATCGAGGAGATCAATGCCGCCGGCGGCATCAACGGCATGAAGATCGTGCCGATCGTCGAGGATCCGGCGTCCGATCCGGCCACTTTCGCCGAAAAGGCGCGCAAGCTTGTCGTTGGCGACAAGTGCGTGTCGGTGTTCGGCTCCTACACCTCGGCCAGCCGCAAGGCCGTGCTGCCGGTCTTTGAGAGGCGTGACAATCTCTACTGGTATCCGACCCTCTACGAAGGCCGTGAATGCTCGAAGAACGTGATCTACACCGGCGCCGTGCCGAACCAGCAGCAGGACGAGTTCATCCCCTGGCTGGTGCAGAAATTCGGCAAGAAGTTCTATCTGATCGGTTCGAACTATATCTATCCGAAGGAAGAGAACAATTACTGCAAGAAGCTGCTCGAGAAGCTCGGCGGTGAGGTGGTGAACGAGGAATACGTGCCGCTCGGCCATTCCGAATTCTCTTCGGTGATCAACAAGATCCAGAGCACGCAGCCGAACGTCATCTTCTCGACCGTTGTCGGCGATTCCGTGGTGGCCCTGCACCGCCAGTACCGCGCGGCCGGTCTCGACCCGGAAAAGATGCCGATGGCCAGCCTGACAACGTCCGAAAACGAAGTCGCGGCCATGGGCGGTGAAGCGGCAGCCGGACATTTCACCTCCGCGCCTTACTTCATGGTGCACCAGTCGCCGGAGAACGAGAAATTCGTGGCGGCCTACAAGCGCCGCTGGGGCGACGACAAGGTCACCCATTTCGTGTCCGAGCCGTCCTACTTCCAGGTCTACCTGTTCAAGCAGGCTGTCGAAAAGCTGGCGGGCAGCGAGATCGACCCGCCGACGATCCGCGAGGCCGTCAAGGGCCAGGAACTGATCGCGCCGCAGGGCCGCATCCGCATCGAGCCGGAGAACCTGCACACCTACCTCTGGCCGAAGATCGCCATGGCGAAGTCGGATGGCCAGTTCGAGGTGCTGGAGAGCTTCCCCGAATGGATCGCGCCGAACCCCTACGCTGCCTATCCGGGCCAGGCCTGCACGGCCGATGGCCTCAAGGAAAGCTGAGCGAAGGTTCTCCGGCGAGAGACAAGCCCCTGTTTCCCCGGCGCTCTTCCGTGCCGGGGAATGAGGCGGGGCGTTCGAGAGGCAATGCGGCTGGCGAGGGAGCACGCCCGTGGATTTCATTCTTCAACAAGTCATCACCGGCCTCAGCATCGGGTCCATCCTGCTGCTCGTCGCGCTGGGTCTCGCGATCATCTACGGCTCCATGGGCGTCATCAATATGGCCCATGGTGAGTTCGTCATGCTGGGGGCCTATGGCGCCTGGGCGCTCAACAGCGTGTTCGGGCTGGATCTCCTGTCCAGCCTCGTGTTCATCTTTGTCGGGGTCGGCGCCTTCGGCTGGGCGACCGAGCGCGGGGTGATCCGGTTTCTGTACGCCCGGCCGCTCGACACGCTGCTGGCAACCTGGGGCATCGGCGTGGTGCTGCAGCAAATGATCCGCCTGACGGTTGGCGGCGAATTGCGCTACGTCGGCATGCCGGAGGTTTTTTCCGGGACAGTGTCGATCCTCGGCGTCAGCGTTTCGTCCTACCGCGTCTTTGTCTTCCTGTTCGTCGCCGCGCTGTTTGCCTCGACCTGGGCACTGATGTTCCGCACCTCCTTCGGCACGCGGCTGCGCGCTGTCGTGCAGGATCGCAACACCGCCATGTGCTTCGGCGTCAACGCCGACAAGGTCTACAGCCTGACCTTTGCCTATGGCGCGGGCCTTGCCGGTCTCGCTGGTGCGCTGGTCGCGCCGCTGAAAAGCGTGAGCCCGGAAATGGGTGCAGCCTATGTGGTCGACGCCTTCTTCGTTGTCGTCCTCGGCGGCGTACAGAGCCTGTTCGGCACGGTCGCCAGTGCTGCGCTGCTTGGCCAGATGTCCGGCTCGCTCGCCTATGTGTCGAACGACACGATCGCCAAGGCATTGGTGCTGCTTGCGATCATCGTCCTCATCCGTTTCCGCCCGCAGGGCCTGTTCGTCACCAAGGTCCGGAGCTGATCCCATGACACGTGCGTCTCTTTCTTCCCCAGGACGATCGGACTCCGTCCTCATCGGCCGCCTGCAGATTGCCACCTATGCCGCCGTCTGCCTGCTGATCTTCCTGGTGCCGCTCGGCATCGACGATGACTTCCTGCTGAACCGCATCGCCCGTTATCTGGTGCTGGGCATGGTGGCCATGGCGCTGGCCCTGTCCTGGGGCTATGCCGGCATCCTTAACCTCGGCCAGGCTCTGAGCTTTGGTCTTGGTTCCTATTGCATGGCCATGGCGCTGAAGCTGCGCACGGTTCCGGTGCACACTGGCTCTGAAGGCCTGCCGGACTTCATGGTCTGGAACAACGTGGAACGCCTGCCGCTTGCGTGGGTCCCGTTCCAGTCGATGCCATTTGCGATCATCGCCGGGATCCTCGTTCCGGTGCTGATCGCAGCGCTGCTCGGCTGGTTCATGTTTCGCGGCCGGGTCACGGGCGTCTTTGTTGCCATCATCACCCTGGCCGCGCTGGTCGTTGGCAACCTGCTGATCATCGACCTGCAGAGCTACACGGGCGGCTTCAACGGCATCACGGACCTGGCCCAGCTGGAGCTGTTCGGCCTTGTGTTTGATGCCTATTCAGCCTCGACCTATTACCTCGTTGCCACCTGCCTGACGGTGTCGCTGTTTGCCTGTCTGGCTGTGACCCGCAGCAAGGCCGGGCTGATCTTCCAGGCCATCCGCGATGACGAACGGCGCGTGCGCTTCTTCGGCTACGACGTGGCAGTGTTCAAGATCCTCGCCATGTCCGTTTCGGCGGCCGTCGCCGGTCTGGCGGGCATGCTCTATACGGTGGTGATGGAGTTCGCCTCGCCGACCTTCCTCGATGTGCCGCTGTCGCTGTCCATCGTCATCTGGTGTGCTGTCGGCGGTCGCCAGAGCCTCCTCGGAGCCCTCCTCGGCGCAATCCTGATTGCCGGCATGCAGGGCGCCTTGTCCGAAAGCGAAGCCTTCCTCGAAAGCTGGACGCTGGTGATGGGTGTGACCTTCGTCCTGGTTGTTCTGTTCCTGCCCAATGGCCTCGCTGGTCTTGTCACCCTCATTCGCAATCGCCTCGCGCAGTCATCTCGGCGCAGCGAGGGCGCTGCCCTGCGTCCTGCGCTCGCGGAGGTGTCCGCCTCCAAGACAGGAGACAAGTCATGAGCGCCGTGCATCTGCAACTTGTCGATCTCTGCGTCAGCTTCAACGGCTTTCGCGCGGTCAACAATCTCAACCTCAGTGTCAACAAGGGCGAACTGCGTTGCCTGATCGGCCCCAATGGCGCCGGCAAGACCACTGCGCTCGACCTCATCTGTGGCAAGACCCGGGCGCTCAGCGGCGAGATCCGGCTGGGCGACAAAAATCTGACCACAATGGAAGACTTCGAGATCGCGCGGGCCGGCGTTGGTCGCAAGTTTCAGGTCCCCAGCGTGTTCCGCCAGCTGTCGGTGCGCGAAAATCTGGAAGTCGCGCTGTGCCGTCAGCCCGGTGTTTTCGCCAATCTCTTCCGGCGAGGGAACTCCGGCGACGGGCTGGAACATCTGGCGGAGTTCGTGGGGCTTGCCGACCAGCTCGATGAACCGGCAGCCAATCTCTCGCATGGCCAGACGCAGTGGCTCGAGATCGCCCTGCTGCTCGCCCAGGACAGCGAATTGATCCTGCTCGATGAGCCGACCGCCGGCATGACGGCGCAGGAAACGCGCAAGACTGCCGACATCTGCAACCGCCTCAAAGGCAAGCACACGATCATCGTGGTCGAGCACGACATGGGCTTCGTGCGCGACATCGGCGACGTCCTCTCGGTGATGCATCAGGGCTCGCTGCTGGCCGAAGGCACGGCAGACGAGATCAGCGCCAACGAGCGCGTGCGCGAAGTCTACCTCGGTTCGATGGGGGGCCACAGTGCTTGAGATCAGCAAACTTGATGGTTTCTACGGCAACTCGCGCGCGTTGCAGGGTATCGACCTGAGCGTGGGCACAGGTGCCTTTCTGTCGGTGCTCGGCCGCAACGGCGTCGGCAAGACGACGCTGATGCGCGCCATGCTTGGCCTCCTCGACCGGACCGAGGGGGAGATCCGCCTTGATGGTCAGGACATCAACCGGATGGCGACGCATGAACGGGCACGCGCCGGCATCGGCTACGTGCCGCAGGGACGAGGCATCCTGCCGCGCTTCACTGTCTACGAGAACCTGCAGCTCGGCGGCTTTGCCCGCACCAGCGACCGCGGCAAGGAACTGGAGGCGCATGTCTTCGACATGTTCCCGATCCTGCGCGAGTTTCGCAGCCGCGCCGGAGGCAACCTTTCGGGCGGCCAGCAGCAGCAGCTGGCCATCGCCCGGGCGCTGATGACCGACCCGCGCATCATCCTGCTGGATGAGCCGGCGGAGGGCATCCAGCCCAACATCGTCGAACTGATCGAGGAGGCGATCCTGTCGCTGAACCGGCGCTTCGGCATCACCATCGTGCTCGTGGAACAGAACATCCCGTTCGCACGGCGCGCCAGCACCGACTTCGCGATCCTCGAAAAGGGACGCGTGGTCGCTTCCGGACCCATCGCAGGGCTGACCGACGACCTCATCCACCGCCACATGGCGGTGTGAGGCGAACAGGCCTGATTTCAACGACACGCGAGGGTCCCGCATTCACCCACCGGAGGAACCAGCATGCATCACGGCGATATTTCCAGCAGCAACGACACCGTCGGCGTGGCGGTGGTCAACTATAAGATGCCCCGCCTGCATACCAAGGCGGAAGTGCTCGAAAACGCCCGCAAGATCGCGGCGATGGTCGAAGGGATGAAAATCGGGCTGCCGGGCATGGATCTCGTGATCTTCCCGGAATACTCGACCCACGGCATCATGTATGACAGCAAGGAGATGTACGAGACCGCCTCGCAGGTGCCGGGCGAGGAAACCGCCATCTTCGCGGAGGCTTGCCGCAAGGCTAATGTCTGGGGCGTGTTCTCGCTGACCGGCGAGCGGCACGAGGAGCACCCGAACAAGGCGCCCTACAACACGCTGATCCTGATGAACAACAAGGGCGAGATCGTCCAGAAGTACCGCAAGATCATGCCGTGGGTGCCGATCGAGGGCTGGTATCCGGGCAACTGCACCTACGTGTCGGAAGGCCCGAAGGGCATGAAGATCTCGCTGATCATCTGCGATGACGGCAACTACCCGGAAAT
Organism: Pannonibacter sp.; assembly: GCF_051860505.1. Taxonomy (NCBI): domain Bacteria; kingdom Pseudomonadati; phylum Pseudomonadota; class Alphaproteobacteria; order Hyphomicrobiales; family Stappiaceae; genus Pannonibacter; species Pannonibacter sp. The sequence goes on along the minus strand of NZ_JBHYDX010000014.1, from coordinate 29,113 downwards.
CTGGCGCGACTGTGCCATGAAGGGCGCCGAGCTGATCGTCCGCTGCCAAGGCTACATGTACCCGGCCAAGGAGCAGCAGATCATCATCTCCAAGGCCATGGCCTTCGCCAACAACGTCTATGTGGCGGTGGCCAATGCGGCCGGTTTCGACGGCGTCTATTCCTACTTCGGCCACTCCGCCATCGTCGGCTTTGATGGCCGTACGCTTGGCGAGTGTGGCGAGGAGGATTACGGCATCCAGTATGCGCAGCTCTCCGTCTCGATGATCCGCGACGCGCGGCGCAACATGCAGTCGCAGAACCACCTCTACAAGCTCGTCCACCGTGGCTACACCGGCATGATCAACTCCGGTGAAAGCTCCAAGGGCGTCGCGGCCTGCCCCTATGACTTCTACCAGAAGTGGATCAGTGATCCGGAAGGCACCCGCGAGATGGTCGAGGCCATGACCCGGTCCACTGCCGGAACGGCCGAGTGCCCGATTGACGGCATCCCGAACGAAAAGACCCCTGTCCACCGCTGATGGGACTTGCCGGCGGCGACCCATCCGCCGCCGGCCTCTTTTTTCAAGATTGCATACAGAGTGAGCCAGACAATGGTCCTTGCGCCGTATTTCCTTGCCGACGAACCCTTCTACGCCCCGCAGGCGGACGAGATCGACCTCTTCACCGCCGCCCATGCCCTGCGCCAGCCGGTGATGATCAAGGGGCCGACTGGCTGCGGCAAGACGCGGTTCATCGAGCACATGGCCTGGCGGCTCGGCCGGCCGCTGGTGACCGTCGCCTGCCACGAGGACATGACCGCTTCCGACCTGGTCGGTCGATTCCTGCTCGATGCGGACGGCACCGTCTGGCACGACGGCCCGCTGACGCTGGCGGTGCGCCACGGCGCGATCTGCTATCTCGACGAGATCGTCGAGGCGCGGCAGGACACGACCGTCGTCATCCATCCGCTCACCGACGACCGGCGCATCCTGCCACTCGACAAGAAGAACGAGCTGGTGCGGGCCCATCCCGACTTCCAACTGGTGATCTCCTACAACCCGGGCTACCAGAGCGTGCTGAAGGACCTGAAGGAATCCACCAAGCAGCGCTTTGTCGGGCTCGACTTCACCTATCCTGATGCCGCGCGCGAGGCCCGGATCGTGGCACGCGAGGCCGGCATTGACGAGGTAACGGCCACGCTTCTGGTGAAGGTCGCCGACCGCTCGCGCAACCTGAAGGGCCATGGCCTTGATGAAGGCGCCTCGACGCGCATGCTGATCCAGGCCGGTCGCCTGATGGTGCGCGGCATCTCGCTCACCGCCGCCTGCCAGATGGCGCTGGTCCTGCCGATCACCGACGACCCGGACCTGCGGGCCAGCCTGACGGACGCCATTGCGGCGTGCCAGTAAGAAGGTGGCCGGGATGACCCAACTGGCAGAGGCGGACAGGCCGGACCCGCTGACCCTTGCGGCGTCTGCCGGATCCGCGGCGGACCGGCTGCTGCCCGGATTGACGGTGCGCGTGCCGGCGGAGGATCGGGCCGCGCTGGAGCGGGCGGCCGCCACCTTCTGCGACCGGTTCCAGCCTGCGAGCCTGCAGCGGCGGGCGCTTGCGACGGCAGCGCCGGCGCTGCTCGACCGGGCCGGCGCGGAGCCGCTCATCCGGCTCCTGGAGCTGGCTGGCGACCTCGGCCAACGCGGGCGTGGCGGCGATGCGACGCTGGTCCTGACTGCGGTGCCGCGCGCGCTGCGCTGGCTGAGCGATGGCGATGATCTCGCGGTCTGGCTCGCGGTGGTCGCCGATGTGGCCGAGCGCGCGCCGGAGAGCCTCGCCGCGCTGGCAGGTGAGACCGATCATCTGCTCGGCCGGCTGGGCGCACGCGGTCTTGCCGGCTTTGCCGGGGCGCTGATCGACCTGGCGGCAGGCCGGGAAGACCTGCGCCAGGCCCTGTTTTCCTTCCGCGATCCGCGTGCCGAAACGCTCCTCCTGCGCGAGGCGGCCGATGTGCCGCTCGCCCGGCTGGAGCCACGTCTCAAGGGTCTGTTCACGGCGCTCTGGTCGGTCGAGCCCGTGATCCGCCCTTCACCGGCGGGCAGTGCCCAGACTGCCCGCCGGTCCAGCTTCGATGGCCGCATCCTGTTCCTGCCCGATGCTTATCGCGGTGTGCGGGGGGAGGCGTCCGTCACGCTGATGAAGGTCGCGGCGCTGCACATCGGCGCGCATCTGGCCCATTCCGGGCGGCCGCGTCCGGCCAGGGCGCTGAAGCCGTTGCAGATCGCGCTGATCTCGCTGCTGGAGGACGCGCGGGCCGAGCATCTGGCGCTTGACCAGTACCCTGGGCTCAACCGGCTATGGCTGCCGTTCCATACCGCGCCGGCCGAAGGCGGGACGGCGGAAGCCCTGCTGGCGCGGCTGGCGCGAGTCCTGGCGGACCCCGACCACGAGGATCCCGATCCCTTCGTGCAGAAGGGGCGCGCGGCCTTCCGCGAGGCGCGGGACAGCTGGGACGACCCGGATGTGCTCCGGCGGATCGGCAGCGGGCTCGGCAATGATCTTGGCCAGATGCGGCTGCAGTTCAATTCCAAGACCTATGCGGTGCAGCCGCTCTACCGCGATGACAATCTGGGTCTGTGGCAGTTTGACCTGCCGGACCAGGAACAGGGGACTCCGGACGAGATTTCCATTTCCGTGCGCATCGAGCAGCGGGAAACGCAGACCGAGGAGCCTGACCGCCGCAGGACCGAAGAAGGGGGAGATGAGGTAAGTCCGGTGCGGCTGACCGAAGCCGATCCGGAGGCGGCGTTCCCGCTGTGCCGGCTTCCGGAATGGGATCCGGTCAGTCACCGGCACCGGCCGGACTGGGTGCAGGTGATGGAGCATCCGCCGCGGTTGGCCCCGGCAGCGATCATCGACCGGCTCCTGTCCGAACGTCCCGATCTGTTGCGGCGGACCAGTGCGCTGATCCGGCAGGCGCGTGCGGGCCAGCCGGTGCGGCTGCGCCGTCAGGCCGAAGGCGACCGGCTCGATCTGGAGGCCGCACTTCGGGCGCGAATCGATCTGGCCGGGGGGCACGCCCCCGACACGCGGGTCTATGAGACCCGCACGCTCAATTCCCGTGATCTTTCGGTTCTCGTGCTCCTGGATATCTCCGAATCCACCAAGGACACGATCGACGGTTCGCCGGTCTCGGTATTCTCCATCCTTCGCGAGGCGGCAGCCCATCTGGCCGCTGCGATGGCCGAGGCCGGCGATCCCTTCGCCCTGTCAGCCTTCCACTCCGATGGCCGGGAGGACCTGCGCTATCACCGCATCAAGCGGTTCGGCGAGGCCTTCGACACGCGGGCCAAGGCGCGGCTGGCGGGGCTGAGGCCGGGCCTGTCGACCCGCATGGGCGGGGCCCTGCGCATGGCCACGCGCGACATCCAGCCGATGGCGACGCATCGCCGGCTGGTGCTGATCATTACCGACGGCGAACCGTCGGACATCGACGTCAGCGATCCGAAGCATCTGGTGGAGGATGCGCGCAAGGCGGTGCAGGAAGCGGCGGGTGCCGGGATCGACGTGTTCTGCGTCGGGCTGGACCGGACGGGAGATACCTATCTGTCGCGGATCTTCGGACGCCAGAACGTGATCCAGATCGACCGCGTGACCGCGCTGCCCGACCGGCTGCCCAAGCTCTACCTGCGGCTGACCCGCTAGCGAAGAAGGGCGCAACACCGATGGGGCCGTCAGACCGCTGACAAGCCCTCCATCGTCTTCCTGGACGCAGCGAAGCGAAGATCCGGGACCGGAGAGTCTCGGTCTATCGGTGTTAACTCGCTGAAATTTTGCGACTTCGGCTCTCCGGTCCCGGCTCGGCGCTTCGCTGGGCCGGGATGACGGTGGCGAGGTCGAGACCTTGCAGAAGGGAGGGCGCAACAGCGGCGTTGCGCCCCCCTGTGCGGTTGCTCAGTGAACGCCGGTGATCATTGAGACGATCTCGTTCTTGTTGGTCTTCGCCGTCTCGCGCACGCCGATCTGCTTGCCCCGGCGCAGCACGCAGATGCGGTCGGACAGGCGGAAGACCTGATCGAGGCTGTGGCTGATGATCAGGATCGCGAGGTCCCGGGCGCGCAGGGCCTCGACGATCTTCTCCACCTTTGCGGTTTCGGCAACGCCAAGCGCTGCCGTCGGCTCGTCGAGCAGCACCAGCTTCTTCGCCCAGTGGGTGGCCCTTGCGATGGCGATGCCCTGGCGCTGGCCGCCGGAGAGATCCTTGATGGTGGCGCGTGCGGAGGGGATGCGCACATCAAGCTCGTCCACCAGAGCCTGGGTTTCCTGCATCATCGCCTTGCGGTCGAGGAGGCCGAAGGGGGGCTTGGTCTTCTCGCGGCCGAGGAACAGGTTCATGTAGACCGGCTGATGATCGGCCAGCGCCAGATCCTGATAGACCACCTCGATGCCGCTCGCCCGTGCTGAACTTGCGTCGGAAAACTGCACCGGAGCACCGTCCAGGGCCATGGAGCCGGAGGTAGGGGCATGGACGCCGGAGATGATCTTGATCAGCGTCGACTTGCCGGCACCATTGTCGCCGACAAGAGCCACGATCTCGCCGGCGCGGACGGTCAGGGAAAAGTCTTCGATGGCGACGACGCCGCCAAAGGCCTTGTGGATGTTGGTCAGCTCCAGCATCGGCCGGCCATGGGTGAGGGAAGTCTCGGTCTTGCTTGTCATGGCGCTCAGCTCAGGTTGGGCCAGGGCTCGGCCTGACCGAAGATGTTGTCGATGGTCTCGACCTGAGGCGTGCCTGAGGCAATGCCGCGAACGCCGACGATGTAGCCGCGCTTGACGAAGGCCTGGCCGCGGAAGCCGAAGACGACGGTGTCGCCGGTCTTGGCGGCCGGATGCCCGGCACAGTCGATCATGCCGTAATAGTCGATGGCCGACGGCGGCGGGATTTCGACAGGGCGCAGTGCAGCGTCGGCCACAGTCGGTTCGGCGGAGACGAGGGCCTTGAGCCCATAATCCGGGAACACCGGGTCGATGTAGAGACCGCCGCCGAAGCAGTAGGCGCGGCCCTGGTGCAGGTGCGAGACCTCGGTGAGGTAGAGCACGGCCGGCCGTTCCGGCAGGTCTTGCATGGCGTGCAGCGGCGTGGTGCCGTGCAATCCGTTGCCGGGTTCGCACTGGGTTGCGCCGGCACTGGCAAGGTGGTGCAGCACGGCGGAAGAGGTGGTGCCGGGCGCGTTGATCTCCACTTCGGCGCGGCCGCCCTTGCGCAGGGCGTCGGCGGCGCGGGCGAGGGTCGTGAGATTGTGGGTCGGGTTCACCGTGCGCGTGGCGTTGTCATAGAGCAGCGCCGGGAAGGAGGTGAGGCCGGCGAAGCGGGCGCCGTCCAGTGCGTCGAGCCGGTCGGCCACAGCGGCAATATCCTCGGCCGGGAAGCCGCCTTCATGCCCTTTGTAGAAGGTGTCACCGGCGGTATGGACGCGCGCCATCAGGTTCTGGATGCGTCCGGCAGCCTTGGCGGCTGCGGCTGCTTCCGCCGCCTTGTCATCGGAAAACACGGTCCAGTAGTCCGGCTGCAGGTCGCGGGCGGCCATGGCGGCCTCGAAGCGTGGCACCTGGACGAGATGACCGAGGTGACCGGTCTTCAGGCCGGCCTTGTGGCAGGCAATCGCACAGGCCATGTCGACAGCGACCGCCCGGTCGATGCCGCCGCGCAGGACGGCGCGCGAGAAGCCCGTGTTGCGACCAACCTGCTTGGTCATGGCGAAGACCTTCAGGCCATGGCGGTCAGCTTCTGCCTTGAACAGGCGGGCGTTGTCTTCCACCGTGTCGAGGTCGAGCACATAGGCATTGGCAGGGATCTGTCCGGCCCGGTGCAGGGCCATGGCCGCTTCGACGAAGGCCGGGTTGCGGCGGCGCAAGAGGTCGAGAAACATGATCCGGGTTCCCCTATCGGGTGGTGTCGCGCAGCGAGATGGCGACGGCAACGAGGATGATGAGACCGCGCACGATCATCTGGTCGGACACGGACAGGCCCATGAGGATGAGGCCGTTGTTGAGCATGCCCATCAGCAATGAGCCGACGAGTGCGCCGACAACCGTGCCCTTGCCGCCGTTCAGCGCCGTGCCGCCGACGATGACTGCGGCAATCACGGTCATCAGGTCGCTTTCGCCGAGCGTGTATTTGGCGGCCTGGAGACGGCCGGCGTAGAGCAGGCCGGCGAGACCAGCGCACAGGCCGCTCAGCATCAGCACGGTGAGGCGCAGGCGCGGCACCTTGATGCCGGAGACCTGAGCTGCGCGGGCGTTGTCGCCGGTGGCGACCACATGCGCGCCGAAGCGGGTCTGGCGGTATACGACGTGACCAACGATGACGGCGCCAAGCGTCCACAGGATCAGGGACGGAATTCCGAACAGGCTGCCCGAGCCGAAGATGCCGGTGAAGACGTCATTGACCACGGGGATCGACCGCAGGTTCGTCATGGAGCGTGCGATCCCGGCAAAGAGGCCCATCGTGGCGAGCGTCACCAGAAATGACGGCAGGCCGAGATAGGCGACCAGCATGCCATTGAGCCATCCGATGGCAAGTCCTGCACCGAGCCCTGCAAGAACGCCGAGGAACAGCGAGTGTTCCTGCATGACGACGGCAGCTGAGAGGGCGGCGACGGCGACGATTGAGCCGAAGGACAGGTCGATCTCGCCAGCGGAAAGCACGAAGACGAGGCCAATGGCCATGACCGTGGCCGGCGCCGTCTGCAGCACGATGTTGGAGAGATTGCGCGTCGTCAGGAAGCCGTCATCGGCAAGGGTGACAGCGAAGAACAGGAAGATGGCGGCAAAGCCGAGGTAGAGCACGTATTGCTGCGGCTCCAGTCGCGACAGGAGCGGCACCCGGGCGACCGGCTTCAGGGACGTATTGGGGGACATGGTTGTTCCGTTTCCGGACCGGCGTCGCCGGGCCCGTTGAAGACCTGCTGTCAGGGACGGGGAGGGGCCCGGCCGCGCGAACGTGGCCGGGCGTCGTCTTTCGTTTACTTGGCAGTCAGCACGCTCTTGGGCGCATCCTTGCGCAGCGACTGCTGCCAGGCCTCAGCGACCGTATCAGCTGTCGCCGTGACGGCCGGAGCGACGATGAAAGCCGGGGTCGGCTCGCCAAGGAGCGCCAGCGCGCCGGTGGCAGCCATGGCGCGGCCGAGCTCATAGGCCTCGTCGGCGACGATGGCTGCGACATTGCCGCCCTTCACCATGTCGAGGGCAATTGGCTCGGACAGGTCAAGGGTGACGATCTTGGTTGACTTGTTGCCATTGCCACGCAGTGCGGCGAGCACGCCTTCGGCCGGGCCGGCCCAGGTGACATAGATGCCACCGAGATCCGGGTTCTTCAGCAGCATCGCATTAGCGATCTCCTCGGCGCGGGCCGGATCGGAGATGCCTTCCTCGGCGACGATCTTGATGTCCGGATAGTCCTTCTCGATGGTCGACTTGAAGGCGTTGTCGCGCTGGTTGGTCACGTAATAGTCGGCATCATGATAGATCCAGCCGACGGTGCCTTTGCCGCCCATGGACTTGGCCAGCGCGTCGGCGGCCTGCTTGCCCATCTGGAACAGGTCATCGGTGACGATGGCCGCATAATCCGTCGGATGGACATAGTCCTTCGGCAGGTTCGACAGGAAGACGAGCTTCACGCCGGTTTCCTTGGCTTCCTTGAAAGCGGCGGCCGAGGTGACCGGATCCAGCGGCAGGGCGAGCACGATGTTCGGCTTCTTGGCGAGCGCGGTCTCGATGTCTGAGCGCTGTTTGGCCGCGTCAAATCCGGCGCTGGTGGTGGCGACGACCTCGATGCCGAGGCGGGCGAATTCGTCCGAGGCACCGGCGGTGACGGCGTTCACGAAATCGGACTGGTCGTGCCACAGCAGGGCTGCCTTGTGGCCGCCTGTCTTCAGCTTCGCCGCCTGGGCGTCGCTGACGGTGACCGTGCTGGTGGCGACGGCTGTTTCGCCTTTCGGCCCCGTGGTCTGGGCAAGGGCCGGTGTGGATGCAAGAACGGCGGCGATGGAGAGCGCGCCGAGAAGCTTGGTCAATGTCATGTCAGTTCCTCCCGTTACTGTACGACTGGGCCTATACGGCCTGGTGTGGTGTCAGGTGCCCTGAACACCGCAATAGGCGGCAATGAAGCTGGCAAAGGCGACGATGCCGCTGAGGTAGTCCGCCACGTTCACCCGTTCCTCGAGGGTGTGGCAGTTGCTGATGTCGCCCGGGGCGCAATAGATCGCCGGGCAGGCAAGACGGTTGATCAGGAAGGGCGATTCCGACCAGTAGGGCGCTCCGGCCACGGCACCTTTGTCCGCGTCGGCCGCTTTCACAGCCGCAGACATCAGGCTGGCCGCCGGATGTGCCGGATCGATTTCGGCCGGAGAACCGCCGAAGCGATGGTCGCGTCCTGCCGGATAGCGGATGTCGAGGCTGACGCCTGTTCCCGCGAGGCTGTCGCGGGCGACGGTCTCAAATTCTGTCACCGCCGCATCAAGGCTTTCACCCGGCAGCAGCTTGCGGATCAGCGACAGGCGACATTCGCCGGGCACGGCGATGTAGCCGCCGGCTTCCAGATGCGTGACGAGCAGGAAGGCGCGGCCGACGAGGGGATGGTCAGCCCTTGCGGCAATCGTGTCCGAATGGGCAAACAGCGCCGCCTGTAGCTTGTGCGCGGCCTTCAGGGCGTCGATGCCCTGTTCCGGCACGCCGAAATAGGCCGACTTCCCGGTGAGCGTCAGGTCGGCGATGAAAAAACCCATCTGCGCCGTAAAGACTTTGAGCTGCGTTGGTTCGACATAGACCGCGAAATCCGGGCGGGCGATCTTGTCCGTCTCGACCAGATGTGTGTAGGCCTCGACGCCGGCGCTGACGCCGGTACCTTCCTCACCGCTTTCCTCATCGCCGACAAAGGCGTAGGCAACGTCGCCGGCAAGGCGGATCCCGGCTCGATCAAGCAGATCGAGCGCCGCCAGGCTGGTGCAGATGCCGGCCTTGAGGTCGCCGGTGCCCCGGCCCCAGATCTCGCCGTCCACCAGCGCGCCGCCGAAGGGGTTCTCCCGCTCCGTGCCGGCCCATTTCTCGGCCCAGCCCTTCACATGCACAGTGTCGGTGTGTCCCATGAACAGGAGGCGCGGCCCATTGCCCGTGCCCTTCCGCTCACCCCAGATGTTCGGGCGGCCGGGCTGGAAGTCTGCGGTTTGTGGTGCCAGTCCCAGCCGCTGCATTTCGGGCTCGAGGAACGCGACCATGTTGGCCTCATTGCCGGTGATCGAGTTGCGTGCGACCGCGCCACGCAGAAGGGCAATGGCATGGTCTGTATCAAGCAAGGCGCGCAGGCGATCAGCGAGGGCGGATGTGTCTGTCATCTTTTCAGCTCCCAAAGCCGGCTGCTGGTGCAGGCACAAGCCCGGTTGTGGCGACCTTCGCGGGCGGCAGGTTGATCTGTGCTCCCGGAACGCCGCCGGAAAACAGTGCGGCATGAAGGTGGGCGAGGCCAATGGCTGCCCCGCCGATCAGCGTGACACGCGAGCCAAGCGCAGAAACGCCAATCTCGACCTGCGTCGGACTGCAGAGCGGCAGCAGCGCGCGGATCCGCTCGACCAGTTCCATGCGGCTGCCGATGGAGCCGCCAAGGATGATACGTCCCGGGTTGGTTACCGCGCTCAGGACAGCGATGGTCAGGGCAAGATGGCGGGCGGTTTCATCCAGCACCTGACTGGCCTCCGCCTCTCCGACCGCAGCTGCCGCGAAGATCGCAGGCACATCGGCGTCCTTCCCCGTGAGAGTGCTATAGCGCGCCCGGATGCCGGCGGTTGCCGTTGCCCGTTCCAATGCACCGACCTTCAGCGAGGCTGGTTCAAACGGATCGGCGCCCAGTGGCAGGAAACCCAGTTCACCGGCTGCATTGGCTGCACCGCGAACGAGTTCGCCGCCAACCATGACGCCAGCACCGATACCGGTGCCGATGGCGACATAGGCGAGGTCGTCCGTTCCCGTTGCACTTCCGGCCCAGTGTTCGCCGATGACTGCGAGGTTGACGTCGTTTTCGAGAATGACTTCGGTGCCAAGCAACTCGGCAAGTGCGGCGCGGACATCGAATGCATCAAGGCCGGGAATGTTCGGGGCCATCAGCACCCGGCCCGTGGTGCGGTCCGGGGCGCCGGGAACGCCAATGATGGCAAGGCGAACCTTGTCAAAGGCAATGTCGTTGTGCTCGGCCGCCCTGCGGGCAAGCCGGGCGATCTGCTCGACGACAAAACGGCCGCCCCGCGTGTCGGTCGGTTCCGTGACTTCGGCCAGCACATTGCAGGCAAGGTCTGCGATCGCGGCACGCAGCTTGCGGCCACCGAGATCGATGGTGGCGATGCAGGCGGCATCGGGCACGATCTCGTAGGTGATGGCGGTGCGCCCGACATGGCCGCTGGTGCGGCCGGTTTCGCGGATCCAGCCGTCTTCCTCAAGCTGACGGGCGATTTCGGAGATTGTCTGCTTGGACAGGCCCGTCTGCTTGGCGATGCTGGCGCGCGAGATCGGCCCGCAGTGCACGATGGTCTCCATGACCATGCACAATGAAAACTGCCGGGAAATGCTCGGGTTTTCGCTCAAGGGTTCAGCCTGTTCCGCCGTTGGATTATTTATTCGTTCTATGATCGAACTAATTATGATCCAGCTATTTTGTCAAGTCATTCGCAGGGAAGCTCTATGGTGCGATGCAAAAGAAATCGCGGGGTGGCATTGCAACCTGTTGGGCACTCATTGCCTTTGCGGATGGGGCGGCTTAGGTATTTGCGGGAACGGGGGGAGACCGGGTGAGTGAAAAACGGCGGGGCATCCAGTCGGTGGAAATCGGCGGACGGCTCCTCAGTGCCTTGATGCGGCATGCAAGACCGATGATGCTGAAGGATCTGGCAGCCGAGGCTGACCTGGCACCTGCCCAGGCGCACGCCTATCTGGCCAGCCTGAAGCGGGCCGGGTTTGTCGAACAGAGCCCCGAGACCGGCCGGTACCTGATGGGGCCGTTCGCGGTTCGTCTCGCTATGGCGCGGCTGCGCACGGTTCCGGCCTATCGCGAGGTGATCGCAGCGGCCACGCGGCTTGGAACGGAACTCGGCCTGATGGTGACAGTGACAGTTGCAGGGCCGCAGGGGGCTACGGTCATTCATCGCTTTGACGGTGGTGAAACCCTCAACGTCAACATCCGCATGGGCACCGTCTATGCCCCGGGCGATACCGCAACGGGGCGGGTCTTCGCGGCTTTTTCCGAGGCCGGCTCGGCGGATGAGGGTGTTCAACGCTGCGGCTATGCGGCCGTCAACGATGAACCTGTTCCCGGTGTCAGCGCTATAGCGGCGCCGGTGCGCGCTGCATCCGGAGAGTTGTTCGCTGCCCTGACGCTGGTGGCCTCAAGCGCCAGGCTGGCGCGTGAAGAGGATGCCGGCAAGGCCGCACGGGGGCGGCTTCTGGTTATTTGCGTGGAAGCAGAAGCAGCACTGGCCGCCGATGAACTTGCAGGGGCAAAGGACGACTCGCCTGGGACACTGCGGAGGCGGCGGTCGTGACGGACAAGGGGCGGGGCGTCAATTCGGTCGAGGTCGGAGCCGGGCTGCTGGAAATCCTGGCCGGTCATGACGAGCCCTTGATGCTGCGTGACCTTGCAAGGCTTGCCAGTCTCTCTCCGGCGCAGGCGCATGCCTATCTCATCAGCCTTGGCGCGATCGGCCTTGTCGAGCAGGAACCGGGGTCGGCGCGCTATCGGCTGGGACCGGCGGCACTGGACTTCGGCATCACGCGGATGCGCAGCGTTGATCCGATCCGGCTGGGGCAGGCGGCCGCGCTGGAACTCTCCGAGGAAACCCAGCTGGCTGTGGCGATTGTTGTCTGGGGCGGGTTTGGAGCAACCGTCATCCAGGTGCTGGAAGGCCCGGATCAGGTCCATATCAACACCCGTGCGGGCACGGTCTATTCGCTGACAGGAACAGCCAGCGGGCGGATCTTTGCGGCCTACTTGCCGCAAAGCCTGGTCACGCAGGCGATCCGGCGGGAGCGCGAGGAAAAGCCTGGCAGCGGCCGGGTCGGGCGGCTGATGGACCTGTCGCAGGCGGAACTGGCTGGGATCCGCCAGGCGGGTTTCGCAACCGTTTTTCCGACACCCGTGCCAGGCATCAATGCGCTGTCGTCACCGGTGCTTGACCATGCCGGGCAGATCCAGATGGCAATCACCTTGATCGGCGCCGCCCAGTCTCTCGATACCTCGTCCGACAGTCCGCATCTGCGTTTGCTGCAGGAAACGGCCTTGCGCGTTTCCCGGGGGCTTGGCTTTGCCGGCCAAACACTGGCGCCACTGCGCGCCTGACGTCACGCCTCAGTTCATTTTTGGCTCCAGACAGCTTTGCCCGCTGCCCTCGCCTCGTCGATGGCAGCGGGCGCGTTTGTCGCCGAATGTGATTGAGCCGCCGACAAGCGCTGATGGCCTTGCGCGATAATTTGTTATATGCAAAGTTATTTGCCAATAATAAATTTTAGGGAGGCGATATGCGCGGGATCGAAGGACGTGTCTGTGTGGTCACGGGCGCCGGGCAGGGCAATGGCAAGGCCATCGCCGAAGGCCTTGCGAATGTCGGGGCTGTTCTGGCCCTTTGCGATATCAATGAGATGGCCGTTTTGAACGTAGCTGCGGACCTGGCGAAGCGCGGCGCGGTCGTTCACGCGGCCGCAGTGGATGTGGGTGACATCGCAACGGTCACAGCGTTTGCAGCCGATGTTCGCAGTCGGCTCGGACCGGTCGCGGTGCTGGTCAACAACGCGGGCGTCATTCGCCGCCAGAGCGTGTTTGAGGACGGTTTCGAAGCGGGTTGGGAGCAGGTCTTCCGCGTCAATGTCGAAGGAACACGCAACATGGTGCGCGCGTTCCTGTCTGACCTGACGCAGACACGCGGATCGGTCGTCAATCTCGCTTCAATCATGGCCTTTTCGGCGGGGCCCGGCCTTGGGGCCTATGCGGCCAGCAAGGGGGCAGTCGCCCAGTTCACCAAGGCCCTGGCGCATGATCTTGCGCCGCATGGCGTGCGCGTCAATGCGATCGCGCCGGGTGTCATCGCGACGCCGATGACAGAAGCAACCCGGGCCAATCCCGCGTCCATTGATCGTTTCATGGCGCATACGCCGATGGGCCGTGTTGGACTGCCGGAGGAACTGTCCGGTCCGGTGCTGTTCCTCGCCTCCGATCTCGCCAGCTACGTGACCGGCGCCGTCCTGCCGGTGGACGGCGGTTACCTCTGCGCCTGAATGTCAGACAGGAAGAAAGTTATCATGCAGGACAAGACCTACGTCTGTGATGTGCTTGTGGTGGGGTCAGGAGCAGGCGGCCTTTCGGCCGCAGTTGCGGCAGCGCATCGCAATCTCAAGGTTCTCGTTGTCGAGAAAGAGCCGGTGTTCGGCGGCACGACCGCGCGCTCTGGCGGCTGGATGTGGATTCCCGGCAATGGCCCGGCCCGGCGCGTCGGCGTCGAAGATAGCGCCGCCCGCGCGCGGACCTACCTGCAGCATGAGACGGGTAAGCATTTTGATGCCGCGCGGATCGACGCATTTCTGGACTTCGGGCCGAAGGCGGTCGACTTCTTCGAGCAGAACACCGAGTTGCAGTTCGACCTCGGGCCGACCTTCGCCGATTATCACCCCGATGCGCCTGGCGGCATGGCTGGCGGGCGTTCCATCGTGGCGCGGCCCTTTGATGGACGAGAGCTTGGCAAAGAGATCAAAAGGTTGCGGCCGCCGCTGGCCGAGATCACCTTCCTCGGCATGATGATCGGTTCGGGCAAAGAGCTGCTGCATTTCTTCAATGTGACGCGCTCTCCCGTTTCCGCCTTTTTTGTCGGCAAGCTCTTTGCCAAGTTCCTGCGGGACAAATTGTTCCATGGTCGGGCGATGCGGTTGATGAATGGCAACGCATTGGTGGGGCGGTTGGCGAAGTCCTGCTTCGACAAGGGTGTGCCGATCTGGACGCGCGCGGCCGTCAAGCGCCTCACGCATGATGACAGCGGCCGTGTGACCGGGGCCGTGGTCGAGACCGAGACCGGCGAAGTGACCGTGCAGGCAAGCCGCGGGGTAGTGCTCGCCTGCGGCGGGTTCCCGCAGGACGTGACCCGGCGCAAGGCCCTGTTCCGCCACGCGCCGACCGGAAACGAGCATGTCTCACCGGCCCCCCCGGGCAACACTGGGGATGGCCTGCGACTGGGGGAGGCGGTCGGCGCGAGCGTCGACGACAGCTTGCCGCATCCGGCAGCCTGGGTGCCTGTGTCGCGCCCGCCGAAGCCGGATGGCACGCTGGGCGTGTTCCCACATTTCGTCGACCGCTCGAAGCCCGGCATCATTGCCGTGACGCGCTCGGGGCGGCGTTTTGTCAACGAGGCCGACAGCTACCACGACTTCTGCCAGGCGATGTATGACCGCTGCCGGGAGGAGGGCGGCGAGATCTGTGCCTATTTCATCGCTGACCACCGCACGTTCCGAAAATACGGCCTTGGCTACGCCAAGCCGTCGCCGGTGCCGTTCAAGCAACACATCAAGTCTGGCTACCTGTTTTGTGGCAAGACGCTGCCCGAACTGGCAGAGCAGATCGGCGCCAATCCGGCGCAGCTGGAAGAAACGGTTCGCGAGTTCAACAAGCACGCGGTGCATGGCTGCGACCCTGCCTTCAACAAGGGCTCGACCGCCTACAACCGGTCCCTTGGGGATCCCGAGCACGGCCCGAACCCCTGTGTCGCGCCTGTTGCCAAGGGGCCGTTCTATGCCGTCAAACTGGTGATCGGTGACCTTGGCACCTTCGCCGGACTTCGGACGGACGAGAATGCCCGCGTCCTCGACGAAGAGCGGCGGCCGATCCCTGGGCTCTATGCGGCCGGCAATGATGCGGCGAGCATCATGGGCGGAAACTATCCTGGCGGCGGCATCACACTGGGACCGGCCATCACCTTCGGCTACATCGCGGCACGGCATATGTCGGGGGCCAACTCGTGAGGGTGGCGAGCGGCATTGGCAGGGCCTCTGGCCCTGAACCCGGTGCCGTTCTCGCGGGTGCAGGGTTCGGCCTGGCGGCTTCCGTTTTCTGGGCGTTCTACAACACAGGGACGGACCTTGGCCGCAGTTGGGGGTTCTCCAGCCTGGATCTGATGACGCTTCGCTTTGTCGTGGCTTCGGTTCTGTTTTTGCCCTTGCTGATGCTTGGACGCGGGCGGCTTACCGGTGGGGCGGCGGGAGCAACGGGGCGTTTGCCGCTGGTCAGGCTGGTCGCGCTGACGATCTGCATCGGCCCGCCCTTCACGCTCCTGATCAACACCGGCTACGGCATTGCGCCGCTGGCCCACGCGGTGGTCATTGGTCCCGGCATGACAATGCTGACGGCCAATGCCCTGTCGGTGATCCTTGACAGGCGCCCGATGCCGATGGCGCGGTTGCTTGGCTTGCTGCTGGTGTCAGGAGGTCTGGTTGCCATGGCACTGGAACAGCCGGCCTCCAAGACCCCTGGCGTCGAGGTGTGGCTTGGGGACCTGTGTTTCATCGGCTCGGGGATGTTGTGGGGGATCTTCACCTATCTGTCGGCTCGCTGGCAGCTTGATCCGGTGCGCGCCACAGGCGTGGTGACGATCCTTTCCGCCCTGATCGTGCTGCTGCCTTTCTGGCTGTTGCTGGCGGAGGAGACCCCGCCTGTATCCGCCTGGCTTTGGCAGGGCGTGTTCCAGGGGGTTCTTGGGGGCTGTCTGGCGATCCTCGCCTACACGCGCTCCGTTGCTCTGCTCGGGGCAGGGAGATCGGCCATCTTTCCCGCACTCGTGCCGCCGCTGGCTGTGCTTCTGGCTATCCCGCTGACCGGAAGCTGGCCGTCTGTCACACAGTGGAGTGGCATCGCTCTGGCAAGTATAGGTCTGGTTGTGTCGCTTGATCTCTTGAAGAACGGCTGGGGGACAAAGCTCGGAAAGGGACATTGAAAGCTGGTCGTGATTCATCTATGACAAATCTATTAGAAAATATCTAATGACCGGACGCGCGTTGTTGGCGTGTCCGGGACAGAGATGGAGCCGCAACGACGGTTCCAGTTTGGGAGGAGGACAGAAATGAAGTCAGTATTTGCAGCAGCCCTGATGGCTGGCGTTGCCTTGACAACCGGTGCAGCCCAGGCTGCGAGTTTCGATCTGCAGAGCGTGTTCGGCCTCAACGTGCCGTCGATCGGGCCGAGCCCGCAGTTGTGGGCTGAGCGCGTCAAGCTGATGACCAATGGCGAGATCGACATCAAGGTGCATGGCGCGGGCGACTTCGTGCCGCCCTTCGAGGTTTTCGGCGCGGTCAGCTCGGGCGCCATCCCGATGGGTTTCGACTGGATCGGCTACTGGGCCAGCACCATCCCGGTCGCAAACCTTGTCGGGTCTATGCCGTTTGGTCCGAGCCCGGAAGTCTCGCTCGGCTGGATGTTCGAGGGCGGCGGCCTTGAGATTATCCAGAAGGCCTATGATCCGCATGGTGTCCAGATCATCCCCTGCCACCTGGTGGTGGGCGAGGCCGGCGGTTGGTTCAACAAGGAAATCAACTCGGTCGAGGATTTCAAGGGCCTCAATATGCGCATCGCCGGCCTCGGCGGCAAGACGCTGGCGAAGCTCGGTGCCAACACGCAGCTGGTGCCTGTCGGCGAGATCTATGTGTCGCTGGAAACCGGTCGTATCGACGCGACCGAATTCTCCGCACCGCAGCTGGATGTCGGGCTCGGCTTCCAGAAGGTGACCAAGACTTACTACTTCCCGGGCTGGCACCAGCCGTCGAGCTGGGATTCCATCATCATCAACAAGGATGTCTGGAACGGGTTCACCGGCGATCAGCAGAAGATCATGATCGAGGCCTGCAAGGCGAACATCGCCTATAACCTCGGCAACCAGATCCATGCCCAGGCCGACGCCATCGCCACGATCCGTGAGGCAGGGGTAACGGTGAAACGCTTCCCCGACCAGGTTCTCATCGATCTGAAGGCGGCGGCAAACGAGGTGCTGACCGAAGAAGCGGCGAAGGATCCGATCTTCAAGGAAGCCCACGATTCCCTGACCGCCTATATCGCTCGCGTCGGCGAGTGGAATGACCTGCAGGCTCTTCCGCGCTAAGATTGGCCGGTCGATAAACCGGGCGGCACTGATGGTGCCGCCCTTTTCCTCTCCCGCCGGGACCTTTGCCATGTCACGCCTGTTGCAGGCCATGACCGCCGTTGCCGTCTGGCCGGGACGCGTCATCGGCTGGCTGTTGCTGCCGCTTATCCTGTTCGTCTGCCTTGGTGTGCTTGCTGCCCAGCTCGGGCTCAACCGGCTTGCAGGCTGGCAGGCCAACCTTCCGCTCCTCGGCACAGGCATCACGTCCAACACCCTTCTGGACCTGCAATGGTCCGCCTTTGCCCTGATCGTGCTCTTTGGCGGCGTTCTGGCTTACAAGGACCGGGTACATGTGAATGTCGACTTCCTGTCCGCGCGCTTTTCCAGCCGGACACGGGCGTGGGTCGATCTTGTCGGAGACATCCTGTTTCTGTTGCCGTTCTGCGCTGTGGTGGTGTGGTTCGGCACGCGGTTCGCGATGACTTCGTTCAACGCCGGTGAAGCCTCGACCTACGGCGGCCTGCGCGACTACTGGATCGTGAAGGCCTGCATACCGCTGGCTTTCCTCCTGCTTGGGGTAGCGGCCCTGGCGCGTATCGTTGCCACACTCGGGGCGCTCTGGCGTCAGCGGGCGCAATCAGGAGAGACAAAATGAGCTCCGAAGTCATCTGGCCGCTGCTCATGCTGGTCGGTCTCGTCGCCGGCATTTTTGTCGGCTATCCGGTTGCCTTCGTCCTTGCCGGGATCGGGATCCTGTTTGCGGTGGCAGCGAATGTCCCCTTGCTGTTCCTGTCGACCTCGGTCTCGCGGATCTACTCCGGCATCCTGACAAATTGGCTGCTGATCGCCATCCCGCTGTTTGTGTTCATGGGGCTGATGCTGGAGCGTTCCGGGGTTGCCGAGCGGCTCCTGAAATCGCTCGCCGGCGTGTTTCGTGGCGTGCCGGGCGGCTATGCCTTTGCCGTTGCGATCATCGGCATCGTCATGGCGGCCTCCACCGGCATCATCGGCGCGTCGGTGGTGCTGATGGGGATGATGGCGCTGCCGACCATGCTCGCCAACCGCTACGACCCGAAGATTTCCTGCGGTCTCATTGCGGCCAGTGGCACGCTCGGGATCCTGATCCCGCCGAGCATCATGCTGATCGTGCTGGGCGACCAGTTGCGCGTTTCTGTAGGCGAACTGTTCATGGGCGCGGTCGGTCCGGGGCTGCTGCTCGGCCTGCTCTATGTGCTCTATCTGGTGGCGGTTGCGATCTTCCAGCCGCACCGTATGCCAGCAGCTGAGGTGGGGGAGGCACGGCCCTTCTGGCAGGCGTTTGGCACGCTGGCCAAGGATCTGCTTGCCCCGGCGCTGCTCATCATTGCGGTTCTCGGCACCATCGTCGCAGGCATCGCGACGCCGACGGAATCAGCGGCCATCGGTGCAGTTGGTGCCACGATCCTGGCGATCACCTCCGGAGGTCTCAGTCTCGGGGTTCTGCGTTCAGCTCTGCTCGATACGACCAAGACCACGGCCATGATCATCTTCGTGATGATGGGCGCGACGGTGTTCAGCGTGGTGTTCCGCAAGCTGGGCGGCGACACGCTGATCCTCGACATGTTCTCCAGCCTCGGCACCAGCCCCTATGTGGTGCTGTTCGTGATCATGGCGCTGGTGTTCCTGCTTGGGTTCTTCCTCGACTGGGTGGAAATCACGCTGGTCGTGGTGCCGATCGTCGCGCCGGTCGTCATGGGTCTCGATTTCGGTCTGCCGAAAGAGCAGATGATGATCTGGTTCGCCATTGCCCTGGCGGTGAACCTGCAGACGTCGTTCCTGACGCCGCCATTTGGCTACGCCTTGTTCTATCTGCGCGGGATCGCGCCGAAGGGTGTGACCATCGGCATGATCTATCGTGGCGTTATCCCCTTTGTCATCATCCAGGTTGCGGCGCTGCTGCTGGTGGTCTTCTTCCCGCAGATCACCCTGTGGCTGCCCGGCGTGCTCAGGTGAGCCGGGCGCTGGTCCGCAGGGAGCGGCCCTCGGGGTGGCTGGTTTCGACAAAGCCCTTGAGAATGCTGACAGTTACATCCTGCTGCGGCAGGGAAAACACCAGATCCCGGCCGGCCGTGAGGGCGAAGCGGATACCTGGCTTGGGGTTATAGGCGGGCGTGGTCGGTCCGAGGCCATATTTGATGTGATGCGAGATGTCCCAGTGGTGCGGCGCATCGGCGGCATTGACGACGAACCAGCAGTGCCCCGGCGCGGTGACATCCATGCCCTCGGGAAAGAAGATGCCGCTGACATAGGCCGCTTCGATTCCGCCAGCGCGCATGGCCGCAACGGCGTAGCTGTGGGTGTCGACGCAGGTGCCCAGATGGGTGTCGCAGGCAAGGGCGGGCATGGTGTCGCTATCATCCGCGAGGCCGATGTCGCGAACGCCATATTCGAATCTCTCGTCGACATGGCGGACGATGGCAGCAACACGGTCGCCCGGTGCGGTTTCCTGTGCGGCTTCCTGTGTGGTGTCCGGCGTACTGCCTTGCGCTGCGGCCGGGGAGAGGAGGTCGCGGGTCAGGGCAACCAGTTCCGGTGAAGGCGTTTCATGAGCGCCTCCGGTTGATGTAAACAGCCAGTGCGGAAACGCTGAAGCAGCGTCGGTAAACTGAACCTCGACCTCGGCAGCACCCTCATCCGGTGCAATCAGCAGTGCCATTTGGCCGCTGTTGCAGGCGCGGATGAGCCCGAGATTCGTTCCCCGGTTCACTCGGATGGCCTGTACGGTCTGTTCCGGCGTGTCAAACGGAATGCCAAACAGCAAGTGACTTGCGGAAATCGTGGGCTCTGTCAGGGTAAATGTCACATGGGGCATGATACTCATCCGGATGTCTTCGCTGGCTGGTTTCTATCCCCACCCTGCGACAGCGGCTCGTCAGTCCCGTGACGAGGAGATGACAGCCCGAGACGCTCGATTGCCCCTGCCAAAGCCCCCGAGAGGCGATACAATGACCGTTGTTCCGAACCCGTCCGAGAACGGGGATCGCCGCTGGCTCGCTGGTCTGAGCCCAAACCTCGTTGCTTCGGGTCTGATGATCCTGGCCTTCCTCGTCTTTTCGATGATGGCTGTGTTGATGCGCGAGGTCGGGGATACGATCCATGTGCTGCAAGTGATCCTGATCCGGCAGGCGGTGGCGATGCTGCTGATGACGCCGTGGTTCTGGCGCGACCGGGTTTTCATCTTGCGGCCGCGCGGATTCCGTTTGCATTTGATGCGCGGGATCCTGGCCGTCATCGCGATGGCCTGCGGCCTGACCTCGATCCTCTACATCTCCTTCGCAGACGCGACTGCGATCCAGATGAGCGAGGTGCTGATTGCCACTGCATTGGCGGCGTTGGTGCTGAAGGAGCATGTTGGCTGGCGCCGCTGGACAGCATCGGCGGTTGGTTTCGTCGGGGTTGTGATCATGACCAAGCCCTTCGGTGGCGGCTTTGAACCCTATGCCCTGGTGGCTCTTGTGGGTGCGGTTGCCGGCGGGGCGGGAATGATTGCTGTTCGGCTTGGTTCTGCCTATGACCGGACCACAACGGTCCTGTTCTGGCAGGCAGTGGTGGTGATCGTGCTGGTCAGTCCG
Organism: Pannonibacter sp.; assembly: GCF_051860505.1. Taxonomy (NCBI): domain Bacteria; kingdom Pseudomonadati; phylum Pseudomonadota; class Alphaproteobacteria; order Hyphomicrobiales; family Stappiaceae; genus Pannonibacter; species Pannonibacter sp. The sequence continues at coordinate 8,377 of NZ_JBHYDX010000014.1, read as the reverse complement.
GTTGCCGCAATGGTCTGGGTGACGCCGACGCAGGAAGATGCGGTGCTTCTGATCGGCATGGCGCTGATCTTTGCGGCCGGCAACTGGCTCTTTACCTCTGCCCTTCGCCTTGGCGATACGGCTGCCATTGCGCCGCTGCACTATTTGCGGCTGATCATCATGGCTGGCCTCGGCTGGTGGATCTATGCAGAGGTTCCAAGCCTGACGACGGTGATCGGAGCCGTGCTGGTCCTTGGGGCGGCGTCCTACACAATTGGCCGAAACGCGCGCAAGAAGTCGCTCGCCGAGCCGGATGGGCCTCCATCGGCCTGATGCGACAGTTGATCCGCCTGGTTGTGGTCACGGCAAGGCTGGCAAAGTCTCAACCAGCTTCTGCACCTTGAAATCGTTGATGAGCACGTCAAGTTGCAACACCCAGCCCTCAGGCAATGGCAGCGCCACCGGCTGCGCTACATAGGTTCCTTCAGGCTGCCGGGCGAGCGACAGTTTCAGACCAACGATTCCGGCCTCGGGATTGGAGAGGGATCCGGTCAAGTCCTTTGGAAGCAACGGCGCGCCGTCAGCGTCCATCAGCACGACAAACAGCCCAAGCAACCCGTCATCCTGCCGGACGAGGCGAACATCTGCCATTGCGGCTGGCCCATGCAGGTGCATGGCCACCTCGGTCGGCGCAGCGGGGGGCAAGGCGCGGGGCGGTGGCGTCAGGCGGAACCCGGCGACCAGTGTGAGAATGACGGCCACCAGCAGGAGCTCTGCGGCAAGGGTCAGGCGGAGCTGACGCCTTGCAGCCATTTGATGGGCGGTCGATGGCGCGGCGAGGCGGGGCGTCAGAAGGATACGGTTGATGAGCGCAAGGAGAAGAAGCCCTGCAACCAGGCCAAGCTTCACCATCAACAGCGTTCCGTAATTCGAGCCCAAGAGCCCCTCTGGCCTCCCGAGCTGGACCGCAGCCAGAACCACGCCGGTCACAAGCAGCATGATGACCAGCGGCAGCGCGAAGCGGGAGTAGCGGGCAAGTTCATCGGCTGACAGCGTGCCGTTCACGGCGCGGACGAACAGCACGGGAAGTGTTCCGGCCCAGAACAGGGCAATCGTCGCATGAAGGGCCATGGCGGGAGCCATGAGGGTACGTGGTTCGGCACCAGCAGCATGACCGGACAAGGCAAAGCTCAGCCCGGCCAGGACCAGCGCCAGCGTGGTTCCCGGCAACGAAGGCCCGCTTGCGATTGCCAGCACAGCCGAGGCTGCTGCAAAGAATGTGGTCAGTGCCAGCGGGGTCGAGAGCGCGGATCGCCACAGGGACGGGTCAAGCAGGGAGCGTGCAGGAGCGCCGGTCAGATCCAGACCATAAGCAGCGACAAGGCCGACTGCGGCTGGCAGCGTCAGCCAGGTCAACATCAAGGCGACGCGGCTGTTCTGCCGCAGCAAGGCCGCGCCAAACAGGCCTGCGGTGCCGAAGGCCAGGGTGAGACTGAGAGCAGCGCGGGCGGCAACCACGGCGATGGAGCTGGCACTGGTGCCAGAGGCGGTGGACTGCTCTAGCGCGCTCTCACGGCCATAGGAAAAACTCAAGGTTCCCGAAACGGGATGTCCATCCGCCGATACGACACGCCAGCTGATGAGATGTGTGCCCTGAAGCGTGCTTGCGGCCATGGGAACCGGGATCGTCAGGCGCGTGTCGGCGCCTGACGCTGAGACATCGGCCTGTTGTCCATCCGGACTGACCCAGAGAATGCGAAGCGGCGAAACAGGCTCGTTGAAGACCAGCATCAACTCCGCCGGCATTTCGAACACCAGGCTCGCCTCTTGCGGGCTCGCGGTCTGCAATTGGGCGTGCGCAAGAGCTGCAGCTGGCATGAAGACAAAGGTGATAAGCAGGAACAGGCGAGCAAGCATAGGACGGTCCGGATTGCGCGACGGGAATTCGGTTGAAGCTCCCCGGTCTCTCCGGGGAGCCTCAGACTGCTGACAAACCCTCTATCGTCATCCCGGACGCAGCGAAGCGGAGATCCGGGACCGGAGAGCCAAGGTCCATCGGGGTTAACTCATTGAAATATAGAGGCCTCGACTCTCCGGTCCCGGCTCGGCGCTACGCTGGGCCGGGATGACTTCGGTGAGGTTGAGGTTTGTCATCAAGCTCAGGCTCCCCGGTCTCTCCGGGGAGCCTCTGTTCGATCCTTCAGGAGCAGGCTCAGTGAGCCGGCTTGCCCTTGATGACCTTCACGCCAGGAGCCGGCATGTCGAGCTTGTGGGCGTCCTGGCCCTCAGCCGGGATTTCGATCCAGCGCTCGGCCTTGGTGGCGCATTCCTGCACTGCCGGGATGTAGAGCACCTTGTCAGCTTCCAGCTTGTTGGTGAACATGCCGCGGAAGATGAACTCATCGTAATGCTCGTCCAGCAGTTCGCCGCCCGACCAGATGATTTCCTTCACGCCTTCGGTGACCTTGGCGCCGTGGTTTTCATAGGTGTTGGCATAGGCGCCCTTGACGGTCTCGAGCTTCCAGCCGGCCTTCGGCATCGGCTTGGCGGCGATGATGCCTTCCGGGATCTGGACGCGGACGACATTGGTTGCTTCGCCTTCGCAGCCGTGCGGCACGCGCAGCACCATCTTGGCCGTGGTGCCCTGGGCGACTTCCTTGTTCTCGAAGGTTGCATGGGCAAGGGCGCCGGTGGCGGAGACGGCGAGCAGTGCTGCTGCGGCAATGAACTTCTTCATGGATCGGATTCCTGATCTGGCGCACCGCGCGTTGGCGGTGCCGGACAAGGGCTGAGATAAGACGGCGCTCCGGAGTCAGCCCGGCATCCGGGCGCCCATTCCGCGCGGCTGGAAAACGGCCGCGGAAAGGGCTGACTGACCTGAGGTGCGCGCAGGGCTCCCGGCGCGGGATCAGCGATCCCGGTCCTTGCAGGGGCTTTTTGGAAACGGATCATCAGCGGTCCGCATCCGTATCTGCGCTGTCACCAGAGGACAGGCGTCATCGCTCCGGCGTCAGGCGCGGTGCGATGTCAGGCGATACGGAGCTGCGGAGGGCCGCGGGCCGGAGGCGCACGCGGAGAATGGCCATCACTGTTCGGGTCCGAGTGGACCGGAGCATCGATGATGGCAAAGCCGGGGGTCAGGTCTGGCAGGGCAGGCGGAGTTGCAAGGCCGAGCGTCTTGGCCAGCATGCAGGCCGGGCAGCCCGGGCCGCTCTTGCCGTCTTCATCCATTGCCGACGGATTGCAGAGATCCGGCAGTGTGCCATCCGGCAATACATAGGCCGAAAGATCGACATCCTGATACGCGGACGCCTGAGCCAAGCCAGAGGGCATGCGATGCGCAGCGCCCAGCAGCACGAATGACAGTGCGGCGAGCACCATCACGACGAACTGCAAATGGGGGCGGCGAATCCTGACCATGGCGTTCCGATTAATCTGCCTTGCGGTGCCAAGCAACACCGAAGTGCAGGATCAATGGCAATTGTTACGCAACAGCACTTTGTGTCAGCGCAACTCCCGGCCTATTTCCGCTTCAGGTGATCCAGCAACGATGTCTTGGCACCGAGGATGTGGCGACGCGTCAGATCGGCGGCGAGGTCTGCCTTGCCAGCCTCGCAGGCCTCCAGAATTCCCAGATGCTCGTCATGAGCCCGGGCCCGGCCGTTTGACAGCATCAACTGGGCCCGCAGGTAGCGGTCGATGCGGTCGAGCGCGTTGTTGACGATGCCGAGGTGGTAGGGAAGGGCGCTGTCCTGATACAGCGTGTAATGGAACCGGCGGTTGAGATCACCCCAGGCCATTGGATCTGCTGAAGACGAGAAGGCCTCGTGGCACTGGCGGGCAAGGCGCCGCGACTCATCACTCATCCGCTCAACTGCGGCCTTGATGACCGTGCCCTCGACCAGCGCCCGGAAATCGAAGATCTCAGCCACTTCATCCGGGGCAATCGAAGCGACGACCGCGCCCTTGTAGCGCTGTGTCGTCACCAGTCCCTGCTGCTCCAGCATGGTGATCGCCTCGCGCACCGGGATGCGGCTTGTGTTGAACAGGCGCGCGATCTCGTCCTGGCGCAAGGGTTCGCCATCCTTGAGGTCGCCCTCAATGATGGCCTTGCGCAGGGCTTCGAACACGATGTCGGCGACCGAAGCGGTCTTCGAGATATCAACGGGTTGCAGCTTCACGGCATCAGTCTCCCTCTCCGCTCACCTAACATATTCGCTCCCCTTTGCGCTATCTGATAATTTAATATTGTAAATTGGATCCAATATCTGCATAGTCGCGTCATGCCGGCGAAAAGACCGGTTCAACAAGACTTCTGAGAGGGTTTGTGATGCAGATTCTGAAAGCTCTTGCGGCTGGGGCCGCTCTGTTCATGCTTGCCGTTCCGGCGCAGGCCGACCGGCTGGACGACATCATTGCTTCGGGCAAGTTGCGCTGCGCCGTTACGCTGGATTTCCCGCCGATCGGCATGCGGGATGCCAACAATGAGCCTGTCGGCTTCGATGTCGACTACTGCCGCGATCTTGCTGCGGCGCTTGGGGTGGACGCGGAAATCGTCGAAACGCCGTTCCCGGATCGCATTCCGGCGCTGATCTCCGGCCGTGCCGACATCGGCGTGGCGTCCACGTCCGACACGCTGGAGCGCGCCAAGACCGTTGGCTTCTCCATTCCTTACGTCGCCTACAACATGGTGGTGCTGACGAAAGAGGGATCGGGCATCAACGCATACGCTGACCTGAAGAACCGCCGTGTCGGCTCGACCTCGTCCACCTTCGAGGCGCTGGCTCTGGAAGCGGACATGAAGAAATGGGCTGATCCGGCCGGCAAGTTCCAGTCCTACCAGAACCAGGCGGACGTGTTTCTCGCACTCGACCAGGGACACATCGAGGCCACGGTCGTGACCTCCACGGTTGCCTCGGATGCGGTCAAGTCGGGCAACTATGCCGGCTTCAAGATCGTTGATGAAGCACCATACGAGACGGATTTCACGGCGCTGATCACCCTGCGCGAGGACTATGGCCTCATCAACTACCTCAATCTCTTCGTCAATCGCCAGGTCCGCTCCGGCCGTTATGCCGAGCTGTGGGGCAAGTGGGTTGGTGGTCCGGTGCCGGACCTGACTGTTCCGGGCGTCTATCGCTGAGGCGAGACATCTGATCCCTGCGGCCTGCCTCCCACCGGCAGGCCGCATCGCCCGCACCCGGCGGTCCGGCCATGGCCTGACTGATGGGGTCGATCGGTCCGGCGACAGTCGGACCCTCAGGGGGATGCCATGAATTACACATTTCACTGGAACCAGGCGCTGCGGCGGTTGCCTGAGATGCTGGACGGAGCGCTGGTCACGCTTCAGGTCGCAAGCCTTGCCATGGGGATCGGCGTTGCCATCGGAGTGCTGCTTGCCTATGGCCGACTGTCCTCCAGCCGTACCTTGCGCACGGCCGCTGCTGCCTGGGTCGAGACCGCCCGCAACACGCCGGCCCTGTTCCAGATCTACTTCTTCTACTTCGGGCTCGGGTCCTTCGGCCTGAGGCTCGACCCCTTCATGGCGCTTCTGGCCGGTATCGCCTTCAACAACGCGGGCTATCTCGCCGAGACGTTCCGCGGTGGCCTGCAGGCGATCCCGCCGAGCCAGACCCGGGCGGCCCGCTCGCTCGGCCTCAGCGCGGTCCAGACATCAGTGCATGTCGTGCTGCCGCAGATGTTCCGGATCGTCTTCTATCCGATGACGAACCAGATGGTCTGGTCGATCCTGATGTCGTCGCTCGGCGTGATCGTCGGGATGACCTCTGACCTGACCGGCGTGACGCAGGAACTCAATGCCCGCACGTTCCGCACCTTTGAATTCTTCGCCCTGGCCGCCGTGCTCTACTACGCCATGGCCAAGCTCACCATCCTCGCGGCCCGGCTCATTGGCTGGCGCCTGTTTCGGACCTGAGGAGGCGGACCATGTTTGACACTGCTTTCTCGTCCAACGACCTGATGTTCCTCTTGAAAGGGGCTTGGCTCACCATTCAGCTGACGGTGGTGGCGGTTGCCATCGGCACGGTGCTGGGTGTCGTCTTCGGCTGGGCACGGGCGTCGCTGCCCGGGTGGATGAATGTCCCCATCGGCGCCGTGCTCGATGTGCTGCGCTCGGTGCCCCTGTTGATCCAGCTGGTGCTGGTCAACTCCGGCAAGAGCATCCTTGGGCTCACCTGGTCGCCCTTTGTGGTCGGCGCGGTGGTGCTTGGCCTCTACACGGCGGCCTATTGCACCGAGATCGTGCGTGGCGGCATCCTGGCGGTGCCCGCAACCACTCGCCGTGCCGCCCGCTCGCTGGGCATGACCTACTGGCAGGACCTGACCAGCATCGTCGCGCCCATTGCCCTGCGCGTGTCGCTGCCGGCGTGGATCGGGCTGACGCTCGGCGTGATGAAGGACACCGCGCTGGTGATGTGGATCGGCATCGCGGAACTGCTGCGCTCGTCCCAGATCGTCATCACCCGCATCCAGGAGCCGCTCTTGGTGCTCGCGATTGCCGGCCTGATCTACTTCGTGATCAGCTTCCCCGTCTCCCGTCTCGGCGCGCTCCTGGAGCGGCGCTGGGCCGATGACAGCCTGAAGGCAGACCAATGATCGAGATCGAAAACGTATACAAGTCCTATGGTTCGCTCGAGGTCATCAAGGGCGTCACCATGCAGGTGGAGAAGGGCGAGGTCGTCTCCATCATCGGCGGGTCGGGGTCCGGCAAGTCGACCTTGCTTCAGTGCATCAACGGATTGGAGCCGATCCAGAAGGGCCATATCCGCGTTGACGGGGTGGATGTCCACGCTCGAGGTACCGACCTCAACAAGTTGCGGCGCAAGATCGGCATCGTGTTCCAGCAGTGGAACGCCTTCCCGCATCTCACCGTGCTGGAGAATGTGACCCTCGCACCGCGCAAGGTGCTCGGCCTGTCGGCCCGCGAGGCGGGCGAGATCGCAGAGAAGCATCTCGTTCACGTCGGGCTCGGCGACAAGCTCAAGGTGATGCCCTCGCGCCTATCCGGTGGCCAGCAGCAGCGCATGGCGATTGCCCGGGCGCTCGCCATGTCGCCGGACTACATGCTGTTCGACGAGGTCACCTCCGCGCTCGACCCGCAGCTGGTCGGCGAAGTGCTGGACACGATGCGCATGCTCTCCGCCGAGGGCATGACCATGATCGTGGTCACCCATGAAATCCGCTTCGCCCGCGAAGTGTCGAACCGCGTCGCCTTCTTCCACAAGGGCCTGATCCACGAGATCGGTGCCCCGGAGGAGGTGATCGGCGCCCCGAAGAAGCCCGAGACCATCGACTTCCTCAAATCCGTGCTGTGAGCCCCATCGCTGCAGTGCCCCGCCTCTGAAAATTTAATGAAAGACAAGGACGAGAGATCCATGTGGACTGGTGTTTTCCCTGCCGTCACGACCAAGTTCAACGCTGACGACACGCTTGATCATGCAGAAATGGAGCGCTGCTTTGCGCTGCAGATGGAGGCCGGCTGCGATGGTCTCATCGTTTGCGGCTCGCTTGGCGAAGGCTCGATGTTGTCGCAGGACGAGCGGCTGGCCGTGCTCAAGACCGCGCAGGGCGTGGCAGGCGGCAAACCGGTGCTGATGACCATTGCGGAAGCGGCAACGCGCGAGTCCGCTAATTTGGCGCGCAAGGCCGCCAAGGCCGGCGCCGATGGCTTCATGGTGGTGCCGAGCACGATTTATCACACCGATCCGGCCGAGACGGTTGCCACCCTCAAGGCCGTGGCGGAAGCAGGCGACCTGCCCGTGATGATCTATTCCAACCGCGTCGCCTATCGGGTCGATGTCACGGTTCCGATCATGGAAGAACTGGCCAAGGATGCCCGTTTCGTGGCGGTGAAGGAATCCTCCGACGACATCCGCCGGGCCACCGAGATCCTGACCCATTTCGGCGACCGGTTCGATGTCTTCACCGGCGTCGACAATCTTGCCTTTGAGGCGCTTGCCGTCGGCTGCACCGGCTGGGTTGCTGGCCTCGTCGTGGCCTTCCCGAAGGAGACGGTGGCGATCTACAAGCTGATGCAGGCCGGCCGTATGGCTGAGGCGCTGGCAATTTACCGCTGGTTCCGCCCGCTGCTCGACCTGGATGTCTCGACCTATCTCGTCCAGAACATCAAGCTGGCCGAAGTCCATGCGCTGGGCTCCAACGACCGCTGCCGCATGCCGCGCATGCCGCTGTCGGGCGAGCGCCGTGCGAAGGTCGAGAAGATCATCGCCGACGCCATCGCCTGCCGCCCTGCGCTGCCTGCTGTGTGAGTGAGGCATGGAGCCATGGCCCCCCACCCCTCACCCCTCCCCACGAGGGCCTGTTGCGCAACAACGGCTTTGCTGGGCGCGGGAGTTTGGAACGGGGTTTTTTGCCCCTT
>NZ_JBHYDX010000013.1:0-129237 GCF_051860505.1 Pannonibacter sp. | reverse complement strand
GTCAGTTCAAAATGACAGAAAGCCTCGTCCGGAACGTCAAAGCCGGCATGGATCCGCCATCCCCCGTTGCGCGCTCGCTCCGCCTGAGCCGCCTTGCTCACCGTCGTTGCATCGACGATGCGGATAACCCGCCCCCCACACCCGGCCACGCATGACGCAGGCACACGCAGATCAAGCAGCCGCGTCAGAATGGCACTCAGCCAGGCGTCGCTGCAGCGCAGGCGCTTGAGCAGCGCCACATTCGATATATCCACAAGGCCCACCGAGGCCGCCCAGGCCGCCGTCAGCCGCAGGCCGTGATCGCCAAGGCAATAGCCAAAAATAAGCCGCAGCAGATCCACCGCGCTCGAAAACGACCGTCGCCGCCGCAAAGCACCGGTCTCAAACGCGCTCTGCTCCAAGAACGCGCTCCCGCCAAGCTGCGCGACGACCCGCTGCCAGTCTTCTGTCAAAAGTGATTCGCATCTCATGAAGCCTCTGAATCACAAGACAAATCCGCAAGCAATAAATAAGTTAGCGCGTATGGGCACAAGGCCGGGACGGCGTGGGGGGGAGTTTTGGTGTGTTTCGGCGATCGCCGGAGGGATTTCGATAGCGATACATCCTCCGTGCTGTCCCGGCCTTGAGCCGGGACCTGGTGGGATGTCGCGGTGCGCGCCTGACGGGTCCCGGCACAGGGCCGGGACGGCGTGGGAGATGGGCTGGACGGCGTTGGGGGACGTTGGCTGGTTGGGCGGACGGACGCTTACTTGACCGCCTTGACGCCTTCCAGGATCAGCGTTGTGGCGAGATCGGCATAATCTTCGCGGGAAACCGGGCCGCCGGGGCGGAACCACATGTAGACCCAGTTCAGCATGCCGAGCAGGGACATGGTCACCGGCTTCAGCAGCGGGCGGCCGGTGTTGAGATCCGGGTTGACGGCCAGCAGCGCGTCCGAATAGCGCCGCACGATCCGCCGTTCCAGTTCCTTGATCCGGTCAGCCTTGTCGGGCGGCAGCAAGGGCAGGCCTGAAAGCTGGACCTTGTGGGTGTCGTTGGCATCCCGGTAGGCTTCCAGCGTCTTGTGCACCAACGCGCGGAGCCGCGCCTCCGGCGCCAGCGTGGTATCATCCGCCTCGGCCAGGGTCTCGTCGAGATCCTCCAGATGCGAATGGATCACGTCGAACAGGATGTCTTCCTTGCTGGAATAATAGTGATACAGCAGCGCCTTCGACACGCCGCAGGCGCTGGCGATGGCCGACATCGACGCCCGGTCGACGCCCATCTCCGCAAACAGGCTGGCCGAGCGGTCCAGGATCGCCTTGCGTTTGTCGTCATAGTCTGCGGCGCGGGTGCGTGCCATATCCGGTTGTCCTTCACGGTGCAACGAGGCCCCGCATAGCCGCATTGCCGGGGAAGGTCAAATGCGTCCATGCGGGGACAAAGTCCGGGTGCGTCAGCCTTTCGGCCGGTTGTCGATGACGCGGCGGGCCTTGCCGGCCGACCGCTCGATCGTACCCGGATCACCGACATCGATCCTTGTGCTGACGCCGATCACGCTCTTGATGTGATGCGCCAGTTCCTTGGCGGCGTGAGCGCGGGCCTCGCTGCCGGCGTGGTCCAGCGCGGCCTCCACCTTGACGGTCATGGCGTCCATGCGGCCGGAGCGCGTCAGCTCGATCTGGAAATGCGGCGCGAGGCCCTTGCACTTCAGGATCTGTTCCTCGACCTGGGTCGGGAACACATTGACGCCGCGCAGGATGATCATGTCGTCGGACCGGCCGGTGATCTTTTCCATCCGCCGCATGGAGCGGGCGGTGCCCGGCAGCAGGCGGGTCAGGTCGCGGGTGCGGTAGCGGATGATTGGCAGGGCTTCCTTGGTGAGCGAGGTGAACACCAGCTCGCCCTCGCTGCCGTCGGGAAGGACCTCGCCCGTCACCGGGTCGATGATCTCGGGATAGAAGTGATCCTCCCAGATGTGCAGCCCGTCCTTGGTCTCGACGCATTCATTGGCAACGCCCGGACCCATCACCTCGGACAGGCCGTAGATGTCGACCGCGTGCATGTCGAAAGCCTGCTCGATTTCCAGCCGCATGGCGTTGGTCCAGGGCTCGGCGCCGAAGATGCCGACCGCAAGCGAGGTCTCGCGCGGGTCGATGCCGGCGCGGCGGAACTCGTCGAGGATCGAGAGCATGTAGGACGGCGTTACCATGATGATGCGCGGTTTGAAATCCTCGATCAGGGTGATCTGGCGCTCGGTCATGCCACCGGAAATCGGAACGACGGTGCAGCCGAGTTTTTCCGCGCCGTAGTGCGCGCCGAGGCCGCCGGTGAAGAGGCCGTAGCCATAGGCCACATGCACGATGTCGCCGGGGCGGCCGCCGGAGGCGCGGATCGAGCGGGCAACGACACCGGCCCAGGTGTCGATGTCCTTCTTGGTGTAACCCACGACGGTCGGCTTGCCGGTGGTGCCGGAAGAGGCGTGGATGCGGACGATGTCCTTCTGCGGTACGGCGAACATGCCGAAGGGATAGGTGTCGCGCAGGTCCGTCTTCACCGTGAAGGGGAATTTCGCCAGGTCGGCGAGGGTCTTCAGGTCGTCCGGATGCACGCCATGGGCATCGAATTTCGCCCGGTAGAATGGAGAATTGGCATAGGCATGGGCCAGCGTCGTTTTGAGGCGCGCCAGCTGCAGCGCGGAGATTTCATCGCGGGACGCGGTTTCGATCGGTTCGAGATCCCCGGGGCGCGGGCTCAGGTCTTCCATGGTGTTTCCTCCCGAAAACATGTGGTCTTGTGGGGCTGGCGGTTGGGGCTGGGTCTCAGCCGGCCGTGCCCGTATCGGTCCCCCCGGCGAGAGGCACGTGGGTGCCCTTCACCGTCCGCGAATGGCCTCGGAATTCGGCGAGGATCGCGCCGGTCTGGTTCGTGACCTGCACGTCGTAGATGCCGGAGCGGCCGGCGCGCGAGATCTCCCGGGCGGTGGCCGTCAGCCGGTCGCCGGCAAAGGCGGGGGCGATGTAGGTGATCGAGCAGTGCTGGGCGACGGCGCGCTGGTTGTGGCTGTTGCAGGCAAAGGCAAAGGCCGAATCGGCCAGCGCGAAGATGAAGCCGCCGTGGCCGGTCTTGTGGCCGTTGGTCATGGCGTCGGTCAGCGTCATGCTGAGCGTCGCTTCGCCGGGGGCGATGCGGTCCATCACCATGCCGAGGCCGGCGCTGGCGTTGTCGCCGTTCCACATGGCAGCGGCGCTGGCTTCTGCGAGTTGCTGGGCCGTCAGGGAGGCCGTCATCTCAGCGCCTCCCGCTGTAGACGGGGGGACGCTTGGCAAGAAAGGCGGCGACGCCTTCGGCATAGTCCGGGGTGCGTCCGGCCTGCCGCTGCAGGTCGCGTTCCAGATCGAGCTGCGCATCGAGGCTGTTGGTGGCCGCCGCCTGGATAGCCTGTTTGGTCAGGCCCAGGCCGACCGTCGGGCCGCTGGCAAGGCTTTCAGCCAGCGCCAAAGCTTCGCCCATCAGCTGATCGTCGTCGCAGACCTGCCAGATCAGGCCCCAGGCGAGCGCCGTCTCGGCCGGTAGCGGTTGGCCGGTGAGGGCCAGACCCTTGGCGCGGGCTTCGCCGAGAAGATGGGGCAGGGACCAGGTGCCGCCCGAATCGGGCACGAGGCCGATCTTGGCGAAGGCCTGGATGAACTTGGCCGAGCGGGCCGCGAGCACGATGTCTGAGGCCAGCGCGATGTTGGCGCCAGCTCCGGCGGCCACGCCGTTGACGGCACAGATGACCGGCTTTTCCAGGCTCCGGATCAGCCGGATCAGCGGGTTGTAGTAGCGTTCGATGGTCTCGCCGAGATCCGGCGCACCGGTCATCTTGGCCGGATCGCGGTCACCCAGATCCTGGCCGGCGCAGAAGCCACGGCCGGCGCCGGTGAGCAGCACCGCCCGCACATCCGCATCGTCGCGCGCGGTCTCGAACCCGGCCCTGAGCGCCAGATGCTGCGCCTCATTGAAGGAGTTGAGCCGGTCCGGCCTGTTCAGCGTCAGCACCAGAACGCCGCCGCGGCGCTCCACAAGCACGGGCGTTTCGCCCGCAGCAATACCTGTCATGTCGTTCCTCCCTCGGACTGCCGATCAGGATAGTCCCTTCGGCAGGCTCGCCCGTCCGTCGCCGCCCGGCAAGCGCGAACCAGAAGGCCATAGCCCCGGTTGCCGCAACTTTTGGAATGCGACCTTGGTCGTTGAAGAAAGATGTTGCATAAACCAACCGGTCGGTCAATATAACTGAAGCGCCCGATGGCGCAGCAAGAACGGGGAGAGAGACGACAGCCTGCGGGCCCGGAGTGAGGACCGGATCCGCCCGGTGGCTTCATGCCACGGGACGTGCTGGCTCAGGCGAAGTGCCGGTCGGATGACCGGACAGGCCGGGCAGGAGAGCAGCCCTTCGGTTCTGCCTTGACGACATTGCGATGGGAGGAAAATCATGACGTTTCTGACGAGCCTGAAGCAGGCGACGGCTGCGCTGGCGTTAATTGGTCTGGCGGGTTCGCCGGCCCTTGCCGACATCAAGATCGGGGCATCCCTGTCCCAGACGGGCCCGGCGTCCTTCCTGGGCGATCCGGAAGCCAAGACCCTGTCGATGCTGGTCGACGAGATCAACGCCAAGGGCGGCATCAAGGGCGAGAAGATCCAGCTTGTCATGTATGACGACGCGGGCGATGCCAACAATGCCCGCACCTTTGCCACCCGCCTCATTGAAGACGATGAGGTCGTGGCGGTCATCGGTGGCACCACGACCGGCACGACCATGGCGATGATCCCGGTGATGGAAGAGGCCGAGGTGCCGTTCATCTCGCTGGCCGGCGCCGTGGTCATCATCGATCCGGTGAAGAAGTGGGTGTTCAAGACCCCGCACACCGACAAGATGGCCTGCGCCAAGATCTACGGCGACCTGAAGGCCCGTGCCCTGACCAAGATCGGCCTCATCTCCGGCACAGGCGGCTTTGAAATGTCGATGCGCGAACAGTGCCTGAAGCTTGCGCCGGAATTCGGCATGGAGATCGTGGCGGATGAAAGCTACGGCCCGAAGGACGCCGACATGACGCCGCAGCTGACCAAGATCGCCGGCGCTGCCGGTCTTCAGGCGGTCGTCAACCCGGGCTTCGGCCAGGGCCCGGCCATTGTCACCCGCAACTTCCGCCAGCTCAACATCCAGGTCCCGCTGTACCAGTCGCATGGCGTGGCTTCGAAGAGCTTCATCGAACTGGCAGGGGATGCCGCTGAAGGCGTCCGGCTTCCGGCTGCAGCGTTGCTGGTGGCCGACAAACTGCCGGACAATGACCCGCAGAAGCCGGTCGTCGTCGGCTACCGCGATGCCTATGAAAAGGCCACCGGCGCGCAGGTTTCCACCTTCGGTGGCCATGCCTATGACGCCTTCATGATCCTGACCCAGGCCATCGAACGGGCGGGTTCCGCCGAACCGGCGGCGATCCGCGACGAGATCGAGAAGACCAAGGGCTATGTCGGCACCGGCGGCATCGTCAACATGACTGCCGACGACCACATGGGCCTCGACCTGTCCGCGTTCCGCATGCTGGAAATCAAGGACGGCGACTGGACCATCGTCGAGTAACAGGGCGCATCAGGGGGCTGACCGCATCGGGCAGATGCGATCAGCCCCCCGCTTTGCAAACTGTCCGATCCGCGTTCACCGAACCATGCGGCAGGTGCTTCAACCTGCCCGACGGGACCGATCCATGTCCGATCTTCTGCAGTTCGTCTTTTCAGGCCTGACGGTCGGCGCTGTCTATGCGCTGGTCGCGCTCGGCTTCACCATCATCTACAACGCCTCCGACGTGGTGAACTTCTCGCAAGGCGAGTTCGTCATGCTGGGCGGCATGTCGACCGTGTTCCTGTCGGCCGCCGGCGTGCCGCTGCCGGCCGCAGCCATCCTCGCCGTGGTGATCACCGCTTTGGTCGGCGTGGCGCTGAACAAGTTCGCCATCGAGCCGGCGCGCAATGCTTCCGTGGTGACGATCATCATCATCACCATCGGCGCGTCAATTTTCCTGCGGGGCGTCGCCCAGATCGTCTTCGACAAGCAGCTGCACCGGTTCGAGAGCTTTTCCGGCGACGCGCCGTTCCAGATTCTGGGGGCGACGATCTTGCCGCAGAGCGTCTGGGTGATCTTCGGCGCGGCAGTCATTTTCACCGGGCTCTATCTCTTCTTCACCCGCACCCTGACGGGCAAGGCGGTGCTGGCCACCGCCAACAACCGGCTGGCGGCGCGGCTCGTCGGCATCAACACCAATTTCATCATGACGCTGAGCTTTGCCCTGTCGGCGGCCATCGGCGCGGTGGCGGGTGTCCTCGTCACGCCGATCACGCTGACGAGCTATGACATTGGCATCGCGCTGGCCCTCAAGGGCTTTGCCGCAGCCATGCTCGGCGGCATGGGCAACCCGTTCGGGGCCCTCGTCGGCGGTCTCGTTGTCGGCCTGATCGAGGCCCTGACCGCCGGCTACATTTCGTCCACCTACAAGGATGCGGCGGCCTTCATCGTCATCCTCGCGGTGCTGTTTGTCATGCCCAGTGGCCTGTTCGGCCGGGCCACGGTCAACCGGGTCTGAGCCATGAAGAACCTCTCTCCCAAGACGATCACGCTGCTGGCGCTGGTGGCGCTGGTGCTGGTCGCCCCGCTGTTCTTTCCGTCCTCGTTCTACTACCGGGTCGGGACGCTGATGTTCATCAATGGCCTTGCCGTCACCGGCCTCGTCATCCTGATCGGCTATGCCGGCCAGATCAGCCTCGGCCACGCCGGCTTCTGCGGCATCGGCGCCTATGCCTGTGCCCTGGCGCCGGTGCATCTGGGCCTGCCGCCGATCATTGCCATGCTGCTGGGGGCGCTGATTTCCGGCGCGTTGGCCTATCTGGTCGGCCGTCCGATCCTGCGGCTGAAGGGGCACTATCTGGCGGTTGCGACGCTCGGCTTCGGCATCCTCATCTTCATGGTGCTGTCGAACGAGTCCTGGCTCACCGGCGGGCCGGATGGCATGCAGGTCGAGGATCTCGGTTTGCGGGACTTCCTGAAGTCGCTTGGCCTGTCCGTTCCGGCGGCGCAGGTCTGGTACTGGTTCTCCGGGCTCGTGCTGCTGCTGGGGGCTCTGCTGGCGCTGAACCTGCACACCAGCTCGACGGGCCGCGCGCTCCGGGCGCTGCATGACAGCGAGATTGCCGCGCGGACGGTCGGGGTGGATGTGGCTCATTTCAAGCTGATGGCCTTCGTCATTTCTGCCGTCTATGCCTCGGTCTCAGGATCGCTGCTGGCGATGATGAACAAGTTCGTTTCGCCTGACATCGCCGGCTTCCTGCATTCGGTGCAGATGGTCACGATGACGGTGCTTGGCGGTGCGGGCTCGGTGTTCGGCGCCATTACCGGCGCGTCGATCCTGACCGCCTTGCCGCAAGCGCTCACGGTTTTCCACGACTACGAGCACATCGTGCTCGGCCTCATCATGATGCTGGTGATGATCTTCCTGCGCGAGGGTCTGGTGCCGAGCCTGATCAAGCGCTTCAGCCGGAGGCAGGGATGAAACTTCTTGAGATCGAAGGCCTCGGCATCGACTTTGGCGGCGTCAAGGCCGTGGATGCGGTGAGCTTTGCGGTGGCGGAAGGCGAGATCGTCTCCGTCATCGGCCCCAATGGCGCCGGCAAGACGACGCTGTTCAACATGATCTCCGGCGTCTATCTGCCCGCCCGTGGCAGTGTGCGGTTGGCAGGGGAGACGGTCACCGGGTTGCCGCCGCAGGCGCTGGCCGCGCGCGGCCTGTCCCGCACCTTCCAGAACCTGCAGGTGTTCCAGCAGATGAGCGTGCTGGATAATGTCATGGCCGGGTTCCACCTGTCGGAAGGCCGCCATCTCCTCGCCGACATTCTCGCTCTGCCATCCTCGCTGCGGCGCAACCGGGAGACCGAAGACGCCGCGCGCAAGCTGCTGGCCCGGGTCGGACTGGAGCGCGGGGCCGAACTGATTGCTTCGCAGCTGTCCTATGGCGCGCTGAAACGGCTGGAAATTGCCCGGGCGCTCGCCTGCAGGCCGCGCCTCCTGCTGCTGGACGAGCCGGCGGCCGGGTGCAACGCGGTCGAGACCGAGGAGATCGATCATCTCATCGCGGCCGTGGCGAAGGAGGGCGTTGCCATCCTGCTGGTCGAGCATGACATGAAGCTGGTGATGAAGATTTCCGACCATATCGTCGTGCTCGATCACGGCGTGAAGATCACCGAAGGCAAGCCGGAGGTGGTGGCCCGTGATCCCAAGGTGATCGAGGCCTATCTCGGGGCCCATGGCGGCAAGGAGGCGGCCAATGCTCTCGGTTGAAGGACTGCGCAGCAAATACGGGCGCATCGAGGTGCTGCACGGGGTCGATCTGGAGGTGAAATCCGGCGAGATCGTCTCGGTGATCGGGGCCAACGGCGCGGGCAAGACGACATTGCTGCGCTGCCTCTCCGGCGTGCAGCCCACCTCAGGCGGCGCGCTGATGTTCCGGGGCGATGACATCTCAAGACTGCCGCCGCACCGGCGGGTCGGGCTGGGGCTGACCCAGTCGCCGGAGGGCCGGCAGATCTTCACCAACCTGTCGGTGGAGGAAAACCTGCGGCTTGGCGCCTATCTGTTCGCCGATGCACGCGTTGACAAGGACATGGCCGATGCCTTTGCCATGTTCCCGGTGCTGAAGGAAAAGCGCAATCTCTCCGCCGGCGGCCTGTCCGGCGGCCAGCAGCAGATGCTGGCGATTGCCCGGGCGCTGATGGCCCGTCCCACCTGCGTGTTGCTGGACGAGCCGAGCATGGGACTGGCCCCGATCCTGGTCGACCAGATCCTGGAGGTGGTGAAGTCGCTGAAGAGCCTGGATGTCACGGTGCTCCTGGTGGAGCAGAACGCCTTCGCAGCGCTCTCCATCGCCGACCGGGGCTATGTGATGGAGACCGGCCGCATCACCATGTCGGGACCGGCCGCCGAACTCATCGCCGATCCGCGCATCCGCGAGGCCTATCTGGGGATCTGAGAGGCGTTCCTCGGCTCCGCAATCGTCATGGATCTGTCGCACGGCAATCACTATGGTCGCCGAGCGACCGATCCAGTCCGAACAGGTCGGCGCAACCGGAGTGCACCTGTGCCTGTTTCCCCCACCTTCCGCGACCTGATCCTCACCTTCGCCCGCATCGGCATCCTGTCCTTCGGCGGGGCGGCGGGACAGATCGCGATGATGCACCGGATCGTCGTCGACGAGAAGAAATGGCTCGACGAGCCGCGCTACCTGCATGCGCTCAACTATTGCATGCTTCTGCCCGGACCCGAGGCACAGCAGCTTGCGACCTATATCGGCTGGCTGACCCACGGGGTGCGCGGCGGACTGGCCGCCGGTATCCTTTTCGTGCTGCCAGGCAGCCTGATCATGCTGGCCCTGTCGTTTCTCTATGCCCTTGGCACCGGCACGACGCTGGTCGACGGTGTCTTCCTCGGCATCAAGGCGGCGGTGCTGGCGATTGTCATCCAGGCCCTGATCAAGATCGCCAAGCGCGGCCTCAAGGGGCCCTTGCCCTATGGTCTGGCCGCTGCGGCCTTCCTCTTGATCCTGCTGTTTGACTTGCCGTTCCCCCTGATCATCATCGGCGCCGGCATTGCCGGAGCCCTGGCTGCCGGCTTCGCGCCGCGACTGATGGGAGTTGGCGGCGAGCCTTCCTCCGTTCAGCCCGCACCCGTGCTGCCGAGCGGCGCGGCAGCCCGCGCGTTTCGCACGGCCTTGGCCTGTCTGGCTGTCTGGTGGGCGCCGGTGGTCATCGCCGTGCTGCTGCTCGGGCCGGGGCATGTGCTGGTCGCCATCGGCCTGTTCTTCTCCAAGCTTGCCGTCATCACATTTGGCGGGGCCTATGCCGTGCTGGCCTATCTGGCGCAGGCGGGTGTCGACATGGGCTGGGCGACGCCGCGCCAGATGATCGACGGGCTTGGCCTTGCCGAGACGACGCCGGGACCGACCATCCTGGTCAACCAGTTCGTCGGTTTTCTGGCAGCGCTGAAGGACGGGGGCGGGATGCCGCCGCTGGTCGCGGCCAGCCTCGGCGCGCTGATGGCCACCTGGGTGACCTTCGCCCCCTCGTTCCTCTGGATCTTCGCCGGCGCGCCCTTTGTCGAGGGACTGCGCCGCAACGCAGCACTTGCTGCGGCCCTCACGGGGATCACGGCCGCCGTGGTCGGGGTCATCGCTTATGTCGCCGTCTGGTTCGGCCTCAACGTGCTGTTCGCGTCGGCCACCCGCGTTTCGGAGGGGTGGTTACACTTCGTGCGCGTTGACCCGTCGAGCCTCGATCCGGCCGCCGCTCTCCTGAGCGCCCTGGCCCTCGGCCTCGTCTTCGGCGCAAAGCGCGGCATGATGGAGACGGTCGGCCTGATGGCATTGCTTGGCGTTGCTGTGACGGCTGGGGCGGGGCTGTGGTGAGGCGTTCGTGCTGAAGCTGTCCCTGACCGAAAGTCACGGCCTTGATCCGCGCCACCGCGCTGTCCCGGCCTCGTGCCGGGACCTGTTCAGCCGGCAGGGAATCATTGTGGGCGGCTGGACGTCGCGTCCCTGACAGGTCCCGGCACGAGGCCGGGACGGCACGGAGCGTGTGATCGGGGGCTGCGGGGGCCGCGCACGGCGCACTTGAACAGGTGGGTTAATCGAGATGGTTGGCCTGAAGGCAGTGCTCGGGGGCTGTGACGGCTTGGGCGGTGGCATGGTGTGCGGTCAAACCATCTGCTCAACGTTTTCATAGCTCGTATCTAGCATCATTGCCGCGGTTCTTAGGATTGCTTTGCGGCCAGCGTCATTCTCGACCTCGTAGCTATTGAATCGATACAATTGTTCACGGTAATCGGAAACGACTTGTTCGTTTCTGTTTTTCTCTTGAATGGACAGCATTGCTGATTTTCCGGCATTCCTTTTGTTTAAATAGTCAATGTGCTGCTCAAGGAAATTGATGCGATCCTGCCGATGCCTTGCATCAGCTCGTGTCATCTCGATAAGCCGATTTGCCATTTCCTGACGTTCTTCGGGCGTGTAGAGCTGCTTCATCAGCTCGCGGCCATCGCCCTTGGGGGCCAGGTGCGTGACGTCTTCGTAGTGCTCGATCCGCGTCCGCTGGGCGGTCGGGGGTGTCGTCGTGGACGATTTGTCCTGCGCGGTCCCGGTGAACGTCGCCGCTGGCGTGGCGGCTGGCCGCAGTTGCCGGACGGAATCCGGTCGTTGGACTGAAGTGACATCCATGGCTGTCTCCCTTGGCGCGTCCACCGGGCAGGAATTGCCCGGTCGGGGGTGGCGCCAGAGTGTTGCAACCATAGATTAGCAGTCTTCGTGCCAGGGGGCGGGCTCGTCGCTGCGGCCCGATTGGCTTTGATGCGGTTGCGGTTCAATCCGAATGCAATGCCTGGTCTGCCCTTTGCGCTGCGCTCTGGTCGGCATATTCTGCCCAAGGCGCTTCACGCCTCCAGCGTCACGGCGCTGACCGGATGCGAGCAGCAGGCGAGCACATAGCCTTGTGCGATCTCCTCCTGCGTGATGCCGCCATTGTGGGTCATGGTGACGTCGCCCGCCGTCATCTTCACCTTGCAGGTGCCGCACATGCCGGCCTCGCAGGCGGCCGGGATGCGGACGGAAGCCGCGCGGGCCGCCTGAAGTAAGGTGGCGCCGGGCGGGGAGGTCATGCGCATGTCGCTGCGGCTGAACTGCAACTCCAGGCCGTCGCTGGCCGGGTCCGCCCCGGCGGGGGGCGACAAGTCGGGCGCGCCCGGTTCCCTGACTGGCCCTGCGGCCTGTCCGGGCGCTTCAACGGTGCCACTCGCCATTGCAAGGCGTAATGGGACGGTAGGCGCGATGGTCAGTGCGGCGGGGATCGCCACGGGCTGATCTGTTGCAATTTTTGCCGGCGCGCCGAAGCTTTCCTCGTGGTAGTGCCGCATGTCGAAGCCGGCATCTTCCAGCATCAGGCGCACACCGGCCATGAAGGGTTCCGGGCCGCAGCAGAAGATCTCCCGCTGCCGGTAGTCGCGCACCAGGAACTTCAACCGCGCCATGTCGATGCGCCCGGTCAGGCCGTGCCAGCGGTCGGCGGCGCTCTTGCGCTCCACCATCAGCCCCAGTGCCAGCTTCGGCATCTGCCGCTCTAGCATCTCCAGTTCGTCGCGAAACAAAAGATCGGCGGGCGTGCGGCCGCAGGTGAGAAAAGCCACGTCGCTGGCCGGGGCCGTGTCGGCCATCGCGCGCAGCATCGAAATCATCGGCGTGATGCCGGAGCCCGCAGACAGGAACAGATAGCGCTCGGCCAGATGGTTCCAGTGGCTGAAATGTCCGGCCGGGCCGCTCGCGGTCAGCGTCATGCCCGGCACCAGCGTGTCGAACATCCAGCGCGTGCCGATGCTGCAGCCTTGCGCCTTCACCGTCACCGAGGCGGAGAAGGGCCGCGTCGGCGTGGAGGAGAGCGTATAGGTCCGCCACACCGGCCCGCCGGGCACCGGCAGCTCCAGCGTCACGAACTGGCCGGGCTTGTAGGAGAACCAGCCGCCGCCTTCGGGCCGAAAGACGAAGGTCTTCACGTCGGCGGTTTCGTCGATCACGGCCAGCACCTCCAGCCGCGTTGCCGGTCCCTTCCAGGGGGCGGTGCTGGCGAAGGGCAGGGCGAGGCCTGCGGCAAAATCCGGTTTGACGGTCATGGATCAGGATCCTCAGGCGACGCTGCGCAACGACTTGGCACCTGTCGTCAGGCGCGTTTCGACATTGCGGCAATACCAGTCAACGAACTGCATCACGCCGCCCTCGTGCAGTTCGGAATAGGGGCCGGGCTCATAGGCGGGCGACTTGATGCCGAAGGCATTCTCCTCGACGATCCGCCGGTCCTGGTCGTTGGTCTGCATCCAGACATGGGTCAGCGTGTCGAGGTCATAGTCGACGCCCTCGACCGCGTCCTTGTTGACCAGCCACTTTGTGGTCACGGCCGTCTCGGTGGCGCTGATCGGCAGCACGCGGAAGGTCACCGCGTGGTCGGTCAGCACGTGGTTCCAGGTGGTCGGATAGTGGAACAGCAGCAGCGCGCCGATCCGCTCCTGGGTCACGTCTGCCGACAGAAGCTCCTGTACGGCAGGCCGACCGGAGATGGTGTAGCTCGCAGCATCGCCGATCAGCGGGGTGCGGCAGGCGCGGAACTGGCCGCTCTCGTGCATCTGGAACCGGCTCGGCAGGCCGCCCGCTTCCAGCCGCGTCCAGTGCTCGGTCAACTCCGGGTCCTCGTCGCCGCCAGAGACGCCAGTCACCGTCGGGGCTTCCGGATAGGTCTTGCAGAGTTCGGGGTGGTTGCCGGCGCAGTGGTAGCACTCTCGGTTGTTCTCCCAGACGAGCTTCCAGTTGCCCTTCTCGATGATCGTGCTCTCGAAGGCGACCTTGGCCTCGGTGAGGCGGTGCGGCGCGAAATAGGGTTGCATCAGCTCAGCAAAGGGCGCGAACTCGGACGGCTTGTCCGCAAGGCAGATGAAGATGTAGCCGGCCACGCTCTCGCAGGCGACGGCTTTAAGCGAGAACTGCGACTTGTCGAAGTCCTCGGCCATCTGCCGCGCATAGAGCAGGCTGCCGTCGAGGTCATAGGTCCACTGGTGATAGGGGCAGACGAGCCTTGCGCTTGAGCCGCGATGCTCCGTGCAAACCCGGCTGCCGCGATGGCGGCAGGAATTGTGGAAGGCACGGATCTGGCCATCGCTGTCGCGCAGGATCACCACCGGATAGTCGCCGACCTGCACGGTGAAGAAGCTGCTGGCCTTGGCCACCTCGCAGTCATGGCCGACGAACAGCCAGTCGCGGTACCAGATAAGATCCAGGTCGAGCTTGAAATACTCCGGATCGATGTAAAAGGCCTGATCGAGAGAAAAGCCTTCCCGCCGGGTCTTTACGCGGCTCAGCATGTCATTGCGAACGTCCATGGCCTCACATTCCGCTTGCCGGCGGGGGACTGGGGGCAGGGACAGGTGCGCTCCGGCGGTCTCCCTCCGCCACAGCCTGCACCGCCCCGGTCCGCCCACCGCGATCCGTTGGGTTCCTGATGGCCAGGGCTGGTTTCCGGGCTTCGAGGCGGCCTTGCGGCCCGGATGCGGCACCTTCCCGGGTTGCCCCAGTGGCTCCTCCACCGCGCTCCTGTCCTCGCCACCGTTGCGGGGGCAGCGCCGGCTTGCCATGCGCCACAAGGCCCATGTCACCGGCTTCCCAATTCTCCCTGCCGCGTCGCCGAGGCAGGGCACCCTGGTCATGCCCCAATCCACCACGGGCGGGCCGTTGCGGATAATCCGAAAACGACACGCCATGCCGGTTCTGCGACGCAGCATCGCAGCGCAAACAGGTTGCGCCTGTCCGATCGCGCAACTGGCGCAAGGCCGGATGTCAGGCGGCTTCCGCGCGGACGAAATGCCCGGGGCTCATTTCGATCAACGGCAGCTCCTCAAGCGTCTCGCCCGGGCGGGTGAAGGCCATGGCCGGCGGGACACTGAGACGCATCGCACCGGCCGGCCGCCTGCGCTCCGGGTCAGCGGCCGGGACAGCCGCCAGCAGCCGCCGCGTGTAGCTGTGCCTCGGCTGCGCCAGCACCTCGGCAGTCGGTCCCATTTCGACGATCTGGCCGCCATACATCACCGCGATGCGGTGACTGACCCGCTCGACAACAGCAATATCATGCGAAATGAAAAGAAATGACATGTCCTCGCGCTGCTGCAAGTCGAGCATCAGATCCGTCACCTGACGGGCAATCGAAACGTCCAGTGCGGAGACCGCTTCATCGGCAACGATCAGTTTGGGTCTGACCGACAAAGCGCGCGCGATGCAAAGCCGCTGCCGTTGCCCGCCGGAGAACTGGTGCGGGTACCGGTGAATGCAGTCTGCTTCGAGCCCGACCCGCATCACCAGTTCGACAGCCAGTGCCTTCTGGTCCCTTTCGATGACAAGTCCGTGGATCCGGGCCGGCTCGGTCACAAGCTCATGCACCGGCAGGCGCGGGTTGAGGCTGGCAAACGGATCCTGAAACACCATCTGCGCCAGCCGTCTTTCTGGTCTCAGCGCTGCGGCCGAGAGGCCGGTCAAGGGCCGGCCTGCCACTTCGATGTGACCCTCGGCCGGTTCGACCAGTCGCAGAACACTGCGCGCCAGCGTGGACTTGCCGCAACCAGACTCGCCGACGAGACCGAGCGTCTCGCCCTCGTTCAGCGTCAGGCTGACATTGCGCACCGCATGCAGTTCCCCCTGCACCCGGCGCAGGAAGCCCTTGCGCATCTGGAACCGGGTGGAAAGGCCCGTGACCTTCAGCACCGGCGTCGTGCCGGCTGGCCCGGTCAGGCTGCCGCTGCCGAGGCGCGGCGTGGCGGCCATCAGCGTGCGTGAATAGGCGGCCTGGGGCGACCGGAACAGGTCGGCGACACGGGCCTCCTCGACCGCCAGCCCATGCCGCAACACGAGAACCCGATCCGCGATCTCCGAGACGACGCCCATGTCATGCGTAATGAAAAGAAGTCCCATGCCGATCTCGGCTTGCAGCGACCGGATCAGGTCGAGGATTTCGGCCTGCGTCGTCACGTCCAGTGCCGTGGTCGGTTCATCTGCAATGAGAAGGTCCGGGCGGCAGGCCAGCGCCATGGCGATCATTACCCGCTGGCGCAGGCCGCCGGACAATTCATGCGGATACTGTCCCAGCCGGCGCTGCGCGTCGGGAATGCGCACTGCCTCCAGCCCGGCCTTGGCCTCGGTTAGGGCCGCGCGTTCGCTCATGCCGCGATGCCGGATAAACACTTCGGCGAGTTGGGCGCCAATGGTCATCACCGGGTTCAGCGAGGTCATTGGTTCCTGGAACACCATGGACACCCGGTTGCCGCGAATGTCGGTCAGGGCGTCGTCGGAAAGTCCGGTCAGCTCGATCTGGTCGCTCCCTGCGCCAAGCAGAACCCGACCGCCAGCGATCTTGCCGCCTTCGCGTTCGATCAGGCGCAGGATGGCGAGCGCGGTTGCCGACTTGCCTGAGCCGGATTCCCCTACCAGCGCCAGCGTCTCGCCGGCGCCGATGGAGAAGCTCAGGCCCTTCACGGCCTCATGCGCGCCGAAGGCCACCTTCAGGCCCTCGACGGCCAGGATCGGCTGGCCGGTGGTCTCCGGCGCGGCGGTCATGCTGCGGTCCGCCGGCGGGCGGCAAACTCGGGCAGGCTATCAAACACCGGCATCACCGGCGTCCAGCGCTCCGCCGTTGGCGTGAAGCCAAAGCGGACCGGATCCTTGCCCTCGACCTGCCAGGAGACGGTGTCGCCAAGCTCCAGGATTCCGAAGGCGCCGGCCGGCTCGCCCGAGGTGGTGAAGCTCTCGGTCAGCGACTGCTGCGTCATGTGGACGATGCCGTCGACCTTCGTGATGGTGTTCCAGTGCACGTGGCCGGCCATGCAGACCACCGGCACGCGGGCCTGGGCCAGGGCCGCGCGGGCGCGCTCGGCATGGGGATAGGTCGAGGCGGACGGGTTGTTCTGGAAATAGTAGTTGCCGGTCTGGGCATGGCCGGAGATCGGCACATGGCTCATGACGAGCAGCGGCCGGTCGGCGGTCTGGGCCACGCGCGACAGCCACAAGAGGTCGGCTTCCTTCAGCACGAAGCCGGAATGTTCCGGCGTGCGGATGATGCGGCTGTCGGCCCGCCACAGCGCAATGCGCCAGCCGCCGATGTCGATGGTCTCGTTTGCAAGGCTCTGGCCGAGGATCGCCTCATTGTCGGCGACCTCCAGGTGGTCGCGGTCATGGTTGCCGCAGATGTGGCGCACCGGCGTGGTGATCGGGGCGAAGGCTTCGGCGACCTCGCGCTCCAGCCGCAAATCCGTGTCGCGGTCGATGTCGGAAATCCGGTCGCCGAGATCGATGGCCAGATCCGGGCGTGCGGCGTTGGTGAAGCGGGCGAACTCCTCCATCAGCTCAAGGGCGGTGTCACCGCGCTTGGTGGCAGAGGGCGCGCCATGATGGATATCGGCAATGAGGGCAAGACGGACGGTCACGGCAAGGGATCCTTTTGGCAATTCGGGAAACCGGAGCGCCGCAAGGGGCAGCGCTCCGGCGAGCTTGATGAGAAACCTCGACCTCACCCAAGTCATCCCGGCCAAGCGAAGCGCCGAGCCGGGACCGGAGAGCCGGGGTCTCTATCTTTCAATGAGTTATCCCAGGAGAGACCTTGGCTCTCCGGTCCCGGGTCTCCGCTGCGCTGCGCCCGGGATGACGATAGAGGGTTTGTCAGCAGTCTGACCGGAGCGCTGCGAGGGGCAGCGCTCCGGCTTGATGTCAGGCTCAGTTGAAGGAGATGGAGCCGGCGCGGAAGTCGAGCACATAGGGGATGTGGCCCGGCTTGGTCTGCCAGTTGACCGAGTTCTTCATCGCCCAGGCTTCATAGGGACGATAGAGCGGCAGCAGGGCCGGATCGGCCTTCACGCGGTCCATCAGCTCGGCATAGGCCGCGCGGCGCAGCTCGACGTCGCCGGAGAAGCGGAACTTCTCCCAGGCGGCGGCATAGGCGTCATCCGTGTTGAAGCGGCCTTCCGACTGCGACGGGCCGCCCGGCGCCCACATCACGCCGAAGGAACCGAACGGATCGGCGAAATACATCGGGTTGGACCAGTTGCGGACCATCAGCTCCGGCGAGTTGCCGGTCCACTTGTCGCCGACGTTGATCTTGCCCTTGACGCCAACGGCTGCCCACATCTCCATGATCGCCTGGGTCGACAGAAGACCATTGGTGTAATAGCCGGCCGCCGTGTCGAAGGTGATCTCGGAGCCGTCGTAGCCGGCCTCCTTGAGCAGTTCCTTGGCCTTTTCCGGGTTGTATTCGAAGGTCTTCAGCTCCGGCATGTAGAGATCGCCGAACTCTTCCATGGTGTGCGAGGCCGGAACCACGGCCTTGCCGAGCCACAGCGCCTCGTTCAGCGCGTCGCGGTCGATCGCCAGCGACAGCGCCTGGCGGATGCGGGCATCCTTCAGCTTCGGATGGTTCTGGTTCATGATCATGACGTGGAACAGGGCGGTCGGCGCGCCGAAGGCCTTCATGTCCGGGTCCTTGTCGATCATGTCGAGCTGGTCCGGGGCGATGTTCGTCACGATGTCGGCTTCACCGGTCTTCAGGGCGGTGATGCGCGAGGCGGTTTCCGGCATGTGCTTGACGGTCACCTTGTCGAGCGGGGCCTTGTCGCCCCAGAAGTCGGCGAAGCGCTCCCAGACGATGGTCTGGCCCGGAACGAACTCTGCCACCTTGTAGGGGCCGGTGCCGACCGGCTTCAGCGAGAAGGCTTCGAAGTCATCGTGTTCCAGCTTGGCCGGGTCGCCGGCAAGGCCCATGGTGTAGGCGGCCGGGATGATCATGACCTGTTGCAGGTTCAGGAGCGTCTCCCACAGCGGCTCGGCGCGCTTGGCCTTCACGCGGATGGTCAGGTCATCAACCTTTTCCGCGCCGGCGAAGTTGTCGAAGCGGTCGCGGGCGCGCACCTGGTAGGGCGGGAAGTCGGCCTGGAACATGCGGTTCAGCGAGAACACCACGTCATCGGCGGTCATGGCCGCGCCGTTGTGGAACTTGACGCCGTCGCGCAGCTTCAGCTCCATGGTGGTGTCATCGATCAGCTTCCACGAGGTTGCCAGGGCCGGGGTCCACTCGGTCTTGGTGGTGTCGTGGTTGCGGCCGATCAGCGTGTCGAAGCTGTTGTAGTAGAACTGCGAGCCCACGTTGGAATGGTCGCGGCCCGGATCCAGGTAGGACGACACGTTGGCAGCGCCAACGGTGATCTCGGCGGACAGGGCCGTGCCGGCGAGGGCGGCGCTGATCAGGGCAGTGCTTGCAAGAAGTCTCAGCATGAATGCCTCCAAAAGAGAGGGTGAGGGAAGAGAGATGCACGTCGGCCGTTCCGGCTTCTGTTATGTCAGCGGCTGCGCAGGCGCACGTCGGCGCGGTCCCGGAGCCAGTCACCCAGGATCTGCACGGCAAAGGTCAGGAGAAGGATCACGGCGGCCGGAGCGAGCACGATCCAGGGAGCGGTCGGCAGGTAGTCGCGGCCGATGCCGACCATCGAGCCCAGCGTCGCGGTCGGCGGCTGCACGCCGAGCCCGAGGAAGGACAAGGTCGATTCCAGCAGCACGATGTTGGAGAAGCTCAAGGTGAACTGCACCACCAGCGGCGAGACGATGTTGGGCAGGATATGCCGGCGGGCGATGCGCCAGGGGGTGGCGCCTGCGGCCCGCGCTGCCTCGATGAACGGCATTTGCTTGAGCTTGCGCACTTCGCCGCGGACGATGCGGGTGTATTGCTCCCAGCCGTAGAGGCCGAGCACCAGGATCATCACGTCGAGCCCGGAGCCGAAGACGGCCAGGATCAGCAGGGCCACCAGCGTGAACGGAATGGCGATCTGCGCATCCACAAGCCCCATGACGAAGTCATCGACCGCGCCGCCGGCAAGGCCTGAGAACATTCCAAGAACGAAACCGATGGCGAGCCCGATCACGGCACCGCACAGGGCCAGCGTGAAGGTCAGCCGCAGCCCGTAGAGGCAGCGGGAGAGAATGTCGCGGCCAAGTTCATCGGTCCCCAGCAGATAGGCGGGCTTTGCCCGTTCAAAGCCCACCGGCGGCCTCAGGCGGGACATCAGGCTCTGGGCATTTGGATCAAAGGGCGCAAGCAGCGGGGCTGCCAGGGCTGTCACCAGCAGGACCAGGGCCAGGATCATGGCCACCCGTTGCACGCCGTTCGCCTCACGCCAGAAGGTCACGGCAAAGTCGAGGCGGGGCAAGGGGAACGGCAGACGTGGAGGCTGGTTCCGGCCGGTTCCGGCGATCGCTTGGTCGGTCATGGCTTATCCTTTCGCAAGGCGGATGCGGGGATCGGCATAGGCATAGGCAATGTCGATCACGGCGTTGATGATGATGACGGCGATGGCGACGGTCAGGACGCCGAACTGCAGCACGGGGTAGTCACGCAGGATTGCCGAGCGGACGAGCAACTGGCCGATGCCGGGCCAGGCAAAGATGCTCTCGATCACCACGCTGCCGGCCGCGGCGAGCCCCGCCACCTGCAGCCCGATGACCGACAGCAGCGTGATCGAGGCGTTGCCGAGGCCGTGCTTCAGGATCACCCGGCGCTCCTTCAGCCCCTTGGCCCGGGCCGTGCGCATGTAGTCCTGGCTGAGCACGTCCAGCATGGCGTTGCGGGTGAAGCGGGTGAGGGCGGCGATCAGGAG
Source organism: Pannonibacter sp. (assembly GCF_051860505.1). Classification (NCBI taxonomy): domain Bacteria; kingdom Pseudomonadati; phylum Pseudomonadota; class Alphaproteobacteria; order Hyphomicrobiales; family Stappiaceae; genus Pannonibacter; species Pannonibacter sp. The sequence goes on along the minus strand of NZ_JBHYDX010000013.1, from coordinate 108,965 downwards.
GCCTGACAGGGCAAGTGTCGGCATGATGTAATGCAGCGCTGTGCCATTGCCGACCACGGGCAGCCAGTTCAGCACATAGGCGAACACCAGCACCAGCAGTGTCGCCAGCACGAAATTGGGCACCGCCAGTCCGAAGAAGGCGACCGTCATCACCGCGCTGCCGATCCAGGACTTGCGCTTGAGGGCCGCGATGATGCCGAGGGGTATGGAGACAAGCAGCGTGAAGATGGTCGCGCTCAGGATCAATTGCGCCGTCGGCCAAAGCCGTTCGGCCACCACCTGCGCCACGGGACGCCGTTCCAGGAAGGAGAGGCCGAACTGGCCATCGACGAAGGCGGCGAGATAGCGCAGATACTGGGTCCAGACACTGCCATCGAGCCCATAGTAGGTCGTCAGCAGCTCCCGATCCTCCTTGGTGATCCCCTCGCCGAGGACGAAATCGATCGGATTGCCTGAGAGGCGCGTGGCGAAGAACACCAGGGTCACGATGGCAAAGAGTGTGATGACCATCTTGACGAGTGTGCGCAGGGCGTAGGTCAGCATGGGTCAGTCTCCCGTCTGGATGGCTGGTGCCGGCGTTGCCGCCGGATCGGAAGGACCACGTGGCACCGGCGGCAGCACATGCAGGAAGGCGATCCCGGTGCGCTGGGCGGCAAGCCCGTCGGTCAGCGGATTGTCGCCGACGAAGAGTGCATCTGCCGCCCCGACCCCGGCCCGGCGCAGGGCTTCGCTGAGCAGCGCAGTCTGCGGCTTGCCGATGGTCTGGTAGGCCAGTTCCGGCCAGCAGGCGGACAGGGCAGCCAGCAGGGCGCCGGTCTCCGGTTCCGGCAGTCCGTCGGCACCCGGATGCACCAGATCCGGATTGGTCACCACCAGTTCAGCGCCCGAGGCCAGGAGCCGCACCATCTGCGACAGGCGGCCCAGTCCGAAGTCCGGGTCTCGGGCCAGCACCACCACATCCACATCGTCGTGCCGCTGCGGTGCCGGGAGGGGGATCAGACCCAACGCCCGCGCCCGTTGCTCGAGCTGGGCCGAGGCGGCAAGAAAGATCCTCGCCCCCGGCCGGCGCTGGGCAATGTCGATGAGTGCATGTTCGCCGGCGAGCAGGATGCGTTGTGCCGGGATCTGGAAGCCGAGCCTGTCCAGTCGCTCCGACAGGCTGGTGCCGGTATCTGAGGAGTTGTTGGAGACGATCCAGAGCCGGTCGCCACAGGAGCGGGCGAAATCGAGGGCGCCCGGCAGGGCCGTTGCACCGGAGACAAGGCAGCCGTCGAGATCGCACAGCACTGCGGCGTAGGCATCTGCCAGTCCGCTTTCCAGTCTCGCTACGGTGATCGGTCCGGCTGCCTGCGTCACAGTCTGTGTTCCTGTCGGGTAAAGGTTCCCCGTTCGCACGCGGAATACCGGTGCGGCCGTGGAAACCCTGAAGTCTTGTTTGAAACGGCTGCCGGGGAGCGAGCCAGCCGCGTTGAGACAGACAGTGCCCGGCCACTGTGACGTGGCCGTTACAGATGAAGCCTAAGGTATGGGCAGATCAAACATCCGGTTTGGTCATGCGGATCTTGGGGCGATGTGCCCGATCTCTCTTGTTGTGCCTATATGTCCAAAGCAGGTGCCCGACCGATGAGCCTCAGTCTTTCCCGCATCCGCGCCGTGAATGCCGTTGCGACTGGCGGCTCCTATGCCGCCGCCGCCCGCGCGCTGGGCCTGTCGCAGCCCGCCATCTCCCGCCATGTGCGCGATCTGGAAGCCGAATTCGGTGTCCGCCTGTTCGACCGCAAGAACGGCCTGCTGCAGGCCACGCCGGTCTGTCTGGAGCTGTGCGACGTTGCCGAGCGGATGGCCGAGGCCGAGCGCCACGTCATGCGCATCCTGATGCGACACAACACGCTGCTGAATGGCCGCCTGACCATCGGCCTCGGCAATTCCATGCCCGGCATGGCGCTCATCGCCGCCTTCCACAAGCGCCACCCCAGCATCGAGATTGCGGTCGAGACCGGTTCACATGAGGCGATCACCCGGGCCGTGCTGACCCGCGCCGTCGACATCGGCATCCTGCCGGACGTGCCGCGCGATGGCCGCTTCCGCCATGACCTGCTGATGCGCCAGAATGTGGTCGCCATCGTGCACCCCGCCAGTCCCCTGGCCGGCCTCGACAGCGTCAGCTGCCAGCGCCTCCTGCGGGAACCACTCATTTTCCGAACGCGTGGGTCCTCCACCCAGCGCGTCGTTGACCGCGCCTTCCGCGCAGCCGGCTTCGAGCCGGTGCCGCTGCTGACGTTGGACACCCGCGATGCGGTCTATGAGGCGGTGGTGAACGGTCTCGGCGTCGGCTTCATGTGGCGCAACGGCACGGGCCGCACCGACATCGTGCGCCGACTGACGGTCACCGAGATGAGCCGGGAATATGACGAGATGGTCTTTGCCCTGTCCGAGGAAAAGAGCGTCCTGCACGACGCCTTCTTCGCCACCGTCTCTGCCTTCCGCGCCGAACAGGACGGCGGGGCAGGGCGGGACGCTGTGTCGGCGCTTGCCGCGCTGTGAAGGAGGTTCAGTCCTGCCCGCTCAGGAGCGTCGGGGCGATCAGGTGGCCGGTGGCCTCGCGGCTGGCATCGGAGAGGACGACGTGGTTGCCGTCGAGCCGCGCCGTGCCGGAGGCAATCAGCGCCAGGGCTTCCGGGTAGATGCGGTGCTCGACCTCGAGCACGCGGGCGCCGAGCGTGTCGGGCGTATCGCCATCCAGGACCGGCACCGCGCCCTGCATGATGATCGGCCCGGCGTCCATTTCGCTGGAAACGAAGTGAACGGTCGCGCCATGCAGTTTCACGCCGGTTTCCAGCGCGCGCTCATGCGTGTCGAGGCCCTTGAAGGACGGCAGCAGGGCGGGATGGATGTTGAGCATGCGCCCGGCCCAGCGCTCCACCAGCCAGGGCGACAGGAGCCGCATGAAGCCGGCCAGCGCCACCAGCTCGATGCCGGCCGCCTGAAGCTTCGCGTCGACTGCCTTCTCAAAAGCCTCGCGGTCGCGGCCGAAGGGCTTGTGATCGACCACTGCCGTGGCAATGCCGAAGGAGGATGCCCGCTCCAGTCCGCCGGCGTCCGGCCGGTTCGACAGCACCAGCGCGATCTCGGCCGGATAGTCCGGCGCCTCAGCCGCCCGGATCAGCGACAGCATGTTGCTGCCGCGACCCGAGATCAGCACGCCGACCTTCTGGCGCTTGTTCATGCGCCGAGGTCCAGGTGGTTGGTGTAGGCGACATGCGCCTCGCCGTCGCCCGAGCCGCCGCCTGAGCCGGCCTCGATGCGGCCGAGCGTGAAGACGGTCTCGCCGGCCGCTTCCAGCGCGGCCCGCACGGCGGCTTCCTCGCGAGCCTCGACCACGACGACCATGCCGACGCCGCAGTTGAAGGTGCGCAGCATCTCGGCCTCGGCCACATTGCCGGTCCCCGCCAGCCACTTGAACACGCCGGGAACGGAAATCTTCGCCAGGTCGATGCGGGCAACGCTGCCCTTCGGCAGCACGCGCGGCAGGTTCTCGGTCAGGCCGCCGCCGGTGATATGCGCCAGCGCCTTGATGCCGGAGGTCGCCTTGAGGGCGGCGAGCAGCGGCTTCACATAGATGCGGGTCGGCGCCATCAGCGCTTCGCCGAGCTTGGTACCGCTCTTGAAGGGAGCATCGGCCTCATAGGTGAGCCCGGAGACCTCGACGATCTTGCGCACCAGCGAATAGCCGTTGGAATGGACGCCGGAGGAGGAGAGGGCGAGGAGCACGTCGCCCTCCGTGACGTCGGGGCGCGGCAGCAGGTTCTCGCGCTCGACCGCGCCGACGGCAAAGCCGGCAAGGTCATAGTCGCCCTTGGAATACATGCCCGGCATTTCCGCCGTCTCGCCGCCGATCAGCGCGCAGCCGGCGATCTTGCAGCCCTCAGCAATGCCGCCGACGACGGCCGTGGCTGTGTCCACGTCCAGCGCGCCGGTAGCGTAATAGTCGAGGAAGAACAGCGGCTCGGCGCCCTGCACCACCAGATCATTGACGCACATGGCGACGAGGTCGATGCCGACCGTGTCATGGCAGCCGGTGTCGATGGCAACCTTCAGCTTGGTGCCGACGCCGTCATTGGCGGCTACCAGCAGCGGATCGGAGAAACCGGCCGCCTTGAGATCGAAGATGCCGCCGAAGCCACCGATGGCACTGTCTGCGCCGGAACGGGCGGTCGCCTTGACCAGCGGCGCGATGCGCTTGACGAGCGCATTGCCTGCGTCGATGTCCACACCCGATTGGGAATAGGTGAGGCCGTTCTGCCCCCCGCGGTCAGCAGCGCTCATGGGTCACGTCTCCGAAAGCCGGTTATGTCTGATGTCGCAGGGCAATGCCTCATTTTGTCTGGCCATGCAATCGGGAACGGCCAAACGGGGCCGCTTTTCCGGCGGATCTTGCCAGGGCACTTCTTCTGCCCGCACCACCTTCGTCATGCCATGGCTCGACCATGGCATCCATGCCGTTGCCCTTCCGTTCGGCACAGCGTGACAAGGGTGTGTCCAACTGCTGCCGGCCGGACCGTGAGGTCACGGCATGGATGCCATGATCAAGTCATGGCATGACGATGCGTAAATCTTAGAGCGGACGACCCTTTCCAGCGCTTTGAAGGTCGCAAAAAGAACCAATTGCGCGGACCGCACATCATGATGCCCGCTTGACCATGACGCTTGCGCGCTCCTATCTGGCGGGGAAGGGCCGAAGGTCCGCCCGTGGAGATCTCGCATGACCCTGCGCCGCCAAGTCCAGTTCTGGCTCTTGTCCCTGATTGCCTTCATCCTGTTCATGACGGTGTTCAGCGCGGTGCTGCTGCCCTTTGTCGCCGGCATGGCCGTGGCCTATCTGCTCGATCCCGTCGCCGACCGGCTGGAGCGCCTGGGGATGAGCCGCCTGACGGCCACCCTGTCGATCCTGTTTGCCTTCGTGCTTGTACTGGCCATTGTGCTGATCCTGCTGGTGCCGGTGCTCGGCAACCAGATGCTGGGCTTCATCGACCGGTTGCCCGGGCTGGTCCGCTCGCTGCAGACCCTTCTCGCCGAAAACCTGGGCGACCGGCTGACCGCCATCTCCGGCCTCTCCGTAGCCGATTTGCAGTCGTCCTTTGGCGACCTGATGTCAAAGGGCGCGTCCTGGCTGGGCGGTCTGCTCAATTCCGTCTGGAGCGGTGGTCAGGCGCTGCTGTCCATTCTTTCGCTCTTTGTCATTACCCCCGTCGTCGCCTTTTACCTGCTGCTGGATTGGGATCACATGATCGAGCGCATCGACAGCTGGCTGCCGCGCGAACATGTCGACACGGTCCGGAAACTTGCCGGTGAAATGGACCACGCTGTCGCCGGTTTTGTCCGCGGGCAGGTTTCGGTCTGTCTTCTGCTCGGCCTGTTCTATTCTGTGTCCCTGGTGCTGCTGGGTCTCAATTTCGGCCTGCTGATCGGCATCGGCGCGGGGCTCGTGAGCTTCATTCCCTTTGTTGGCGCGGCCCTAGGTCTGATCGCCTCCATGTCGGTGGCCATTGTCCAGTTCTGGCCGGACTGGCCCTGGATCGTGGCCGTCGCCGTCGTCTTCGGTGTCGGCCAGTTCATCGAGGGCAACATCCTTCAACCGAAACTGGTCGGGGCCAGCGTCGGCCTGCACCCGGTCTGGCTGATGTTTGCGTTGTTTGCCTTTGGATATCTGTTTGGATTTGTGGGTATGCTGGTGGCTGTTCCTGCTGCTGCCATTGTGGGCGTGCTTGCGCGCTTCGCGCTGACGCAGTACCTAGCAAGCTCATTGTACCGGGGGACCGGCGACGGCACCAGTCAGAGGTCCAGCACCCAAACCGACGAGTAACGGCACCTGCCATGGCCGAGTTCCCGCGCCAGCTTCCCCTGATCCTGCCGCATGAGCAGGCGCTTGGCCGCGATGATTATCTTGTGGGCGAGGCCAACCGTGCGGCGCTGGACATGATCGAGAGTTGGCCCGCCTGGCCGGCACCGGTCACGATCCTCGCCGGCCCTGTCGGCAGTGGCAAGACCCATCTGACCGAGATCTGGCGCCGCTTGTCAGGCGCGAGCGTCCTGGAGGCGCGGGAACTCGGCGAGGAAGCCGTGGACCGCCTCGTTGCCGCCGGCCCTGTCGCCCTGGAGAACGCCCATCGCGGTGTCAACGAAACAGCGCTGTTTCACCTGATCAACGCCCTGCGCCAGGCGGAAAGCACCCTGCTGATTACCAGCCGCACATGGCCGGCTGCCTGGAACCTGACGCTGCCCGATCTCATCTCGCGCCTGCGCGCGGCAACGCCGGTCGAGATCCTGGAACCGGATGACGACCTGTTGCGCCGCGTTCTGGTCAAGCTCTTCGCCGACCGCCAGGTGATGATCGATCCATCGGTTGTTGATTATCTTGTGGTACGCATGGAACGTTCGCTGGGGGTTGCCGGTCAGGTTGTCGAGGCTCTCGATGCAGAAGCTCTTGCGGGGAGCTGCCGAATCACCCGGTCCCTGGCGGGCCGTGTGCTGGAGCGGCTTGAAAGCGGAGCCGAATGAGCGCTCAGGTCATGGACCAGATGAGGCACCGGACCTGCCGGGCCAATGATGTGGCGGCCAACTGATGGCCATCGATAAGGAGACTGCCGTGCAGGACAAGTTGGAGGTGTCGCAGATTGGCGCCGGAGTCGCGGTATCCGCCGGCATTGCCCCTGAGGTCAAGCTCGGGGACCCTGCAACTGCGCCCGATCCGGCCCCTGCCGTCGCTGTGAACCATGAACTGATGCAGTCGCCGGCCCGCTTCATGAACCGGGAACTGTCGTGGCTGCAGTTCAATCACCGGGTTCTGGAAGAGTCCGTCAACAAGGATCATCCGCTGCTCGAGCGGCTGCGCTTCCTGTCGATTTCCGCCAACAATCTCGACGAATTCTTCATGGTCCGTGTCGCCGGCTTGCGAGGCCAGCAGCGCGCTGATGTTACTCTGCGCTCCGATGACGGGCTGACGCCGAGCGAGCAGCTTGAGCGCATTGCCACAGCCTGCCAGCGTCTGCAAAGCGAACAGCAGCGTCTTTGGCGGCAGATCCGCTCCGAACTGGTGCAGACCGGCATCCGCATTCTCCTTGCCCAGGATCTGACGGCAGACGAGCGCGCCTGGCTCGAAAACCACTTCCTCGGCCACATCTTCCCGGTGCTGACGCCGCTGGCCATAGATCCGGCTCATCCGTTCCCCTTCATCCCGAATCTGGGCTTCTCTGTCGTCTTCGAACTGGCGCCGATCCGCGGCGGCCGGGGCATGACGGCGCTCCTGCGCGTGCCGAGCCACATGGACCGCTTCATCCGGTTGCCGGACATGGGGCAGGGCGAGACCCGATTCATTACCATTGAAAAGGTCATTGGACTGTTTGTTGGCCGTCTTTTCCCTGGATATGAAATCAAGGGCAAAGGTGCCTTCCGGGTTATCCGCGACAGCGATATCGAAATCGAGGAAGAGGCCGAGGATCTCGTCCGCCTGTTCGAAAGCGCGCTCAAGCGCCGCCGGCGCGGATCGGTCATCCGGCTGGAGATCGACGGCGCCGCGCCGGCCTCACTGCGAGCCTTCGTCACCCATGCGCTGGGTGTGACGGATGCTGAGACCTTCCTGGTGGATGGCCTGCTCGCTCTCGACAACCTGTCGCAGCTGGTCGGGATCGACCGGGACGACCTGAAATTCGAGCCCTACACGGCCCGTTTCCCAGAACGCATCCGCCAGCATGGCGGCGACTGTCTGGCTGCGATCCAGCAGAAGGATCTGATCGTCCACCACCCGTATGAATCCTTTGACGTGGTGGTGCAGTATCTGCGCCAGGCTGCGCAGGATCCCGATGTCGTCGCCATCAAGCAGACGCTCTACCGCACCTCGAAGGACAGCCCGATCGTCAAGGCGCTTGCCGAGGCGGCGGAAGCTGGCAAGTCAGTCACGGCCCTGGTCGAGCTGAAGGCGCGGTTCGACGAGGAAGCCAACATCCGCTGGGCGCGCGATCTGGAACGGGCCGGTGTTCAGGTCGTCTTCGGCTTCATCGAGCTGAAGACCCACGCCAAGCTCTCCATGGTGGTCCGCCGCGAGAACGGTGAACTGAAGACCTACGTCCACATCGGCACGGGCAACTACCATCCGATCACGGCCCGCATTTACACCGACCTGTCCTATTTCACCGACGATCCGGACATTGCTGCCGATGCGGCCCGGGTCTTCAACTTCATCACCGGTTACGCCGAGCCGGCAGAGCTGAAGCGCCTTGCCGTTTCGCCGATCACCATGCGCAGCCGTATTCTCGAACTCACGGAAGCCGAGATCGAACATGCCAAGGCAGGGCGCCCGGCTCAGATCTGGATGAAGATGAACTCGCTGGTCGATCCCGGCGTCATTGATGCGCTCTACCGGGCGAGCCAGGCCGGGGTCCAGATTGATCTGGTCGTGCGCGGCATCTGCTGCCTGCGCCCGGGCATAGCCGGCCTGTCGGACAACATTCGTGCCAAGTCGATTGTCGGCCGCTTTCTCGAACACAGCCGCATTTTCTGTTTCGGCAATGGTCACGGGCTGCCCTCGCCACATGCCCATGTCTACATCGGCTCGGCCGACATGATGCCGCGCAACATCGATCGCCGCGTCGAGATCCTGGCTCCGATGCTGACCCCAACGGTGCACGAACAGGTGCTGGACGAGATCATGGTCGCCAACTTCAAGGACAACCAGCAGAGCTGGCGGCTTCTTGCCGACGGTTCGCACGAGCGCATTGTTCCAGCGCCCGGTGAGGAACCCTTCAATGCGCATCGGTATTTCATGACAAACCCATCCCTGTCGGGACGCGGAAAGTCCGAGACCGCCAACACCAAACCTCGTCCCTACATGGAGCGACCGCAGCGTGGCTGACAGCAGCGCCAAGCATCCCCCGGCAAGGGGCCGTCTCAGCGGATCCGGCCCGATTGCCGTCATCGATATCGGGTCGAATTCGGTTCGTCTCGTCGTCTATGAGCGCGAGGCCCGCGCGCCGACGATCCTGTTCAACGAGAAGATCCTGGCAGGTCTTGGCCGTGGCCTGGCGACGACCGGCGAATTGATGCAGGAGCCAGTCCAGGCCGCGCTCGCCGCGCTGTATCGTTTCCGTTGCCTGTGTGAGCACATCGGCGTTAAGGCTGTGCATGTGCTGGCGACGGCGGCTGCGCGCGATGCCAGCAACGGCGCGGCCTTTGTTGCTGAAGTCGAGCGCGTCACCGGCGTGCCAGTGCGCATCCTTAATGGCGCCGAGGAGGCCTATTACTCGGCACTCGGCATTGTCTCCGGCTTCTGGAAGCCCCAGGGCATCGTTGGCGACCTCGGCGGCGGCAGTCTCGAGCTTGTGAGCATCGGCCCGCGCGGTGTCGGGCAGGGCGAGACCTACCCGCTTGGCGGCTTGCGGCTGCAGGAAGCCTCCGGTGGCAAGATTGCCCGAGCGCAGAAGATCGTCGAAGACGCGCTCGCCACGGCCAAATGGCCGACCCGGATGGCACGCCATACCTTCTATGCGGTCGGTGGCACCTGGCGGTCGTTGGCCCGCCTGCATCTGTTTGAGGCGGGTTACCCGCTGCATGTCATGCACAACTACGAGATCCCGGCCTCCGAGGCGATCGAGTTTTGCCGCATGGTGGCGCAGCGCGATGTCGAGAGCCTGGATTTCATCGAATCCGTTTCGCGCCAGCGCCGTGCCCTGCTGCCCTTCGGGGCGATTGTAATGGAGCGGGTCCTGCGCCTGATGAAAGCCGACCGGGTGGTGATGTCCGCCACCGGTGTCCGCGAGGGCCTTCTCTACGAATTGTTGCCGCCGCCGGTGCGCAAGCAGGATCCGTTGCTGGAGGCCGCGCGCGAACTGGCATTGCTGCGCGCCCGCTCGCCCGAACATGCCGAGGAACTAATCGCCTGGACCGACCAGCTCTATCCGCTGATCGGCATAGACGAAACGGAAGAGGAAACGCGGCTGCGCCATGCCTCGTGCCTGTTGTCCGATATCGGCTGGCGCGCGCACCCCGATTATCGCGGCGAGCAGAGCCTCAATATCATCTCCAACGCGGCTTTTGTCGGCATTGATCATCCAGGCAGGGCGTTTCTGTCGATGGCGGTGTTCTACCGCCACGCCGGGCTTAATGACGATGCCCTGTCGCCGCGCCTGCGCGAACTGACGCCGACCCGGCTGAAGGAACGCGCCCGTATCCTCGGCGCGGCCTTGCGGGTGGCTTCGCTTGTCTCGGCCTCGATGCCGGGTGTCCTGCTCGACACCGAGTTCCTGCGCACCGAGGATGAGCTGATGCTGAAACTGCCGGCCAAGCTCGCCTATATGGATGGCGAACGCCTGCGCAAGCGGGTGTCCCAGTTCGCCAAGCTGATCGGCTCCAAGGGCAACGTCCTGCCGCTTCCGTAGGCTACACCAAAAAAGCCCTTGCTGTCAGGCTCAGGGTCTGCAGAGGTTATCCCTCTCTGCGCTGTCCCGGCCTTGTGCCGGGACCTGTCAGGCACGCACCTCCCCATCCCACCCGGTCCCGGCACAAGGCCGGGACAGCGCAGGAAAACATGACTCTCGGCGCGAACAGGCATCATTCCGGCGGTTCGCGGCCGTCCGGAATAGCAACAGAGAATGCGTCAGTACCTAGCGCCTGCGGGCAACCGCAAGGTCTCGGATCCCAAGAAATCAGCCGACCGCAGCGCCACTGAACGGTTACTCAGCAGCAGCTGAGGTTCGCTTGCCCTGGTCCAGCGCCACGACTTGCCGGCCATCGAAGGCCAGTGCAATCTCGCCCCGCTTCAGCTTCAGCGCCAACTCGCCAAACATTTCGCGTCGCCAGCCGGACAGGGCCTGCACATCGGCGTGGTCGTCGGCGGCGATGCGCTCCAGGTCTTCAACCGTCGCAATCACTTTGGCTGCAACGCCCTGCTGCTCGCTGACCAGCTTCAGGAGCACCTTGAGGAGGTCAACAGCGGCGGCGGAACCATCCGGCGCCTGTTTTCCCTTTGGCAATCTCGGCAGCTTGTCTTTCGGCAGGGCCAGGGCTGCATTGACGGCCTTCAGGATATCTTCAGCCGGCTTTGACCGCTCGAAGCCGCGCGGGATTGTCCGCAGGCGTCCGAGAGCTTCGACATTGGCCGGCTGCTGCGCCGCGATCTCGTAGATGGCGTCGTCTTTGAGCACGCGTGAGCGCGGCACGTCGCGGGACTGAGCCTCGCGTTCGCGCCAGGCAGCGACTTCCATCAGGACGGCCAGTTCGATTGGCTTGCGCACCCGCATCTTCAGCCGCTGCCAGGAATGCTCCGGCTCGGTGTAATAGGTGCCCTCCGAGGTGAGGACCTGCATCTCGTCCTCGACCCAATGCGACCGGTTCTGCTCGGCGAGATTGGCTTTCAGGAACTGGTAGACATCGCGCAGGTAGGTGACATCCGCCAGCGCATACTCCAGCTGCTTCTGTGTCAATGGCCGCCGCGCCCAGTCGGTGAAGCGCGAGGACTTGTCGATATGCGCCCCGGTGATGCGTTGCACCAGCTGGTCATAAGAGACTGAGTCGCCAAAGCCGCAGACCATGGCCGCCACCTGGGTGTCGAACAGGGGATGCGGGATCAGGCCACCCAGATGATAGACGATTTCGATATCCTGCCTTGCGGCATGGAACACTTTTGTCACGCGGGCGTCGCGCATGAGGTCGAAAAAGGGCGCCAGATCAAGCCCGTCGGCCAGGGCATCGACGATATAGGCATCGTCGGGTCCGGCCAACTGGATGACGCAGAGCTTCGGCCAGAAGGTCGTTTCACGCAGGAATTCCGTGTCCACGGTGACATACTCGTGGGCGGAAAGGCGGGTGCAGGCTGCGGCCAGCGCTTGGGTCGTGGTAATCACATTCATGGTAAGCCCGGTCTATACCGCAGTCTTGCCATCTTGTCGCCATCAAACCGTCAGCCTCGCCTTGCGAGGACCTGTGAAGTTGCCGGCGAAGTTGCATGAGTAAACGACCTGCGCAAGGCTCAGGTTTCGGAGGACAGTTTCATGCGCAGGATTCTCATCGTCAACGGCAAGGGTGGCTGCGGCAAGACGACCTTCGCCACAACGCTTGCCGCCGCTTTTTCGGCGCAGGGCAAGCGCGTGTTTCTCGCGGACGCCGACCGGCAGCGCTCGTCCCTTGGCTGGCTGAAGCGGAGGCCGCAAAGCTTGCCGGTGATCCATGCGCTCGATTGGAGCAAGGGCAGCCATGACATGCCTGATGGCCGCCAGGGCTTCATCTTCATCGATGGTCCCGGCGGCCTGCGCGGCGAACGGGCAAAGGATCTGGTGGCCGAGGCCGATGACATCGTCGTCCCGCTTATGCCTTCCGCTTTTGACTGGGAAGCAACGGCGTCTTTCCTGCGTCGCCTCTCGCAGCTGAAGCGGATCCGCAAGGGCAAGGCGGACATTCTGGTTGTGGCCAATCGGGTTCGGCGCGGCCGGGCGGATCTGACCCTGCTGCAGCAACAGGCACAGGGCGCTGGATTTCCGCTGGTAACAGAAATTGCCGACCGGGTGACCTATGCCCGCCATGCCGCCAGCGGTTCAAGCGTTTTCGATCCACCAGCGGCTTCGGCTGACGTTCTGGCCCAGTGGCATCCGCTCATTCAGGCCATTGACTGATCGCTCGAGCTCATGTCCCCCTCACGGCTTCTCCTTTGTGTTTCCTGATCCCGCCAGCTTCGCGAAGAAGGCGGAGGTGCGCAGGAGCGAGTGGAAGCGGCTGCGGCGGCCGTCGGCCGGAATGCCTTCTCTCTGCATCATCCGCATGACCGTGTAGATCATGAAGAGCCCCTGCACGGCAGCGGTGTACCAGAACAGGGAATGCGGCCCGTAGTGGCCCATCAGGATTGAGGCAAACAGCGGCCCGGCAATGGCCCCGACCGACCAGAAGAACAGCGTTCCCGCCGAGACCAGCGCATGCTGCCCGGGAGCAGCGTGGTCGTTGGCATGGGCTGAACATAGGGAATAGAGCGGCATGGCAAAGGCGCCGAAGGCGAAGATGCCCAGATAGTTGAGCCAGACACTGTCGCCGGCCACCTGCGCCAGGAAAATGCCGGCGACAAAGGAGCCGAAAGTGGCGATCAGGATGATGAGGCGCCGGTCCAGCTTGTCGGAATAATGCCCCAGCGGATACTGCAGCACCACACCGGCGAAAATGCCCGCGCTCATGAAGGTGGCGATGGAGGTGACCGTCATGCCGATCCCGTCCGCATAGACCGGCCCGAGCGATCGGAAGCTGGCATTGGTGAAGCCGACGACAATGCAGCCGATGGTCGCCAGCGGCGACACCTTCCACAACACCCGCACATCGAAGCGCACATGTTCCGGAGCTGCCGGGCTGGTGCGGTCAGTCAGGGAAATCGGTACCAGCGAGAGCGTCAACGCCATGGCGATGATCACGAAAAGCTCAAAGCCGCTGACCCCGACGGCCGGGATGATATATTGCCCCAACGTAACGGCACCCAGATCCACGAAACGGTAGATGGAGAGGGTACGGGCGCGGTTGGCATTGGTGACACGCGCATTGAGCCAGCTTTCCACCACCGCAAACAGGCCGGCGATGCAGAGCCCCTGGACAAGGCGCATCAGGAACCAGGGCAGGGGCGCGATATAGAGCAACATCAGCATTGACGCGGCTGCAGCGATTGCCGCAAGCGCGCAGAAGGCCCGGATGTGCCCGATGGCCCTGATGACGCGCGTGATGTAGATGCAGCCGAGGGCAAAGCCGATGTTGTAGCCCGTGCCGATGAAGCCGATCACCTGCGGCGAAAACCCCTCCTCCAGCGCCCGCAGCGAAATGAAGGTTCCCTGCAACCCGTTGCCGCCGATGAGAATGCCGGCAGTGGCAAGAAGGGGAATGAGCGGACGGATTGTCGACATTCGGCTCTCTGGAAGGCTTGTGGATTGCGGTCAGGCCTGTCGGATCTTCGCGTTTTCGCGGCTGGCCCGTTGTCCCGCCGGTCGTTCGGGAACCGACTCAGGTTCCTCGGGAGCCTGCAGGACCCTTGTGTGCCGTTGTAGCTTGCGTGAGCCGGCGAAAAAAATTCAAGCGGTGAATGGACACTTCACCAAATGTGATTGGTCGGTCCATGATCCTCACGCGCAGCGGGTTGGGGACTGACGCCGGATCGGCCGCGGTGGGGGAGCAACCCCGCCAGCGTCTTGACTTTGGCGGCGTGACGTGGCTTGTCCCCGTCAAACCTCCGTCCGCTATCGTGGCCGGAACCCTTGTCATTTTCGCAAGACATCGAGGACTGCATGCACCGTTACCGGAGCCACACCTGCGGGCAATTGCGCGCAAGCCATGTCGGGGAAACCGTTCGCCTGTCGGGTTGGGTGCACCGCGTGCGAGATCACGGCGGCCTCTTGTTCATCGACCTGCGCGACCATTACGGCATCACCCAGTGCGTCGTTGATCCGGACAGCCCGGCCTTCAAGCTGGCCGAAACTGTGCGTTCGGAGTGGTGCATCCGCATCGATGGCGAGGTCAAGGCCCGCACCGCAGACACGATCAACACCAACCTGCCGACCGGCGAGATCGAACTCTTCATCCGCGACCTGGAAGTGCTGGGCGCGGCCAAGGAACTGCCGCTGCCGGTGTTTGGAGAGCCGGACTATCCGGAAGACGTGCGTCTGACCTACCGCTTCCTCGACCTGCGCCGCGAGACGCTTCACCGCAACATCGTCAAGCGCACCGAAGTCATCGCCGCCATGCGCCGCGAGATGACCAAGGGCGGCTTCACCGAATATTCGACGCCGATCCTGACTGCGTCGTCGCCGGAAGGCGCGCGCGACTTCCTCGTGCCGAGCCGCATCCATCCGGGCACCTTCTACGCCCTGCCGCAGGCGCCGCAGCAGTATAAGCAGCTGCTGATGATGGCGGGCTTTGACCGCTACTTCCAGATCGCCCCGTGCTTCCGCGACGAGGACCCGCGCGCCGACCGCCTGCCGGGCGAGTTCTACCAGCTCGACCTGGAAATGAGCTTCGTCACGCAGGAAGACGTCTGGACCACCATGGAACCGGTGATCCGCGGCATCTTCGAGGAATTTGCCGAAGGCAAGCCGGTCACCCAGACGTTCCGCCGCATCGCCTATGACGACGCCATCCGCATGTATGGCTCTGACAAGCCGGACCTGCGCAACCCGATCGTCATGGAAGCCGTCACCGAGCATTTCGCCGGCTCCGGCTTCAAGGTCTTCGCCAACATGATTGCGGGCAACCCCAAGGCGGAAGTCTGGGCGATCCCGGCCAAGACCGGCGGCAGCCGCGCCTTCTGCGACCGCATGAACGCCTGGGCGCAGGGCCAGGGCCAGCCGGGTCTCGGCTACATCTTCTGGCGCTCGGTACAGTTGCCCGGACTTGATCAATTCGGCTACGTCGAAGATGAGTTTGACAGCTCTTTGCCGAAAGACACCAACGCCCACTACATCAAGGCGGTTGAACAACAAACGGCATGGAAGTCGGCGAGGATCGAGTTGGACTCGGGTGGTTGGTTGGAAGCTGCCGGTCCAATTGCCAAGAACATCGGCGAGGAGCGGACCGAAGCCATCCGCCAGCAGCTCGGCCTTGGCGATGGCGATGCCTGCTTCTTTGCCGCCGGCGATCCGTCGAAGTTCTACAAGTTCGCCGGTGAGGCCCGCAACCGCGCCGCCGACGAGCTGAACCTCATCGACCGTGACCGCTTCGAACTCTGCTGGATCGTCGACTTCCCCTTCTACGAGTGGAACGAGGACGAGAAGAAGCTCGACTTCGCCCACAATCCCTTCTCGATGCCGCAGGGCGGCATGGACGCACTGGAAAACCAGGATCCGCTGACGATCAAGGCCTTCCAGTACGACATGGTCTGCAACGGCTTCGAGATCGCCTCGGGTTCGATCCGCAACCAGTCGCCGGACCTGATGGTCAAGGCCTTCGAGAAGGTCGGCCTGTCGGCTCAGGACGTGGAAGAGCGCTTCGGCGGCCTCTACCGCGCCTTCCAGTATGGCGCGCCTCCGCATGGCGGCATGGCGGCCGGTGTCGACCGCATCATCATGCTGCTGGTCGGCGCCAAGAACCTGCGCGAGATCTCGCTGTTCCCGATGAACCAGCAGGCGCAGGATCTTCTGATGGGTGCGCCGACCCCGCCGAGCACGCAGCAGCTGCGCGAACTGCACCTGCGGCTGAACCTGCCGGCAAAATGATCTGGCTCGGCGGCGGTGGGCCAGTGCTTCACCGCCGCTGACCCTGGCCCGGTGCAGGGCCGTGAACTCGGCCTGGCCATAGGCTGCGCCGGCCCCCGACAGAAAGGCTGTAAGTTGAGCCTCACGCGCTGGTTCTCCGATCCCGACGGCTCCTACGTCCTCATTCGTCGCCTGATTGCGGAAAACGCCCGCGAGCATCTGCCGGGCTACGCACTGACCATCGTCTTCATGGCCCTGATTGCCGCCTCGACTGCGGCCAGCGCCTGGATCATGCGCGATGTGATCAACGAGGTTTTCATCAACCGCGACAAGGCAATGATCACCCTGATCTCCGTCGCGGTGATGGGCATTTTTGCCGTCAAGGGCTTTGCCACCTTCGGCCAGCAGGTGCTGATGAGCCGGATCGGCAATGCCATCGTCGCCCGCATCCAGAACCGCCTGTTCGAGGTCATTATCCGGCAGGACATGGCCTTCTTCGATCACACCCCGCTCGGCGATTTGACGACGCGGCTGGCCCATAACTCCCAGGCCGCCCGCGGCGTCATCGACATGGTCATCCTGTCGCTTGGCCGCGATGTGCTCAGCGTCATCGGCCTTGTCTCGGTCATGGTGCTGCAGGATCCCGCGCTCAGCGTCGTCGCCCTGCTGATCATGCCGCCGGCAGTGTTCGGGGTTTCGCTGCTCGTCCGCCGGGTGCGCAAGCACGCGAGGTCGCAATTCGTCTCCACCACGCGGATCGTTTCGGCCATGCAGGAGACGACCATCGGCATTCGCGTGGTCAAGGCGTTCCGGGTCGAGGAGCGCATGCGCCAGGAGATGGGCAAGGCGATCCGCGACGTCGAGCACCGCTCCAACCGCATTGCCTCGCTGACCGCCCGCACCTCGCCGCTGATGGAAACGCTCGGCGGCTTCGCTGTGGCCATGGTGATCTTTTACGGCGGCTACAGCGTTGTCGAGCGCGGCCAGGATCCGGGCGCCTTCTTTGCCTTCATCACGGCGCTGCTCCTGGCCTATGAACCGGTCAAGCGATTGGCGCGGTTGCAGGTCAACCTCAACACCAGTCTCGTCGGTGTCCGGCTGATGTATGAAATGCTCGACCGCCCGCCGTCCTATGCCGACCGTCAGGGCTCTGCGGAACTGGTCGTGCCCAAAGGCGAGGTGTGCTTCGAGGACGTCGCCTTCAGCTACGGCGAAGCATCGGCGCTGGACGGCCTGAATTTCACTGCCGAGGCCGGCAAGGTCACGGCTCTGGTCGGCGGCTCCGGGGCGGGCAAGTCCACCACGTTCAGCCTGATCGAGCGCTTCTACGATGTCACCGGCGGCCGCGTGCTGATTGACGGACAGGATATCCGCGAGGTGACGCTGGCATCGCTGCGTGACCATATTGCCCTCGTCACCCAGGACACCTTCCTGTTTGACCTGTCGATCCGCGACAACATCGCGCTCGGCCGGCCCGGTGCCAGCGACGGCGACATCATCCGCGCCGCCATGGACGCCAATGCGCATGAGTTCATCGAAGCGCAGGCGCAGGGGTATGACACGCTGGTGGGCGAGGGGGGAGGCCGGCTGTCCGGCGGCCAGCGCCAGCGCATCGCCATCGCCCGCGCCATGCTGCGCAACGCGCCGATCCTGCTGCTGGACGAGGCGACCTCGGCGCTGGATGCGGAATCCGAGGCCAAGGTCCAGGTGGCCCTCAAGCGCCTGATGCAGGGCCGTACCACCCTCGTCATTGCCCACAGGCTCGCCACCGTGCGCGACGCCGACCGGATCCTGGTCTTTGACCGGGGCCAGGTTGTCGAGGCTGGCACCCATGATGAACTGGTCGCCCGCGACGGTCTCTACCGCCGACTTGCCGATCTGCAGTTCCGCGACATGCCCGACCGCGCTGGCTGATTTCGCTGCCGGAACAACGACGGCGAACCGCAATTATAGCTATGCAAAAGGCCCCGGATCGCTCCGGGGCCACGGACTGCTGATAGGCTTCCCATGGTCATCCTGGACGCAGCGAAGCGAAGATCCGGGACCGGAGAGCCTAGGCATCACCGGTTGTCACTCATTGAAATTTAGATACCTCGACCCTCCGGTCCCGGCTCGGCGCTTCGCTTGGCCGGGATGACGAGGGTGAGGTCGAGGCCTGTCATCAGTCTCAGGCCCCGGATCGCTCCGGGGCCTTGTCTTTTGAAATTACTTGCTGCGGACCTTGGCATTGAGCAGGTCCGGGATCGCATTCGGGCTCGCCATCATGCCGATGAGCTGGGTCACCGGGACGGGCTTTTCCGGGGCGATCTCGATGACGATCTCCTTCGGGTCCATCAGGAAGACGCGCAGGGCCTCGACCAGCTCCTTGCCGAAGCGGGTGGCGGCCAGAGGACCCATGTCATTGGCGGCCGTGTCGGCAAGGCCCATGGCCAGCGTGTCGGCAGACAGGTTGGCGTCCTTCGCCTGCTTCTCGAGCATCGCCCGGACGATCCTGGCATCGCTGGAGCGGACCATGGCCGACTTCACCGTTGCGCCAGCAATCGCCAGCTGCGCCATCTCCGGCGTCTCGAACAGGGCGCGGGAGACGCTGCCCAGCACGAAATTCATCTTGAAGGATCCGCCATCCTTCAGGGTGACGCTGAGATCCTCGAGAGCAAGGTCGCCGGTTGCCTCGTTCCAGGTCACCTTGAGGTTCTGGTCGATCACCACTTCAGTGACGTTCAGGGCCTCGAAGACCGAACGGGCTTCCGGCTCCTCGATCAACGACACCGGGAAGCGGATGCCGCGCATCAACAGGCCGATGTCGGTCGGGATGCGGTTGATGTGGCCACGTTCGGTCTGGCGATACTCGTCGACATTGATCTCGCCGCCAAGCGCAGCTGCATTCAGGTTGAAGCCAACAATCTCGAACAGGCCGATCAGCGGCCGTGCGGCCAACGACTGGGCAAAGCTGGGCTCCCCATCAGCCATGCCGATTTCGATCAGAGCCATCAGGCTCGGGAAATCCAGGTCGGCGATGGCAATCCGGTCGAGCTTCAGCTTGCCTTGACCTGCGGCCTCGCCGGACAGACCGTCGATGGAGAACTCGCCAAAGCCCTTGGAGGAGAGTTCACGCAAGGTCGTGCGCGTCATCTCGCCGTTGACCTCGGGCGCCGTCACCTTGACGCCGGACACCTCCATCTTGCCGAAGCGGAACACGCCGACGGCTTCCATTGCAGCCATGCCGATTTCCATTTCGTCAGGGCTCTGGTCCAGCGCGGCCGCATCCAGCATCGGCAGGATCTTCAGCGGGCTGGTGTCGTTGACGCCAATGTCTTCGGCTGTCAGGTTGGCGATCGAGACTTCGAAGCCATCGCCCTTGACGCGCAGGTCCACGGCGTCCTGTTCTGCCATCAGCGTCTTGCGGCTCGGGTCGGTACCCTGGCCCAGAAGCGACAGCAACGGCATCAGGTCGGTGCCGCGCGTCACGGTGCGACCGAGGCTCATTTCGATGGTCTGGAAGCCGTCCCCGGTAAAGTTCGGCAGCATCTCGGTCTGGACCATCCGGTCGATCGAATTCTCTTCGATGCGGCCGTCAGCCTGGTTGCGGATGACGTAATTCTCGTACCGAACCGAGCTTTCCATGCCGGGAATGCCGGTCTGGCGCGTTTCGATGCTGGCGGCGGCCATCCGGTCGGCCTTGACATCGAGCAGCAGCTTGGCGAGCGGAAAATACTGCGTCACCGGCTTTTGCGGATCGTTCGGCAGCTCAGGCAGGGCAGGCCAGGCAAGGCCGGTGGCCTCATAGCCCTTCTGGACGATGACCATCTTTACATTCGGCTGGTCGGCAGCCGGTTCAGTGGTCGCCTCCTCCGTCGCTTCTTCGCCAGCTTCCCCGTCGGCGGCCCCGTCGGCGGCCTCGTCATCCGCTGCCTCGCCGTCTTCGGTTTCCGTTTCCGCGTCGGACGAGGCATCCGCCGGCGACGAGGTGCTGTTGAACAACTCACCCGGGAGTTCGATTTCCATCGTCAGGTCGCCCGGAATGGCAATGCTGTCGGCAGTGTAGCCGGCGGCCGAGCGGGTCAGTCCGGTGAGGTTCATGGCGTCATAGGTGACGCGCACATCAATCGCATCGCCATCCTGGCCCGGCATCGGGATCGAGAACACGACCTCGCCGTCATGCAGCGTCACGTCACGTTCGTTGAGGCCCGGTTCGATGCGGCCATAGCGGGCGACAGTCGCGCCCCAGGCCTTGTACTGCTCGTTCCATTCCTTGACGATGTCGGACGCGGTCTCGGCATGGGCGGCGAAGGGCATGCTCATTACACAGGCAATGAGTGCGATGCGCAGGGTGCCCCGGCCAGGTGCGGGGCGGGCAGGCGTGCGGGCGAACATGAAGCGCCTCCAGGTTGGTTTGCGCGAAGAATGCGCGGGTCAAAAAACGTGCCGGGTGCCCGGCTTAAAAATCGGGGCGCGGCCGAAGGGAACCGGCCGCGCCTGTGCAGTCTTGGGGTCAGGTAGGTGCGGCGATCAGTTGCTGTTGGCAGTGATCGCTACGCCCAGGACCTGCGGCAGTGTCTGCGGCGCCAGCATTGCCGTGCCCATGATCTGTGCCACCGGAACCGGCTGCGCCGGCTTGGCTTCCAGTTTCAGGGAGCCAGGCTTGTCGAGGAAAGCCGACAGGGCTGAGCTGACCGAAGTCTGGAACTCCGGGTTCTGCAGCAAGGACAGCATCATCGGCAAGCCAGCCTTCAGCTGTGTGACAAAACCGGCGCGGTCCGTGCCTGCGCCCTTGGCCTGCTGGTCGAGCACCCGCTCGACCAGGCTGTTGTTGTCAAACCGGACGCTGACCGTGTTGACGGTCAATCCCTGCAGCAGCGCCAGGCTCTGCTCGCTGTTGTCCTTGGCCGCTTCCAGCTGGGTGACAACGTCGCCGGTCAGGCCTCCGACCTTCAGCGCCATTGCCCATTTGCCCATGTCGGCACCGGTGATGTCGAGCTGCGGAATGTCGAGATCGCCGCTCTGCGGTGACCAGGTGAAGTTGCTGGCCAGATCCAGGGACAGCTTTTCGTAGCCAAGCTCCGTGAAAGTCTTTGCGCCGTCTTCTTCATACTGCGCCGGATCGATGAGCAGCCCGGTCAGTTGCAACTCGCCTGCGGTCGGCCATTTGCCTTCCATCGCGCTGGTCGCAAGATAGAGGGAATCGATCGCGACTTCCTTCTTGCTCTCGTCGAGGATGTTGATCCCCTCGATCTCGACGGTGCTGTAGCCCGGAGCGGAGGAACTGTCGGCCTTGGCAAGGTCGGCGGCAGAGGGGATGACGACGTCGGTGGCCACCAGCTGTGCGATCGTGATGACGCTCTTGTCGGCAGTCAGCGTCAGTTCTTCCAGCGCCAGACCATCCAGCGCCAGGGTGCCATCGGCTAGTTCCTCGGCGCCGGTCAGCGTCGTCACGCCAATCTCGAGCTTGCCGGCTTCCGGCGTCTTGCCCTCCATGACGATGACTTCGATCATGATCTGGTCGCCGTCTTCGGAAATATCGCCGACGGAAACGACCTTGCTCTCGCCCGCTTCAATGCGCTTCAGGAACGCGTCGGCGACTGCGTTGCCGGTCGGATCAAAGGCGAGGGCGCCATGGGTCAGGACCAGGCTGACGACAGCCGCGCTGACACCGCGAAGGAGAAAGGATCGCATTCAAAAAACTCCAAAACATGACGATAGGGAACCTGCCGGCTGGCACGATGCGCCAAGCCAATTCCCGAGGCAAGCAAATTGAGCCCGGTCGGACCAGGCTCGTGCTTCGTGGCCGGGCAGGGCAGACAGCCGGCCAGCGGAGGCTCCGCCACACCCGTGAAGAGTAATGTGGCGGAGGCAATCGAGGGGACATCGGCGGCGAAAATAAGGCCGTCAGCTGGCGCGGGGCTGGTGCCCTCGGGGGACTTGCCTGACCATCCACATTCTTGTCAGGCCACACTCTTGTCAGGCCACACTCTTGCTAGGCCAAACTCTTGCTAGGCCAAACTCTTGCTAGGCCAAACTCTTGCTAGGATAGCCGTTCCGGGAAGGTGGCGATGGCTGCAGCAATGTCGGCGCGGTCCGGCAGGCTGGCCTCGTTGCCGAGGTGTTGCACCGCATGCGCCGAAGCGGCGCGGGCAAAGTGGAAATGCTCGGTCCACGAGCCTGTCCGGTTGGACAGATAGGATGCCACATAGGCCCCATGGAACGTGTCGCCGGCGCCGTTGGTATCCACCACCTTGTCTTTCGGTACGGCGAGGGAGGGCATGTGCTGCACGCCGCCTTTGCCCTCATACCAGTACATGCCACGCTCGCCGACCGTCACGCCGCCGACCGGGCAGCCCTTGGCCTTCAGATAATCCAGCGTCGCCGGCACGGAAAGGTTCAGCTGCTCGCAGAACCGTTCGGACACAATCGCCACATCAATGAAGCCCAGAAGCTCGCTGGTGTTCTCTCGCACGGCCCCGCCATCGAGCGAGGTCAGGATGCCGGCGTCCCGGCAGGCCTTGGCGTAGTAGAGGGCGGCATCAGGCATGTGTCCGTCCAGATGCAGCGCCTCACAGCCTGTCAGGGTGAGGGGCGGGAAGGGGTGCAGGAAGTCGTTGTCGCGGCAGCGCACGATGGCGCGCTTGCCGTCCTTCGGCATGATGAAGGACAGGGATGATTCGCGCACTTTGCGCCCATGCACAGAAATCCCGTAGCGCGCCGCCATGTCGAGGAACATCCGCGCCAGCCAGTCGTCGGCCAGCGAGCACAACAGGTCCGGCCGGGCACCGAGCTTGGCGCAGGCGAAGGCGGCCGTGACAGCGTTTCCGCCAAAACTGACCGAATAATCATGCGCAATGGCCTTCTCGTCGCCGGTTGGCAGAACGTCCGCGAGGAAGGTGATGTCTATGTAGGACTGACCGATGAACAGGGCACGCATGCCAATCTCCCAGCGACAAACGTCAAATCATGTATAGTTCTGCGAGTCTCAACCCGCGCCGTTCAAACGATGTTTACGTCTGTGGCGCAAGGTCGCAAGGACCAATCAGAGGTGTAAGCCGCGCCGTGTCCCGTCGCTACATGATCTTTCTTCGGGCTGTCGGGGTGTCCCTTTTGCTGGCGCTCGCGCCTTTGCTTGCGGCAAATTTTGTCCTCGACAATTATGCGCTGACCAATGCCCGCACGGAAATGACGGCGATGGCCGAACGCTACGTTGCCCGTGGCGAGAATGCCATTTCCAGTGCCGTCGCGATTCTGCAGAAATTGCATCGCAACACAGCCGTCACCTGTTCGCGCGAGGACCGGCAGATCTTCATCGCCGCCATCAGCGAACTGGGCTATCTGCAGCGCATTGGCCTTGTCGATCACAACGGTGTGCGGATGTGCATCGTTCCCGACGGTCCGATTGGCGGCGAGGCGATCCTGCCAGCCCTGCGTCCTGATGCGCCGCTGGTCGGCATCGGCATGCTGGAGCAGCAGTTCCTTGGCACCCATGTTGCGGTGGTCAGCTGGAACCTTGGCAATTCCAACCGCCTGTTTGCCGAAGTTTCCCCCGCCGCGATCGCCATTGACGCCGGTCCGGAATACCTGCGTGCCTTCCGCAGGGCGGAGCTGCGGCTGGGCAATGACGTGCCCTGGATGGCCGTGGGCGGCTACAGTTCCGAACTGGCGGATCCCGACCAGGCGATCACGGTGGAGCTGTCCTCCGCGCGGTACCCGCTCAAAGCCGTTGTCGTGGCCCCGCGCACGGCTGCGATCAGCCTGGTCAAGGATCTGAAGATGATCGTGGCGACGGCCAGCGCCGGCTTCGCCCTGGTTTTCATCGGTATTGGTGTCTGGTTCTCCTGGC
This sequence comes from Pannonibacter sp., assembly GCF_051860505.1. Taxonomy (NCBI): domain Bacteria; kingdom Pseudomonadati; phylum Pseudomonadota; class Alphaproteobacteria; order Hyphomicrobiales; family Stappiaceae; genus Pannonibacter; species Pannonibacter sp. The sequence goes on along the minus strand of NZ_JBHYDX010000013.1, from coordinate 84,938 downwards.
GTCCGGACAGCGAGGCGGATGACGAGTTCATCGCTGCCATCAAGCGCAAGGAATTCATTCCCTACTACCAGCCGGTCATGGACATCGAGACCGGCCGGTTGCGCGGCTGCGAGGTGCTGATGCGCTGGCGCCGGCTGGATGGCACCATGGTGTCGCCCGGCCAGTTCATGCCCTATGCCGAGACAACAGGCCATATTTTCGAGATGACCCGTCTGTTGATGCGGCAGACTGTGACCGAAGTCGGGGAACTCTATGCCGAGAACCCGGATCTGAAACTCTCCATCAACCTCTTTGCAGGGCACTTTGATGATCGGAGAATCATAGAGGATATCAAGGAGATATACGGAAAATCTCCGATTGCGTATCAGCAGATCGTGGTTGAGGTTACCGAGCGTCTGCCGCTTCAGGACCTTGAACTTGCCCGCAAGCTGATCGCGGAAATGCAGGCCCTCGGCGTGCGTGTTGCCCTTGATGATGTGGGCACCGGCCATGGCGGCATGGCCTATCTGCAGAAGCTCGGCATCGACATCATCAAGATCGACAAGATGTTCATCGATGCCCTCGGCACGGATGACAGCTCGACCACCATTGTCGATTCCATGGTGGAACTCGCCGACAATCTCGGCATGGGCATCATCGCCGAAGGCGTGGAGCGCATGGAGCAGGTCGAGCGCCTGCGTGAGCTCGGCGTCACCGCAGCCCAGGGGTATCTCTTTGCCCCGCCGCTTCCGGGCAAGCTCTACATCGATCTCGCCAATGCCCTCACCGCCGGCGGAACCATCCGCTCGGCCAGTGAGGATGACGAGGCTGCCGCCTGATCAGCGGCCGGGCCGAAAGCGCCTTAAGGGCAAGCCCGGGTTGGCCAGAGCGGAGCAGGGCGCTGAGCCCCAGCAAAGTCTGCTGGTGCATCATCTGACCAAGCGGAAACTTCATCCTTCGCGATCAGGCCATTGATATGAATATGAAAAATTTAAGTTCCGGATGCAACGTCCATGGGGCATATGCATCGGCCTGCTGTTAGGAAATTGTTAAGCGTTCCATAATTCGTCGGCAGGCGGTTGCCGGATGGTCTGGCGCTGCTCCGATCAGCCGGAGGCCACCCGGTCGGCCCGCCGCTCTGCGATGCTCCGCTCGGGAGCGGCGACAAACAGTTCCGCGATCGGATCGGCATGGGACCCGCTCACCGACAGCGGCTGTGACAACTTGGATCCATCGCGGTAGAGCGCAATCGCCTTGAGCCCCAGGTCAAAGGCCAGGCGATAGGCCGCCTCGCAGTCTGCAACGCTGGCCTGGCGCGGCAGGTTGACGGTTTTGGAGATCGCGCCGGACAAGAAGGGCTGCGCTGCGGCCATCATCCGCACATGCGCCTCCATCGTCAGCCAGCGCGTGCCGTTGCGGCCGCAGGCCGTCGCGCAATCGAACACCGGCAGATGCTCCGGCCGCAGGTGCGGCGCGCCCTCGACGGTTTGCAGGCCGCAGGCATGCGCGCTGGCAACTTCCAGTTCCATCCGGCTGAAGCCAAGGGCTTGCGGCAGGTCGAAGTCCGGCCTGCGCACCGTCTCTGGCGTCAATCCGAGCGCCTCAGCCATTGCCTCGGCGCCGAGCACGAGCGGGGTCAGCACGTCGCGCAGATGCGAGGCGCTCGGCAATGCAGCTTCGAGCGCATCGAGGCTGTCCTGCGGCACGCCCTTGGCTGCCAGCGCCGCCAGGTTGATTGCTGGCGCCTGGGCCAGTGTGCCATGCCCCACCACATGGGCGACAATGTCGCGAACCTCATGTTCGGGATATCCGAGCTGGCGCAGTGCGTCCGGGACCATTGCGTTGATGATCTTGAAGAACCCTCCACCGGCCAAGGTCTTGTACTTCACCAGGGCAAAGTCCGGCTCGATCCCGGTCGTGGCGCAGTCCATGACAAGGCCGATGGTTCCCGTCGGCGCGATCAGGCTGACCTGTGCATTGCGCCACCCGTGCTTTGCGCCTTGCACCAGCGCGGCATCAAAGGCAGTGGCGGCCGCCTCTGCGAGGCCGGTATCCTCCAGAGAGGCAAGATCCAGCGCCAGTGGCAGCTTGTACAGGTCCTCATAGGCGTCAAGGCAGGTTTCCCCGCGGGCCGCCTTCTGGTGATTGCGCAGGACCCGCGCCATGGCCGCCGTGTTGCTCGCCAGCCCCGGGAAGGCGCCGAGGCGTTCGGCAAGCTCCGCCGAGGTCGCGTAGGCGGTTCCGGTCAGGATGGCCGTGAGCGCAGCCGCCGTGGCCCGCGCCCGGTCGCTGTCATAGCCGAGCCCCAGCGACATCAGGAGACCGCCGAGATTGGCATAGCCAAGGCCCAGTGGCCGGAAGGCATGGGTGTTCAACGCCACCGCCCGGGAGGGGTGCTGCGCCATGCTGGTCGAGATGTCGAGACTGATGGTCCACAGCCGCACCGCGTGTCGGTAGGCCGTAATGTCGATATAGCCATCGGCCTTGCGGAAGGCCATCAGGTTGAGCGAGGCCAGCACACAGGCGCTGTCGTCCAGGAACATGAACTCCGAACAGGAATTGGATCCGTTGATCCGTCCGCCGTTCGGACAGGTGTGCCAGTCGTTGATCGCGGTATCGAACTGGAGCCCCGGATCAGCCGAAGCCCAGGCTGCCCGGGTGATCCGCTGCCACAGCGCCCTGGCCGAGACCGCGCGGCCATGGCCAGGTCCGGTCCGTCCAGCCAGATGCCAGGGCGCATCCGCATCAACAGCTTCAAGGAAGGCGTCGGGCAGACGAACCGAATTGTTGGCGTTCTGCCCGGCGACCGTGCGATAGGCCTCCGAATCCCAGTTGATGTCATAGGTCTTCATCTCGAGCCCATCCTCGCCCTGCCTTGCATATTGCAGGATGCGCTGGATGTAGCTGTCGGGAATGAGGGCGGCCCTGGCATCGGCCAATGCCTGGTCCAGGTCCCGCTTGAAGGCGGCATCGGCAAAATGCCGGTCATGCAACTGGCTGATCAGGTCGCCGAGCCGTGTCAGGCATTGCTTGGCGAGCTTTGAGCCGGCGACCAGCGCCGCGACCTTTTCTTCCTCCTGCACCTTCCAGTCGATGAAGGCTTCGATGTCCGGATGGTCGATGTCGACCACCACCATCTTGGCTGCCGCCCGGGTGGTTGCCCCGGTCCGGAGGCTGCCCGCTGCCACATCGCCCACTTTCAGAAACGACAGGAGCCCTGCGGAACGGCCGCCATGATCGAGCGGCTCGCCAGCCCCGCGCAGGCGCGAGAAATTCGAGCCGACGCCGGACCCGTATTTGAACAGACGCGCCTCGCGGACCCAAAGGTCCATGATGCCGTTTTCCTTCACCAGATCGTCCTCGACCGACAGGATGATGCTGGCATGCACCTGCGGCCGTTCATAAGCGTTGGCCGAGGGGACCGGCGCACCCGTGGCAAGGTCGATCGTCCAGTGGCCTTGCGCCTCGCCGGCAATGCCATAGGCCCAGTAGAGCCCGGCGTTGAACCATTGCGGCGAACTGGGCGCGGCCACCTGCCGCGCCATCATGGCCCGCATCTCGTCGTGGAACGCGCGTGCATCGTCTTCGCTGGCGAAGGTTCCGGTCTTCCAGCCCCAGTAGGTCCAGGCCCCAGTGAGCCGGTCGAAGGCCTGGCGGGCCGATGTTTCGCTGCCATAGCGCAGGCTCTCCGGCAGGTCGGCCAGCGCGGCCTCATCGGCGACGCTGCGTTGCAGCCATTCGGGCACCCCGTCCTCGGCCACCTTCACCAGCCGGGCCGGGACGCCGCGCCGGCGCAGGTATTTCTGGCACAAGACATCGGCCGCCACTTGTGAGAACTGGGCCGGAACCTCGATGCCGTCCATGCGTGACAGCACCCGCCCGTCCGGGCTGCGCATGTCACTGGTATGGGTCCTGAAGCTGATGTCGCTGTAGGCGCAGTTTCCCGCGCGGGTGAAATGACGCTGGATCCGCATGGTTTACCCCTCACGCATAACCTGGCCCGGGTCAGGATTCGGTGCCGCCGCAGGGGAGTGTTAATCTTTTGTTAACTGATGACAATCATTGCAAGTGTAACGAATGCGCGCCAAGCGGGAGATCCGGTTGCGAAATCTGCGTGTATGGCGGTTGTGATCCGATAAGCCCTTGTGCGCGCTTGGGCGTGCTGGCGTTAACGATATTTCACGAATCTCGGAGAGGTGGATTGCCGGGCAGGGACGAGGGCCGGAAGGCCTGAGGCTGCTGGTCAGGCCACTCGGCCCGCCGCAGGAGCGGTCAGCGACGCGGTCGTCTGCAGGCTGTAGGCAAGGCTTCCCAGCTGGGGCGAGACGTTGGCCGTCACCGGCTCCGAGAGGGCATCCGGCTGTGTCCCCAGGGCCGATCTGGCCGCGATGGCGCCATCAATCGCCCGGATGACCTTCGGATCATTCAGCGTGTCGATGCCATCTTCCAGGGCATCCAGCACGCCTTTTCGGTCGCGGCGGATCTTGTCATCCCCGTCGCCCTTGCCGAGCTTGTGCAGGAGGTCGATCTGTCCGGCGAGGAACTTGATTTCCTTGCCGATCTCTTCAAACTCGTCCCGTTCCAGCTTCATCGCCTCGGCCCGGCTGCCGGCAACCATGATTTCCTCGCGCATCTGCTCGCTGACATAGGACAGCACCGCCTTGCGCAGGTCCTGTTGCACGTCGGCCTGCGGATCCGGTGCATCCGCACCCTCGGGATCTTCTGTATCGGTGGTTCGGGCGGGGTCGGTCGTGCGGCCAGCATCGGTCTGGCTTGCCGAAGCGGTCTGGTTCACCCGTGGCTCCCCGGCCAGCATCTCGGCGGTCGCGGCGCTGCCGTCGGGCTGGATCAGTCCGGATCCGGCGGCGGCGGGGGAGGTGAGGGACTGGGCTTCGCTGCCAAGCTCCTTCGCTGCGCCCTTGAACTCCTTGGCGAGCTGCTTCAGCTCTTTCATCAGCGCTTTCGCCTGTTGCGGCGAGGCAAAGCGGATGCGTTCCTTAAGCTGTGCGACTTTTTCCTGCACACGGGCAACCTTGTCGCGCCGGGCTCCATCGCGGGCCGATTCCATGGAACGTTGCAGGCCCTGGCTGGTCTCGACGCTTTTCTTGATGTCCTCGACCAGCTCGTCGCTGAGGGTCAGGCCGGGCAGGGGACCGGTCGACCGTGCGCCCGCGCCCGACAGCCCGCCGCTGCTGCCAGTGGCGCGGGTCAGGCCCCCTCCGGCAAAGCTCACTGCGGTCTTGAGGCTGTTCAGGATCATCATCGGCTGGCTCCTCGGCCGAGACATTTGGGTTTAACCCTGCCGGGATTCCCTTTCCAGACCGTTAAGCCCGGCGACGCTTCGCTGTTCCGCCGCCCTTACGCACAGCCGGGCTTTGTTTCGGCCATCTCGGCCTAGATCCACCAACTGAAGGGCGGGACCGGTGACGACGTCCCACCTGGCAGGGTTTGCCAGGCGATGCTGGAGCCGAACCCGGAATGTCCCGGCTTCTGGAACACCCAGCCGCCCGGCGTCGTCCGGTTCTCGAACCGGATCGTATAGGTTGCCCCGCCCGAGGCCTGGTCCAGCTCGTCCAGCGACAGTTCGTCCTTTGCAGCCGGCAGCACCAGCACCACTTCGCCCGGCTGTTCCTCGACCACGGTAAAGGTGAGGTCAGCCTTGGGCTCAGCGCGGAACAGCTCGGCGATGGCCCCGCGCGGATCCGCGATCAGCCTGGCGCGAAAGGTGGCGTCCTTCTCCGCCTGCGTGCGGATGACATCCTCGACATCAGCGCGGTTCCAGCTCACTTCATCACTCATGTTTGGCTCTTCCTCCGGGAATAGTGACAGGACCGGGAATGGCTCCAGCGTCCGGATATCAGAATGGAAAGAACGGACGGCCCGGCCGCAGGAACACGTTGCCGATGGCAATGGGATATCCGCCCGGGATCTTGGTGTTGGCCCAGGCAACCGCATCGGTGATCTGGCCGTTGACGGCAGTGCCGCCGGAAGCCTGCGCCAGTTCCGCCTCGCTGAGTTCATCCGCCTCGGCCGTTTCTCGCGGCAGCACCAGCACCACTTCGCCCGGCTGCTCCTCGACCACCCGAAGCTTCAGCCCCGGCGCTGGCGCCAGCCGGAACGCCTCGGCAATCGCCGCCAGCGGATCGGCCACCAGCGCTGCCCGGAACCCCGGATCCACCGCCGCCCTGTCCTGGATCACCCGCTCAAGGCTCTGGCCGGCTGGCTTCTCCTGTGCCGGGCGGGTTTGGGGCATCGGGTGAATGTCTGTCGCGTCACGCATCTCGGGTCTCCTGTCGTCAGCCAGACCGTTTGGGTCTTGCTGCTTCATGACCCCACACTGCCCGACGATCCCGCCCTTGCGGGGATTGGACCTTGAAACTTTCAGGGTTGGAAGGTGGATGCCCACCCACCGCCCCGCCCCGGATCGCAAACAAGCGCCGGGGCCGGTTCCGTGTCCTCAAGCCCAACCCCCCTCGTCGCTCCTGCGCAGGCAGGAGCCCAGTAACCACTGGCCTGAGTTGCAGAAATTCAGATCCCCGCCACACACCACCCGCCCCGTTTACTGGGCTCCTGCCTTCGCAGGAGCGACGAGACCGGCGTTTGTGCGTCCTTGACAGGTCCCGGCACAGGGCCGGGACAGCGCGAAGGGTTTGATTGGGGGGGCGTGCACCCACCCACCGCGCCGCCCCGGCCTTGAGCCGGGGCCTGTTCCTTGTCCTCAAGCCCAAACCCCATCGTCGCTCCTGCGAAGGCAGGAGCCTAGGAACCACTATCGCTTGTTGCAGAAATTCCGATCCCCGCCACACACCACCCGCCTCGATTACTAGGCTCCTGCCTGCGCAGGAGCGACGAGATTGGCGGGTGTGCGTTCCTGACGGGTCCCGGCACAGGGCCGGGACAGCGCGGAGTTCTATTAGGCGTGCTCCCACTCACTCGCGCCGCCCCGGCTCAGGCCACAAGCAAGAGCCGGCCTGTTCCGCGTCCTCAAGCCCCTCCGCCCGATATCCAGCCTTCGAGCTGGGATCCGAAAGCGAAAGTAGCAAAGGATTGCACTGCAAGTCTCCGGCTCATCAACCCCGGGCTCTCGTTCTCCTTCTCCCTGGATCACAGGGAGAGCACGATTGATGAGATACCGAAATGACTTATAGTGATTGAGCTTTTTCGGTCCAGTTTTTATGTGGTCAAAATTGTCGCGGATATTTCGGTCGCTATTCTTAGGGGTTCTGTCAAGTAAACGATCTCACGCTCTACCGCTATCTTGTTTGTCAGCCTTGGAAGACAATCTTGCCAGTCGATCGTCTTACATGTGCCGAGTATGGCTCTCGAGTCTTGTTCGTGAATCTATGTCGGCTAGTATTAGCTAAAAGTCTAGTCAGTCGATTGTCGCGAATCATTAACAAAATGGGAGTTTGCGAAATATTCCCAGCCTCTCTCGGCTTTTCATACTAGTTCGGCATTGGAGTCAGTTAAGTCCTGAATACATTTTTTAACAAGTTCAACTTGTCGGCGGTGCTTTTTCTCGAACTGAACCAACTCGCGGAAAGTAGAACTTGATGTTACTGCCTTCTCGATTTCAGCGCGCGATCCGGCGTCCGCCATTAGTATTGCGATATCATTTACAAGGCGACTTCTTGCGATCTTGAGAGTTGCCTTCCCAAACAATTTTCCATTCACCGCTGTAGCGAATGTTTCTAGAAGGTTGAGATAGTTTACAAATTCCGCACTGTATTTAATCGAGTTCGACTCGCACTCTAGTAAACGTGCTTCCGCTTCACGTAGTTGGTTTGTGACCTGAAGTAGAGAGTTGAGGTCGTTCGACCGTGCTTGAAGCATGCCGGAACGAGCACTACAGATCAGGCCAAACGCTGCCAAAATAGTGGCCGCTACGGTTGCGAGGTCGGCAAGCCACTCCATCAGCGGATACGCTCTCCCGCACTCGGGTTATTTGTAGACGCCTGAGCGTTCGTGCCTGATCCGGCGGGACGCTGTGGCTTTGCCTGCAGAGCAGACAGCAGGTTCGACGAGGAGAGGTCCCTGTTCGCCTCAACACGACTTGGTTGGGTTATTGTCGTCGTCTGAGGGCGTAGAGGAAAAACAGTCGGCTTCTTTAGCATTTACTCACCTTTCGTTCTATTGAAAACCATCAGTGCCAAGCGGCATGTTTTTTGTTTTCGTGTTGCATCTCCCTGCTGTCTAGCGATTGGGCAGGTTCGTTTACGTTTCCAAAACTCCCCCAAACCGCCCGCTGACCGTTTCAGCCGGGGCGGCTCAGGATCACGTCATCCCCTCAACTACACCCACTCGTCGAGCCACAGGTGTCGCATTTCAGGCAGGTGCCGTTGCGGACCATGGTGAAGTTGCCGCATTCCGAGCAGCTTTCGCCTTCATAGCCCTTCATCCGGGCCTGGGCGATGCGCTCGGCTGCGGAGGAGGGGGCGGCCTGCGGGGCAGGGGCGGTTTCCAGTTTCAGGGCCACTTCCGTGTTGCCCGAGCGGGCAAAGGCGGTGGCGACGGCCGAGGTCTGGGCAACCGGCTGGGTGGCCGCCTTCACCGGGGCAACGGTGAGGGAGCCGGCCGGCTCGCCGCTGGCCGAGACCAGGCGGAAGCGTTCGGTCTGGCCGCGCACGAGACCATGTGAGACGACGCCCGGTTCGCTGCCCCGGCCCTCGTTCGGGCCCGCGCTCATGGCCGTGTTGCCGATGGCCTCGGGGGCAACATGGGCCAGGTCATGACGGCCGAGATAGGACACGGCCAGCTCGCGGAAGATGTAGTCGAGGATCGAGGTCGCGTTCTTGATCGCCTCGTTGCCCTGCACCATGCCCGCCGGCTCGAACCGGGTGAAGGTGAAGGCGTCGACATATTCCTCCAGCGGCACGCCATATTGCAGGCCGAGCGAGATGGCGATGGCGAAGTTGTTCATCAGGGAGCGGAAGGCGGCGCCTTCCTTGTGCATGTCGATGAAGATCTCGCCGAGGCGGCCATCCTGGTATTCGCCGGTGGTCAGATACACCTTGTGGCCGCCGACGCGGGCCTTCTGGGTGTAGCCCTTGCGCCGGTCCGGCATCTTTTCGCGCGAGCGGATGGTGCGCTCGATGATCCGCTCGACGATGCGCTCGGCGATGACTTCCGCCTTGGCGGCCATCGGCTTGGCGGCGATGGCCTCGGCAGCCTCTTCCGCGTCCTCGTCCTCGTCGGCGATCAGCTGCGAATTCAGCGGCTGGCTCAGCTTCGATCCGTCGCGGTACAGCGCATTGGCCTTGAGGGCGAGGCGCCAGGACAGCATGTAGGCTTCCTTGGCGTCCTCGACAGTGGCGTCATTCGGCATGTTGATCGTCTTGGAGATCGCGCCGGAAATGAACGGCTGGGCCGCCGCCATCATGCGGATGTGGCTTTCCACCGACAAGTAGCGCTTGCCGATCTTGCCGCAGGGGTTGGCGCAGTCGAAGACGGCATAGTGTTCCTTCTTCAGGAACGGCGCGCCTTCCAGCGTCATGGCCCCGCAGACATGGGTGTTGGCAGCCTCGATCTCGGCCTTGGAGAAGCCGAGGAAGGCGAGGAGTTCGAAGGCCGGGTCGTTCATCTGCTCGCCCGAGACGCCGAGCGCGGCCATCTGCTCGTCGCCGAGCGTCCAGCGGTTGAAGACGAACTTGATGTCGAAGGCCGACTTCAGCGAGCCCTTCAGCTTGGCGATGCTCTCGTCGGAGAAGCCCTTGGCCTTCAGCGCTGCCGGGTGGATGCCGGGCGCCTGGTCCAGCGAGCCGTGACCGACCGCATAGGCCTCGATCTCGGCGATCTCGCTGGCGCGGTAGCCGAGCACTTCGAGCGCTTCCGGCACGGCGCCGTTGATGATCTTGAAGTAGCCGCCGCCGGCCAGCTTCTTGAACTTCACCAGGGCGAAGTCCGGTTCGATGCCGGTGGTGTCGCAGTCCATGACAAGGCCGATGGTGCCGGTGGGGGCAATCACGGTCGTCTGGGCGTTGCGGTAGCCGTGCTTCTCGCCAAGTTCAAGGGCGCGGTCCCAGGCCAGCTTTGCCCGCTCGATCAGCGTCTGGTCCGGGCAGTTCGCGTGGTCCAGCGGCACCGGGTTGGTGGAGAGAAGCTCATAGCCGGCTGCCTCGCCGTAAGCCGCGCGGCGGTGGTTGCGCATGACGCGCAACATGTGGGCGGCGTTGTCGCCATAGCCCGGGAAGGCGCCGAGTTCGCCAGCCATCTCGGCCGAGGTGGCATAGCACACGCCGGTCATGATGGCGCTGAGCGCGCCGCACAAGGCGCGGCCCTCGTCGCTGTCATACGGAATGCCGGCGGTCATCAACAGGCCGCCGATGTTGGCATAGCCAAGGCCGAGCGTGCGGTAGCGGTAGGACCGCTCGGCGATTTCCTTTGACGGGAACTGCGCCATCAGCACCGAGACTTCCAGCACGATGGTCCACAGGCGGACGGCATGCTCGTAGTTCGTCACATCAAAGGAGCGGTCCGGCCGGCGGAACTGCAACAGGTTCAGCGACGCAAGGTTACAGGCCGTGTCGTCCAGGAACATGTATTCCGAGCAGGGGTTGGATGCGCGGATCTCGCCCGAGGCCGGGCAGGTGTGCCAGTCGTTGATGGTGGTGTGGTACTGGATGCCGGGATCGGCCGAGGCCCAGGCGGCATATCCGATCTGTTCCCACAGGTCCTGTGCCTTCAGGCTCTTCAGCACCTTGCCGTCCTTGCGGGCGGTCAGGTCCCAGGTGCCATCTTCCACCACGGCCTTCAGGAAGCCGTCGGTGACGCGCACGGAGTTGTTGGAGTTCTGGCCGGCAACGGTCAGATAGGCTTCCGAGTCCCAGTCGGTGTTATAGACTGGGAATTCGATCGAGGTGTAGCCCTGGCGCGCGAACTGGATGACGCGGCGGATGTAGTTTTCCGGCACCATCATCTTCTTGGCGGCGCGGATTTCGCGCTTCAGCGCCGGGTTCTTGGCCGGGTCAAAGCACTCGCCATTGTCGGCCTCGCAGTTGACGCAGGCCTTCATGATCGCGGTCAGGTGCTTCTGGCAGATCTTGGAGCCGGTGACGAGCGCGGCCACCTTCTGCTCTTCCTTCACCTTCCAGGAGATGTAGTCCTCGATGTCCGGATGGTCGACATCGACCACGACCATCTTGGCCGCGCGGCGCGTGGTGCCGCCGGACTTGATGGCACCGGCTGCCCGGTCACCGATCTTGAGGAAGCTCATCAGGCCGGACGAGCGGCCGCCGCCGGACAGCTTCTCGCCTTCACCGCGCAGGCGCGAGAAGTTGGAACCTGTGCCGGAGCCATACTTGAACAGGCGCGCCTCGCGCACCCACAGGTCCATGATGCCGCCCTCGTTGACGAGATCGTCCTCGACCGACTGGATGAAGCAGGCATGCGGCTGCGGGTGTTCATAGGCCGAGGTCGACCGGGTCAGCTCGCCGGTCTGGAAATCGACGTAATAGTGGCCCTGGCCGGGACCATCGATGCCATAGGCCCAGTGCAGGCCGGTGTTGAACCACTGCGGGCTGTTCGGCGCCACCTTCTGGGTCGCCAGCATGAAGCGCAGTTCGTCAAAGAAGGCGCGGGCGTCGGCTTCGCTGTCGAAATAGCCGCCCTTCCAGCCCCAGTAGGTCCAGGTGCCGGCGAGACGGTCGAAAACCTGGCGGGCGTCGGTCTCCGAGCCGAAGCGCTCCTTCTCGGGCAGGCCGGCGAGCGCCGCCATGTCGGCTTCCTGGCGCCACAGCCAGGACGGAACGGTGTTTTCTTCGACAGCTTTCAGGCGCGCGGGGACCCCGGCCTTGCGGAAATACTTCTGCGCCAGGATGTCGGCAGCAACCTGCGAAAACTGCGCCGGAACCTCAATGTTTTCCAGGCGGAAGACGATGGAGCCATCCGGATTGCGGATCTCGCTCGTGGTCGTCGTGAACTCGATGTCAGCGTAGGGTGACTGCCCGTCCCTGGTGTAACGCCGCTCAATCCGCATTCCCATGCCCCCTTCGCTACGCCATATGGGACGCCCGCAGACGTCCATCGAGGCAAACAGAAACCGAGCCTGGACAGCATACGCTTCCAGGCGGTGACCTGTCGCCGCCCTGTTTCATCGGGCCCCGGTCTTGTTGCGGGGCCTGCCAGTTGTTCATCCCGGCTGCAGCCAAAGTCAGCAGCCGTCCGTAGGGGATCTTGCCCCTGCGGCATTTTCCAGTCCGGGCAGGCCGGATAACACGGCAAACATGGCTGATCCGCCTGGTCAGGTCTCGACCGGGCGATGACGCCATATCAACTTGTTACTGGAGGGGGGCAGGAGAAAATCCGGCCCCGGTTACGCACACCCTATGTTTGCGACATTAGTGTGAATCGTTCGTTACCGTCAAGCTGCCAAGGGCTATCGGTTGTGTGTTAGCCAGCCATCCAATCTAAATATTGTGGTGGCTGTGGAAATCGGGGAGTTTGGTGGACAACTCTCGGCAAGCTGCCCGACGAACCGGTTTTGCAGCCGGATCAGGGGCTTCGGCGCCGCTGTTGACCGGCGGTGCCAGCTTCATCCGTTTTGGTGACAATTTGACGAAAACCCGTGCGGCGCAATTGAACGCGGTTTAAGTGCCGCCATGCGATGGGTAGGGCCTCGGTCTGTGTTGGGGGCCCGCAAGCGCAAATGAAATATCATCATGCTGCCTATGGCTTGCCGCTGGAAGCGCTCGACGTGGTCATCGTCGAGGACTCGCGCCAGATGCAGGCGATCCTCAGGTCCATCCTGCTCAGCTTCAAGGTGGAGCGCGTCCGCGTCTTCGATACGGTTGATTCGGCGCTTGAGGCGATGCTGACCGAGCCGCCCAATCTCATTCTTGCTGACTGGAAGATGGAACCGGCCAGCGGCTACCAGCTGCTGCGGCTGATCCGGCACAAGAACATGGCGCCCTTGTGCTTCGTGCCGTTGCTGTTCATCACGGCTCATGGCACGCGGGCCCTCGTCGACAAGGCCTTGCGTGCAGGCGCGCATCATCTCCTGGTGAAGCCCGTATCGCCTTCTATGCTCTATTCGCGGCTGCGCTGGCTTTTGAACGACAGCCGTGAGTTCGTTCCGGATCGCCATGGCTTCTATACTCTGGACGGGGTCGGCGACTTGCTCGATGCCCAGGCAGGGAAACTGCAGACGCTCGACAGCGCCCGGGCCTATCACGAGCGTGCCACGCGCAAGTATCAGGAAGCGTTGGAAGCGGTGGAACTGGTGTTCAACGCTGATCTGCAACAGCAGACTGATTCGCCCAAGGCGCGGCAACCCGTTCGCCAGCCGGTGGCGCGACCGGTTGCCACAATCCCGGCCACTGGACCGATCAGCCCGGTCAAGCGCCCTGTCAAGGTCGAGACACCCGCTGCCCGCCGCATCAAGGCAGCAAAACTGGAAGCATTTGCCGCACTGAAGCAGGCAAAGGCAGACGCCTGAGCCGGCCCGAGACCATCGCGGCCCGGCACCCACGCTCGTCGTGTCATCCGGATGTGGCACTTGGCCCGGTCGTCCCCAAGCCGCTGGACAGGGGCAGAAACTCCCGTCATATTCCGCGCAAATTTGGCGCAGGCTGGGGTAGTCTGGCCGTCATCCGCAACGCCGGGTCTCCGGCCTTTGACAAATGCCGGACATCCGGCAGGAGAGCGCAGATCATGAAGCAGCTTCTGCTCGAGCTTTTCACCTGGTGGAACGGCCAGACCATGGGCACCCGCTTCTTCACCTGGCGCAAGGGTGAGTATGTCGGCGCGGACGAATTCGGCAACAAGTACTACCGTGAGCGTGGCGGCAAGAAGCGCTGGGTCATCTATAACGGCCTCGCGGAAGCCTCGACCATTCCTCCTGGCTGGCATGGCTGGATGCATCACCGCGTTGACGTTGCCCCTGTCGATGAAACCTACCATGCCAAGTCCTGGCAGGCCCCGCATCAGCAGAACCGCACCGGAACGCCGCTGGCCTATCGCCCGCAGGGCTCGATCCTCACAGAAAACAAGCGCCCGGAAGTGACCGGCGACTATGACGCGTGGACGCCGGGCCAGTAAGCGCCAGCCACCCGAAATGTGAAAAGCCCGCCGTTTGGCGGGCTTAGACTGATGACAAACCCTCTTTTGTCATCCCGGACGCAGCGAAGCGGAGATCCGGGACCGGAGAGCCTAGGTCTCTCCCGGTTAGCTGATTGAACCATAGAGGCCCCGACTCTCCGGTCCCGGCTCGGCGCTGCGCTTGGCCGGGTTGACGAGGCTGAGGTCGAGGTTTGTCAGCAGTTTGGGGCCCGCGTGAGCGGGCCTTTGGCATTTTCAGGTCGATGGACCGATCAATCTTCGCTTGCCGGCAGGGCCGGAATCAGAGGTGGCGTATCGAGGCCGAGGCGCTTGTCGAGATAGGTGCCGCAGCGCAGCATCAGGTCGTCGATGCTGTTTTCGAAGAAGTGGTTCGCGCCTGGGATCGTCTCGTGGTCGATGATGATGCCCTTCTGCGTCTTCAGCTTGTCGACGAGGTTCTGCACATCCTTCTGCGGCACCACCTTGTCATTGTCGCCATGGACAATGAGACCCGAAGACGGGCAGGGGGCGAGGAACGAGAAGTCATGCAGGTTCGCCGGAGGGGCAACCGAAATGAAGCCTTCCACTTCCGGGCGCCGCATCAGCAGCTGCATGCCGATCCAGGCGCCAAACGAAAACCCGGCGATCCAGCACGCGCGGGCGTCGGGATGCACGGTCTGCACCCAGTCCAGCGCGGCAGCAGCATCCGACAGTTCACCCTGTCCGTGATCAAATGACCCCTGCGACCGGCCGACACCGCGGAAGTTGAAGCGCAGCACAGCGAATCCCCGCTGCGCGAACATGTAATAGAGCTGGTAGACGATCTGGTTGTTCATGGTGCCGCCGAACTGCGGATGCAGGTGCAGCACCAGAGCGATCGGCGCATTCCGCCGCTTGGCGGGATGGAAACGGCCTTCCAGTCGTCCGGCCGGGCCGTTGAAGATCACCTCGGGCATGAAGCGCGATGTCCTTTTGAGTTTTCCCGGAGCCAGATCCGGTTCGATGCGGGTCCAAGATACGTGAAATCCCGGAGGTCTAAACTTGACTTTCGGGTTCCGAGTTTCTAGAACCTTCTTTAGAATGGTTCAAACTCGGACCGGTAGGCAGACTTGCCTCGCGGTCCGCGTTCGAGCGCTCGGCGCACTTATCATCATCACGGCAGGGAAGATCAAGTTTTCCGTTGCCGTTGACGTAATTTGGTCGCGATCCGGTCGCCTAGCCCTGAACACTCCTGCTCGGATCTTTGGCAAACGGCAATGACCACCGCTGCACACCGCCTGTATCTGGACCACAATGCCTCTGCGCCGCTCAGGCCGCAGGCGCGTTCGGCCATGCTTGCGGCCCTGGACCTGACCGGCAACCCGTCGTCCGTTCATGCGGACGGGCGTCGTGCGCGCGGCCTTGTCGAGGGCGCGCGGGAGGATATCGCCGGCTTCTGTGGTGTAAAGGCGCGTTCGGTGATCTTCACCAGTGGTGCGACGGAAGCCAACGCCCTTGCGCTGTCGCCCGCCTGGGCCGGAGCGGAGGGGCCGATCTATCCCGAACGTTTGTTGATCTCCGCTGTGGAACATCCGAGCGTCCGGTCCGGTGGTCGCTTTTCGCCGCGCCAGATCCGCGTGATCGAGGTCGATGCCGACGGTCGCATCCGGCTTGACCATCTTGACCAGCTTCTGGCCGAGGGTGGCCCGGCTTTGGTCAGCGTCATGGCCGCGAACAACGAAACCGGGATCATCCAGCCGCTGGCCGAGATCGGCGACCGCGTTGCTGCCTGCAGCGGTCTGTTCCATGTCGACGCTGTCCAGGCGGCTGGCCGGATGCCGCTGGCCCCGAAGGCTTGGCAGGCCCATGCCATCAGCCTGTCTGCACACAAGTTGGGTGGACCGCAGGGCATCGGTGCCTTGGTGCTTTCCTCATCCGCCGTCGCGCCGGCAGCGCTTCTGGTCGGTGGTGGCCAGGAACATCACCGACGGGCTGGGACAGAAAATGTCGCTGCCATTGCCGGCTTCGGAGCAGCTGCGCGTGACATCGCTGACTGCCATGCAGAAACGGCGGAGCTTTTGCGCCTGCGCAACCTTCTCGAACTTGGCCTGCGCGATATATGTAAGTCAGCCGTGATCTTTTCGGCGGCTGCGGAACGCCTCGTCAATACGACCTGCTTTGCGGTTCCGGATGTGCCGGCTGAACTGGCGCTGATCGCCTGCGATCTCAAGGGCGCCGCCGTGTCGTCGGGCTCAGCCTGTTCGTCGGGCAAGGTTGGCGTGTCGCATGTGCTTGCCGCCATGGGCGTGAATGAAGATTTGGCGCGCTGCGCCATTCGGGTCAGCCTCGGCTGGACCACGACCGAGGCCGATGTGGCCCGGTTTCTTGACATCTGGGGAGAGGTCGCACGCCGGGTCAATCCGGCTGCGGTGGACCGGGCGGCCTGAGGCCGGCTCCGTTCCCATGCCACTGCCGCCCTGGATGCAAGTCCGGCGGCAGATCCCTGACCTTCGGTTTGCCTGGCGCAAACCGGCAAAAAAAGCGCCGCAGACTGCGGCAAAACCAGACGAACCGGCCCTTGAAGCCGGTAGCATGGAGTTGAAGACAATGCCCGCTGTGCAGGAAACAATCGACCGGGTAAAGGCGATTGACGTCGACCAGTACAAGTATGGCTTCGTCACCGATATCGAGTCGGAAACGGGTGCGCGCGGCCTCAGCGAGGATACCGTCCGCTTCCTGTCGGCGAAGAAGGACGAGCCGGAGTGGATGACCGAATGGCGCCTCGATGCGCTGCGCCGGTTCCAGACCATGACCGAGCCGACCTGGGCCCGCGTCGACTATCCGCCGATCGACCTGCAGGATCTCTACTACTGGGCCGCGCCGAAGAGCGTTGCCGGCCCGATGAGCCTCGACGAGGTCGATCCGGAACTGCTGCGGACCTATGAAAAGCTCGGCATCCCGCTGCGCGAGCAGGAAATCCTGGCCGGCGTCGAGCCGAAGAACCGCGTCGCCGTCGATGCCGTGTTCGACAGCGTCTCCGTCGTCACCACCTTCAAGGACGAGCTGAAGAAGGCCGGCGTCATCTTCTGTTCCATCTCCGAGGCCCTGCGCGAGTACCCGGACCTGGTCCGCAAGTATCTCGGCTCGGTGGTTCCGGTCACGGATAACTACTACGCCACGCTGAATTCCGCCGTGTTCTCGGATGGCTCCTTCGTCTACATCCCGGAGGGTGTGCGCTGCCCGATGGAACTGTCGACCTATTTCCGCATCAACGAGAAGAACACCGGCCAGTTCGAGCGCACGCTGATCATCGCCGAGAAGGGCGCCTATGTGTCTTATCTCGAAGGCTGCACCGCACCGCAGCGGGACGAAAACCAGCTGCATGCCGCCGTGGTCGAGTTGATCGCCCTCGATGACGCCGAGATCAAGTATTCCACCGTCCAGAACTGGTTCCCCGGCGACAAGGACGGCAAGGGCGGCATCTACAACTTCGTCACCAAGCGTGGCGACTGCCGTGGCAAGAACTCCAAGATCTCCTGGACCCAGGTGGAAACCGGCTCGGCCATCACCTGGAAGTACCCGTCCTGCATCCTGCGCGGCGACAATTCGCGCGGCGAGTTCTACTCGATCGCCGTTTCCAACGGTCACCAGCAGGTCGACAGCGGCACCAAGATGATCCATCTCGGCAAGAACACGTCGAGCCGCATCATCTCCAAGGGCATTTCCGCCGGCAAGTCGCAGAACACCTATCGTGGTCTCGTCTCGGCGCACCGCAAGGCCTCGAATGCGCGCAACTTCACCCAGTGCGACAGCTTGCTGATCGGCCAGGACTGCGGCGCACACACGGTGCCCTATATCGAGGCAAAGAACGCCTCGGCCCAGTTCGAGCACGAGGCCACCACCTCGAAGATCTCGGACGACCAGATGTTCTACTGCATGGCCCGCGGCCTGTCGCAGGAAGAGGCCGTCGCCCTGATCGTCAATGGCTTCGTCAAGGACGTGATCCAGCAGCTGCCGATGGAATTCGCCGTCGAAGCCCAGAAGCTGATCTCGATCAGCCTTGAAGGCTCGGTCGGCTAAAAGCTCTCCGCTCGTCATCCTCGGGCTTGTCCCGGGGATCTGCGGCGGCAACGGGAAGGCCACATGTCAGGCTGCGTCTACATGATGTCCGACAAACCGCGAGGGACAATTCCATGCCGAAGACGGTAACGCTTTACCGACCGGTGGGACTGGAAGAACTGAAGCTGATCGAACAGAGCGGTTGGAGGGCATTCCCTCCCAGGCTTCCCGATCAGCCGATCTTCTATCCGGTCACGAACGAAGACTACGCCGCGCAAATTGCGCGCGAATGGAACACGGTGACAGGTTCAAAGCATGGGTACGTCACCAGGTTCGATGTCGATGCCAACTACATTTCCCGTTTTGAACGGAAGATCGTAGGAGGGCGTCAACATGAAGAACTCTGGGTACCCGCTGAAGAGCTTGGAGAGTTCAACGCAAACATTGTCGGATCAATTGAAGTCACGCAGCGGTTTGTTCCGTCCGAATAGTTGAATGACATCAAACGATTTGCAGCAGTTGTCGAACTGCGAAGAGACCAGACGAGCGAGATAGATATGCTTGAGATCAAGAACCTGCACGCCCGCATCGCCGAAGACGGCACCGAGATCCTGCGCGGCATCAACCTGACTGTGAACCCGGGCGAGATCCATGCCATCATGGGGCCGAACGGGTCGGGCAAGTCCACCCTGTCCTACATCCTCGCCGGCAAGGAAGACTATGAAGTCACCGAAGGCGAGATCCTGTTCAACGGCGAGAACCTTTTGGACATGGAAGCCGATGCCCGCGCCGCTGCCGGCGTGTTCCTGGCCTTCCAGTATCCGATCGAGATCCCGGGCGTTGCCACGATGGAATTCCTGAAGACGGCCCTCAACGCTCAGCGCAAGGCGCGCGGCGAGGCCGAGCTGTCGATCCCGGACTTCCTGAAGCTGGTCAAGTCCAAGGCCGCTGACCTTAACGTCACCATGGACATGCTGAAGCGTCCGCTCAACGTCGGCTTCTCCGGCGGCGAGAAGAAGCGCTCGGAAATCCTGCAGATGGCGCTGCTGCAGCCCAAGCTCTGCGTCCTCGACGAGACGGACTCCGGCCTCGACATCGACGCCCTGCGCATTGTTTCGGAAGGCGTCAACAAGCTGCGCTCGCCGGAGCGCTCGATGATCGTCATCACCCACTACCAGCGTCTGCTCGACCACATCGTGCCTGACGTCGTCCATGTCCTGTCGAAGGGCCGGATCGTCAAGACCGGCGGCAAGGAGCTGGCGCTGGAGCTGGAAAAGAACGGCTACGCTGACTACGTCGGCGAAGCAGCCTGAGCGGGGCCGGAGAGATGAACGTGACCACACCGATCACTCTGACGCAGGCAGAAACCGGTCTTCTGGACCGGTTCGACGCCGCGCAGGCGGGTCTTGCCGGGTCCGCGCCGGTGGCAGCGCTGCGAGCGCAGGCCGCCGCGCAGCTCCGGGCCAAGGGCCTGCCGCACCGCCGGGTCGAGGAGTACAAGTACTCGGACCTGCGCGCCTTCCTGAAGGCGGCTGCCCCGCTTGCCGCCGCTGTCTCCGAGGCCGAGGCCAAGGCGGCGCTCGCGTCGGCCGGTCTCCTGGGCGACCTCGACCGCTTCCGCATTGTCATCGCCAACGGCAGTTTCCTGCCGGGGCTCAGCGATGTGGCGGCGCTGGCCGCTGAAGGCGCCAGCGTCACGGATTTCAGCACGGCCCTGGCCGGTGAAGGCGGCGCTGCGCTGCTGGCCCAGCCGAAGTCGGCCGGGTCAGATGGCGTGCTGGCGCTCAACACCGCCTTCGTCCAGGGCGGCGTCGTGCTGTCCGTGAAGGCGGGTGCCGAGATCGCAAAGCCGGTCGAGCTGATCCAGATCGCCGTCAGCGAAGGGGCACAGGTCACCCGCTGCCGCGTCGAGCTGGCTGAGGGCGCGCAGCTGCGTCTGATCGAGACCTTCGCTGGTAACGCAGGGGCAGGGGAGATCAACGCCGTTTTCGACTACGTTGTTGCCGACAAGGCCAAGCTTGCCTCGACCCGTCTTCTGACCCGCGAAGCGGCCGGCGTCGTGCTTGCCACCACCCTGTCGCGTCTTGGCGCGGAAGCCGAGCTGAAGACCCTTGGCTTCATCGCAGGGCCTGAGTTCGCCCGCAACCAGCAGTTCGTCGCTTTTGCCGGTGAGCACTCGGAAGCCAAGATCTACGGCGTCTCGATGGCGCGCGGCAAGGCGCTCGCCGACCAGACCCTGATCGTCGACCATGCCGTGCCGCACTGCAACAGCCGCGAGTTCTTCAAAGCCGTGCTCGACGATGAGGCGCGCGGCGTCTATCAGGGCCGCATCAACGTGGCCCAGCACGCCCAGAAGACCGATGGCGAGATGATGACCCAGGCTCTGCTCCTGTCTGAAGGCGCGGAAATGGCCAACAAGCCGGAACTGGAAATCTTCGCCGACGACGTTATCTGTGCCCATGGTGCCACCTGCGGCCAGATCGACGAGGACCTTCTGTTCTATCTGCGCGCCCGTGGCATTCCGGAAGCCGAAGCCCGCACCCTCCTGGTCATGGCCTTCCTGTCGGAAGCCATCGAGGAGTTCGGCGAGGACGACGTGACAGACGTTCTGGAACAGCGCGTGCGCGACTGGCTCGCAGTCGCCTGAAGCGCCGCAATCGCCCGTCCCGGCATCCGGTCGGGACAGGTTGGCTGAAACGATATCCGCTCCCGGCAGACGGCCGGGGCGGGGGCTGGCACTATGAGCTGGCCCCACAAGAACCCTGGAGCAGGCGGCATGACGGTCGCGACGGCAACACTCGACAAGGCCTATGATGTCGAGACCATCCGCAAGGATTTCCCGATCCTGTCGCGGCAGGTCTATGGCAAGCCGCTGGTGTATCTCGACAACGGCGCCTCGGCCCAGAAGCCACAGGCCGTGATCGACGCGATGGTGAAGGCGTATTCCAGTGAATATGCCAATGTTCACCGTGGCTTGCACTTTCTTTCAAATGCCGCGACTGAAGCGTATGAGGCTGCCCGCGAGACCGTTCGCCGCTTCCTGAACGCCGGCAGCGGCGACGAGATCATCTTCACCCGCTCGACCACCGAGGCCATCAATCTGGTTTCCTACGGCCTCGGGCCGGAGACCTTCGGGCCGGGCGACGAGATTGTCCTGTCGATCATGGAGCACCACTCCAACATCGTGCCCTGGCACTTCCACAGAGAGCGCAATGGCGCGGTGCTGAAATGGGTCTATGTGCGCGAGGACGGCTCCTTTGACCTCGACGCCTTCGAGGCTGCGCTGACGGACCGGACCAAGCTGGTTGCCATCACCCACATGTCCAACGTGCTGGGCACCGTGGTGCCGGTGAAGGAGATCTGCCGGATTGCCCATGCGCGCGGCATCAAGGTGCTGGTCGACGGCAGCCAGGCCGCCGTGCACATGCCGGTCGACGTGCGCGACATCGACTGCGACTTCTATGTCTTCACCGGCCACAAGGTCTACGGCCCGACCGGCATCGGCGTGCTCTACGGCAAGATGGAGGCGCTGAAGGCCATGCGCCCGTTCTGCGGTGGCGGCGAGATGATTGCCGAGGTGACCGAAGACATCGTCAGTTACGCAAATCCGCCGCATCGCTTCGAGGCCGGCACGCCTCCGATCGTCCAGGCGATCGGGCTCGGTGCCGCACTGACCTACATGGAGAGCCTTGGCCGAGACAACATCGCCCGTCACGAGGCCGCGCTTCTGGACTATGCCATGGTGCGGCTGTCGGGCATCAATTCGTTGCGCGTCTTTGGCAGCGCACCCGGCAAGGGCGCAATTATCGCTTTCGAAATGCAGGGCGCCCATGCCCATGATGTCGCCACCATCATTGATCGCTCGGGTGTCGCTGTCCGGGCGGGCACCCATTGCGCCCAGCCGCTGCTCGCACGCTATGGCGTCACTTCCACCTGTCGCGCCAGCTTCGGCCTTTACAACACATTCGAGGAAGTCGATGTGCTGGTTGAGGCCTTGTTGAAGGCGCAGAAGTTCTTTGCCTGAGGGGACCCCCATGGATGACACGTCCGCTGTGCGGCTGGACGGCCTGAAGGCCGCTGAAACACTGGAGACGGCGCACGAGCCAGTTGCGGCGGGCATTCCGCAGGAGGAACTGGCGCGCCTGACCGATGACATCGTGGCCGCGCTCAAGACGGTCTACGACCCGGAAATCCCCTGCGACATCTATGAACTTGGCCTCATCTACAAGGTCGACATCGAGGATGACCGCTCTGTGAAGGTCGACATGACCTTGACCGCACCGGGTTGCCCGGTCGCCGGCGAGATGCCGGGCTGGGTCGAGAATGCCATCGGTGCAGTACCTGGTGTGGGTGATGTTTCCGTCTCGATGGTATTCGATCCACCCTGGACGCCCGATCGCATGTCGGAAGAGGCGCGGGTTGCGCTGAACTGGTATTAAGACAGGTCTTTTGCATCCCGGCCGGCATGCCCATATACTGGTCCTGGACGCATGACAGAGGCGCAAGGCGCTGAAGGAAAACGGACGATGGCATCGGCCAGCAAGTTTCAGATCATGAAAGTCACCCCGGCAGCAGTTGCCCGCGTGCAGGAACTGATGCAGGACGCCGACACGCCGAAACTCGGCTTGCGCGTCGGCATCAAGAAGGGCGGCTGCGCCGGCATGGAATACACCATGTCGATGGTCGAGGAGGCCAACCCGCGCGATGATGTGATCGAGGTCGAGGGTGCCCGGATTTTCATTGATCCGTCAGCCGTCCTGTTCCTGATCGGCACCGAGATGGATTTCGAAGTGACCAAGTTCCGGGCGGGTTTTGTCTTCCGCAATCCGAACGAAGTGTCTGCTTGCGGCTGCGGCGAATCTGTTTCGTTGAAAGCAGCGGATCCGGCGGCGCTTGCGCTGCCCTGATCTTTTTCACGCCGAGCCTGTAGGACAATCCCATGCGCTTTTTTGACCGGCTGAAGGCGGCATCGCCTGCCGACTGGACCGCCTATGTCGACCACGCTTTCGTGCGCCAGATGGGCGAGGGCACACTGCCACAGGCGGCTTTCCGCCATTACCTGGTGCAGGACTACCTGTTCCTGATCCAGTTTGCCCGTGCCTATGCGCTGGCGGTCTACAAGAGCCCGACACTCGCTGACATGCGCCAGGCGCTTGGCGGGGTCAAGGCGATCCTCGACATGGAAATGGATCTGCATGTCGAGCTTTGCGCTGGTTGGGGACTATCCCGCGAAGATCTGGAACAAGCGCGCGAAGAACGCCAGACCATGGCCTACACACGGTTTGTCCTTGATGCTGGCGGGCAGGGCGATCTTCTCGACCTGATGGTCGCGCTGGCGCCTTGCGTGCTGGGCTATGCCGAAATCGGGCGGACGCTGGCATCTCGCCCTGACGGTGTTGATCCGGCCAATCCCTATGGCCGCTGGATCAACGAATACGCCTCCGACGCCTACCAGGATGTTGCCGCAGGCTTTGCGGACTGGCTCGACCGGATTGCGGCTGATTACGAGACACCGGCCCGCACTGCAAGGCTGTCGCACCTGTTCGCCCAGGCGAGCATTCTGGAAGCTGATTTCTGGCAGATGGGTCTGGATGCGGCCTGATCAGGCGACCCGCGTATCGTCCACGACGCCTTCATCGGCCTCGGACTTGACCCGGTTGCGCCCCTCGCGCTTGGCGGCATAGAGGGCGAGGTCAGCCCGCGCGATCACGGTCTGCGAGCTGTCGCCGGCCCGGAACTCGGACACGCCGATGGACATGGTGATGCGGCCAAGGTTCTCGCCTGTTGACCGCTTCACGAGTTCTTTCGAATAGACGGCCTTGCGGATGTTCTCGGCCACGTCAAGGGCGGACGCCATCGACGTATTTGGCAGGATGATCGCAAATTCCTCGCCGCCGTAGCGACACGCACAATCCTGACCCTTGACGTTCTGCTTCACGGCGAGCGCAACGAGGCGGAGCACCTGGTCGCCGGTCTGGTGGCCATAGGTGTCGTTGAACTTCTTGAAATGATCGATGTCGGTGACGAGCAGCGCAAACGGTTCGCCGCTGTCGGCAGCCGATGACACCGCCTTCTCGATCATCATGTCGAAATGACGCCGGTTGTTCAGCGTTGTCAGATCGTCAGTCAGCGACTCGTAGCGGATCGCTTCCAGGTTTTCCTTGAGAGATTCGATCTGCCGCCGGGAATCGGTCAGCTGGCTTTCGAGGTTCTGGTTCGCCGCAACGGCAGCGTGGGTGGCCTTGATCATGTGCGAGACCACAACCCGCAGCTTTTCCGGGTCGGAGAGGTCTTTCAACTTCTCGCTGGCGGTTTCCAGTGCTTCGCTATAGTCGGCCGTCGCGTCCGTGCTGATGCGAATAGCATCAACCAGGTCCTGGACTTCCTCGGCAACCTTGGCACCGACCTCATCGATCCGGTCGCCGAGACGATTTGGCGACAGGAACTTGGCATAGACCTTCTGCAGGTCATCGCTGCTGACGCCGCCTTTCAGCGTGATGATGTCATTGATCGCGCGGTTAAGCCCGTGGTTGAACCCGGCCGAATAAGTATACCAGAGCTCATAGTTGCGCGGGTAGGCCGGCAAGGAATTGCGTCGGATATAGGAGAGCGCAGAGTCACCATACGCAATGGTGCGCTTGAAATCCTCATGATCCGACATGCCGAAATCCCGCATCTGCCTTATCAGGTCCCGCAACGGCGCAACCTGCCCACGCGCACAGCTTATCGTTGCAAGGTTTAAAGAGCCGTAAACCTAGGCGTTTTTATCAATGTTTGATACAAAACGTCGCGGCACCTGGCAAGTAAACCTTGAGCGTCAAGACGCCTTCTTGGCGCGGGGGTCACGCAGCAAAAATGCAGGAACGTGATCACCAAGACCAATCACGGGTTCGTCATGGTCCTGGGACCGCTCCCTGCGGGGATTGCGGTCGCGCGACGGCCGCGACTGACGGGCCTGGTAATCATCACGCGGCTGCCGTTCTTCGCGGGGTTGCCGTTCTTCGCGCGGCTGCCGTTCTTCGCGGGGTTGCCGCTCTTCGCGCGGCTGGCGTTCCTCACGCGGCTGGCGCGCTTCGGTTGCCCGCGCTTCACGCGGCGGCCGTGCCTCAACGACGGGCTGGTCGTCGATGTTTGCATCCTCTGCTACAGCGTCTGCCCGAGGTTCGCTGCGCGGCTTGCGCACCCGCTCGCGGCGCGGCTTGGCCTCGGCAACCTCTTCGCCCTCGACTGCCTTGCGAACCCGCGGTGTGCGTTCACGCAAGGGACCGCGCTTCGGCTTTTCGCCGCCACCGGCACGTGCAGCCTTGCGGCGCTCCTTGCGCTCGGCGATCGCAGCTTCGAAGTCGAGCGGCTCGCCGAGCCAGTCGATGCTCTTGTCGATCAGTTTCTCGATGGCAGCCAGATACTTGGCATCATCGCCGCTGACCAGCGTGTAGGACACGCCGAGGCGTCCGGCGCGGCCTGTGCGGCCAATCCGGTGGACATAGTCCTCGGCATGAATCGGCACGTCAAAGTTGAAGACATGGCTGACGTCCGGAATATCGAGACCGCGCGCGGCAACATCACTGGCGACCAGCAGCTTGAGATTTCCCTTGCGGAAATTATCAAGCATGGTCATGCGCGTGCGCTGGTCCATGTCGCCATGCAGGGCGCCGACATTGAAGCCGTGCCGCTCCAGCGAGCGGAACAGGGTGGCGACATCCACCTTGCGGTTGCAGAACACGATGGCGTTCTGCAGGTCTTCCGCCTGGGCCAGGAGGTCGCGCAGCGTTTGGCGCTTCTCGTAATCTTCACCGCCCGTGCCCACCAGATACTGGGTGATGGTCGCTGAGGTCGACGAGCGGGTCGAGACTTCGACTTTGGCCGGGTTCTGCAGGAAGGTTTCCGTCAGGCGCTGGATCTCCGGCGGCATGGTTGCCGAGAAGAACAGGGTCTGGCGGGTGAAGGGGATCAGCTTGCAGATCCGCTCGATGTCCGGAATGAACCCCATGTCGAGCATGCGGTCGGCTTCGTCGATGACCAGGATCTCGACGCCCTGCAGCAGCAGCTTGCCGCGCTCGACGTGATCCAGCAGACGGCCGGGAGTGGCGATCAGCACATCGGCGCCACGGTCAATCTTCTTGTCCTGGTCGCCAAACGACACGCCACCGATCAGCAGGGCCACATTCAGCTTGTGATTGACGCCGTATTTCTCAAAGTTTTCCTGCACCTGCGCTGCCAGTTCGCGCGTCGGCTCAAGGATCAGCGTGCGCGGCATGCGAGAGCGGGCCCGGCCCTTTTCCAGCTTGGTCAGCATCGGCAGAGTGAAAGAGGCTGTCTTTCCCGTCCCCGTCTGGGCGATGCCGAGGACATCCCGTCCTTCGAGAACGTAAGGGATGGCACCCTTCTGGATAGCAGTGGGCTCAGTATAACCGGATACGGCGACTGCCTGGAGAACTTTCTCGCTGAGGCCGAGCGTGTCGAAAGACATAAGTGAGTATGTCCACTTCTGGATCGCTAAGGAGGAGGGGAGACGTGGCTTGCACAAGTCTCCGCAATTGGCGCCAACGTACAGCCATGGTCCGGAGTGTCAATGTTTTCCTTGTGTTCCGGAGCGATTTGCCGCGCTTAAAGCTAACAGGACACAACAACCGGGCCTCAGGCGGGGCTGAGCACTTCACTGGCATCGAAGTAGAGGCGCAGATCCTGTGCATAGCGACGCGCCAGCCGGTCGGCAAGAAGCCCCTGGCCAAGGTCCGTTGCCGCCGGTGAGGGCTCGGGAAGCTCGGGCAGGGGCGGCAGCACGGTGGCCGGACCAGACGTCTCCGCGACCAGGCGTTCCAGCCGTGGCCAGTCCCGGGCCAAGTGATCCGTTCTCAGGATGAGAGCTGTCCCAGCCTTGGTTTGCGCCAGGATATCGGCCTGCGAGCGGAACAGATTGTCGGCGCGCAGGTCACCGATCCGGCAGATCCGCTGCACGAACTCGGACAGGCCCATGCCTGGAGCGAAGCCATGCCGGACATAGAAGGTCGGTAAGGGCTTCTGCGACGCGATCAGCAGGTCGTAGGCGGCCGCGATCCGTTCGGCCGGCCGCTGCACGAAAGCGAAGACAACGATCTCGGGATACCGGCGGTGCAGTTCGCGGCCGGTCAGCAGCTCGACTTCGTCAAACCAGCCGCTGTCCTCGCTGCCGCCGCCCAGGGCCGCAAGCACCGGGCGTGCGATCTGCTGCGGCAAGCCTGGAACCCGGGCATAGGCGAGCCGGGCGCCTGGCAGCACGAGATAATGGTGGTTGCGCAGGGGACGTCGTACCCGGTCATAGACGGAATAGACGCTTTGCAGCATGAACGCACACTCCCACCCCCCGGCGCCACAGACGATGGCCGGTACGCAAGGCGGTAGCGGATCGCTTCCCTCCGGTCAATCCGGATAACTCGAGATGCGTCGTTCCCCAGCCGGTCGGCCGGCTGGAACGTCAGATATCCAGATCCTGGGCAAATTCGGCCCGGTCCTGGATGAACCGGAACCGCGCCTCGGGCTTGTTGCCCATCAGTTGTTCGACCGCCTCGCGCGTGCCTTCCTCGTCGCCCTCGACCACGGCGACCTTGAGGAGCGTGCGCTTGGACGGATCCATGGTAGTCTCTTTCAGCTGCGAGGGCAGCATTTCACCAAGACCCTTGAAGCGGCCGACTTCGACCTTTCCCTTGCCCTTGAACACGGTCGCGAGCAACTCGTCCTTATGCGCATCCGTGCGGGCGTAGATCGTCTTGCCGCCCTGGGTCAGCCGGTAGAGCGGTGGCACGGCCAGGTACAGATGTCCGTTGCGGATCAGTTCCGGCATTTCCTGATAGAAAAAGGTGATCAGCAGCGAGGCAATATGCGCGCCGTCGACGTCGGCGTCGGTCATGATGATGATCTTCTCGTAGCGAAGATCGGGGTCCTTGTAATGTGACCGTGTGCCGGCGCCGAGCGCTTGCACGAGGTCGGCCAACTGCTGGTTGGCGGCCAGCTTGTCGCGGCCGGCATTGGCGACATTGAGGATCTTGCCGCGCAAGGGAAGCACAGCCTGGTTCATGCGGTTGCGCGCCTGTTTGGCCGAGCCACCGGCCGAGTCGCCCTCGACGATGAACAGTTCCGTGCCTTCCGCCTGGTTGGCGGAACAGTCGGCGAGCTTGCCGGGCAGTCGCAGCTTGCGCACCGCCGTTTTGCGCGCAACATCCTTTTCCTGTCGCCGGCGCAGCCGTTCCTCGGCCCGGTCGATCACCCATTCGAGGATCTTGTTGGCCTGGGTCGGCGAGGCGGCCAGCCAATGGTCGAAGGCGTCGCGCAGGGCGTTTTCAGTGATGCGCGTTGCCTCGTTGGTCGCCAGCCGGTCCTTGGTCTGGCCAACGAATTCCGGCTCGCGGATGAACACCGACAACATGCCTGCCGCCGAGGTCATGACGTCGTCCGATGTCAGGATCGCGGCCTTCTTGTTGCCGACGAGATCGGCATAGCCTTTCAGGCCGCGCAGCAGGGCATAGCGCAGGCCGGCTTCATGGGTGCCGCCCTCGGGCGTTGTGACCGTGTTGCAATAGGACGACAGGAAACCGTCACCGGCAAACCAGGTCACGGCCCATTCGACCGAGCCATGCTTGCCTGGCTGGCCGACCTTGCCGGCGAAGATGTCGTCGATCACCTTGCGCTCGGTGCCGAGGCGCTCTGACAGAAAATCCTTGAGCCCGCCGGGGAAGTGGAACACCGCCTCGGCCGGCGTCTTGTCCTTGTCCCCGATCAGCGCCGGATCACAATGCCAGCGGATCTCGACGCCGCCGAACAGATAGGCCTTGGACCGGGCAACGCGCAAAAGCCGCGCCGGCTCGAACCGGGCGTCCTTGCCGAAGATCTGCCAGTCCGGCTTGAAGCGCACCAGCGTGCCACGCCGGTTCTGCACATCGCCGACGAGTTCCAGCGGCCCGGCCGGACGGCCGCGCTGGAAGGTCTGGCGATAGAGCTTGCGTGCCCGCGCCACCTCGACAACCATTTCCTCCGACAGCGCATTCACCACCGATGAACCGACACCGTGCAGGCCGCCCGAAGCCTCATATACCTTGCTGTCGAACTTCCCGCCCGCATGCAGCGTCGTCATGATGATTTCGAGGGCGGACTTGTCCTTGAACTTCGGATGCGGATCGACAGGAATGCCGCGACCGTTGTCGATGACGGTGATGAAACCTTCAGCATCGAGCGAGACGTCGATCCAGGTCGCATGACCGGCGACAGCCTCGTCCATCGAATTGTCGATGATCTCGGCGAAGAGATGATGCAGCGCTTTTTCGTCGGTCCCGCCGATATACATGCCCGGACGGCGCCGGACCGGCTCAAGCCCCTCCAGCACCTCGATGTCGGCCGCGGTGTAGTCTTCGCCGGCGGCGGCCTTTGGGTCGGCGCGTCCGGCGGCAGGCTTGTCCTGCGGCACCGGCTTCAGCACGGGCGCTGCGGGCTTGGCCGGCGGGGAGACGGCAGACTGTCCCGTTGCAGCTGCCGGAGCCGGGGCGGCGGCGATCTGCTGTCGGGCGAAAAGATCCTTGTCTGCGTTCATCGATCCAGCTGACCTGTCATGCAATCTCGTGAAAGGGCATCGCTTTTTGAGGCCCGGTGCAGCGCCTTATGCGCCCAAGCCGATTCGCGGTCAATTGTCTCAGCCCGCAACCGGGTCGCCTAGCCTCTGGTCCCTGTGGATCGGCAAAATCTGTGAAGCACTGCTTTTGATCTGCGCTCGCAACCGAATCTCAACCGGTCTGTGGTCTTCTTGGCGCATCGGTCGTTGCGCCGGTCCAGGGGATGGAAACTCAAAAACTCGGGGAGGCACTCGTGGCCCGTTCTTTCAGCCTGCGTGCGGTGCGTGCGCGGATCGATCTTGTCTGTGCCGGTCTGCTGATGGTCTGTGCGGCATGCACATTGGTTGCCGGCTAGCGGAAGCGCAAAGTTGTGGCGCGGCTGCAACAGCCAATCGGCAACAGCTGCGCTAAAACGGAACCAGGCAAAACTTGCCGCTGTTCGGCCACGATTGGGCATCACCGCTGGCAGGAAGCAGGAGGCAGGGCAGGTAGGACGACGTGACTGCGGTCAGGTCATCCGGCCAGCCAATGTCACGGCAAGGCGGCTGCAGTTCCGGACGGGGCGGAAATGCGGCAGGCCGCAAGGGCAAAACAGGGGTAAAGGCGTGCGCGTATCGACCGGTGCGAGCGTTAAGGATGGAGGCAGCCTCACATTGAGGATGTCCCCGATTCGCCACAATCCAGGCGGTCTTGGCCCAAGTGCCGCCGAAATGATTGCCTACACTTTAAGAAATTCAGCCGGGCAGCCCGCTGCCCGGTCCGGAAAAGCCCCGAGTGCGCCGGCCCGATGGCTGGCTGCATTTGCAAGGCAGGGTTGGCCGCAGTCGCGCCGCTCCGAAGCAGGTTCCGTCATCATGCGCAGCATGCAGTGTCTTGTGGTTGTAGGTCTGTATCTGGCTCTTCTGGCGCCAGCGTCCGCTTTTGACGGCACGCCCGCGCGCAACGAACAGATCACGCCGGAAAAGATGACGGCCAGCGAAGCCCTTCGTCTGGGCGCCAAGAAATATTACGCCGGTGACAAGCGCGCGGCGCTCGATTCCCTGCGCTACGCCGCCGAGAACGGCCAGCCGATGGCCGCCTGGAAGCTTGGCCGCATGTATGCTGAGGGCGATGGTGTCACCGAAGATGACGTTAAGGCCTTCGACTATTATAGCCAGGTTGTCAGCCTGCACGGCGAAGACAGCCCGTCGTCGCCGCAGGCGCCTTTTGTTGCCAGCGCCTTTGTCGCGCTCGGAAACTACTATCTGACCGGCATCAAGAACTCTTCGGTCAAGGCCAACCAGGCCCGGGCCCGGCAGATTTTTACCCATGCTGCGTCCTATTATGGCGATGCTGAAGCGCAATATGCTTTGGGACGCCTCTATCGTGAGAACAACGAATTGCTAGCTGTCCGCTGGTTCAACCTCGCGGCGATCAAGGGGCATGTCGGCGCACAGGCGCTTCTGGGCGAGACCCTGTTCAACCTTGGCTCGGCCGAAGGCAACCGCGAGCGCGGTCTGATGTGGCTCACCATCGCAAGGTCGCATGCCGGCCTTGATCCGGAGACGCGCTGGGTCGTGGATCTGCAGGAGCAGTATTTCGCGCTGGCGGACGAGGAAGTTCGCCGGGCTGCCGCCAAGAAGGCCGAAGCCTGGATCGCCCGCAACGGCACCGCAACCGCGACCACGGCGTCGTCCCTGCAGTTGCAGTAAGGCAATCACCGCTTCCTCAGGCTGGCGCCAACACCTGTAGCGGCGTCACTCCTGCCGTCTGGCTCTCTGTCACCTGGCCCTAAGGGCGAGGGACAGCGACCGCGTTCCCGCGTGGCTCAAGGTTGCGGGCCGCTCCGCCGCGCTGGCAAGCGCGCAGGGAGCATCACTGAATTTCCACGAGGTGTTGTTGAGCACCATCACACATTGCGCCATGCGGGGACCTTTGGGGCCGCGCAGGCAGATGGTGGTGCCGAGCTCATGATCGATCCCCTGTGCCCGACAGATACAAGATCCGGGCTTCGTGGCCGCGCTGGTCGCTGCTGGGACCTGAGGTGTCCTGCCATCCGGCGCGGTGCCGGAGGCATTCGCCGGCAACAGTGTCCACCAGCCCACAAGCAGGATTGCCCCCGCAACCGAGCGAAACCGGCCGAAGCCGGGTTTCAACGAGTGGGAACGTCCTGCCTGTTGCGCGATCATGGCCTGAGCCCCCGCCAGAACAGAGACAGGTTAGCACGCCCTCCGCTTTTGTGAAGGCCGCAGGCAGGTGAAGACCTGCGAGGGGCTGCGAAGACCGGGCAGCGGCTCAGGCTGCCAGGTCGACCCAGACCGGGACGTGATCGGAGGGCTTCTCCCAGCCGCGCACATGGGCATCAATGCCTGTCCCCCGCATCAGGTCGGTGGCCTGCGGCGACAGCAGGATGTGATCGATGCGGATGCCGTTGTTCTTCTGCCAGGCACCGGCCTGATAGTCCCAGAACGTATAGGTGCCGGCCGCATCCGTGGTCGCCCGGATCGCCTCGGTGAAACCGAGATTGAGCAGAGCGCGGAACCGGCTGCGGCTTTCCGGCTGAAACAGGGCATCGCCCAGCCAGTCCTGCGGCGAGCGGGCATCCTCAGGCTGCGGGATGACATTGTAGTCGCCAAGCAGCACATAGGGCATTTCCTCGGCCAGGCGGCCGTGTGCATGGGCAATCAGCCGGTCCATCCACGCAAGCTTGTAGGGGAATTTTTCCGTGCCGAGCGGATTTCCATTCGGCAGATACAGGCATCCGACCCGGACAGCGCCCTTGGCGGACGATACGGTCGCCTCGATGAAGCGGGCCTGTTCGTCGCTGTCATCGCCCGGCAGGCCCCGCTGGACATCCTCCAGCGGCAGCCGCGACACGATGGCGACGCCGTTGAAGCCTTTTTGGCCATGGGTGGCCACGTGATAGCCGAGGTCCTCGAAGGCGGAAGCCGGAAACCCTTCATCGACCGACTTGATTTCCTGCAGGCAGGCGATGTCGGGCTGCGCCTCGGAGAACCAGGCAAGGGCCGTGTCGAGGCGTGCCTTGACGCCGTTGATGTTCCAGGTTGCGATTTTCATCGGGCGTCCGGCTTTCGGGTTTCACTTGGGCTCAGTGGTATCAGCCGGACGGTCAGATGGTGAAACTGGTGCCGCAGCCGCAGCCGGAGACCGCGTTCGGATTGCGGATCTGGAACGATTGCCCCATCAGGTCATCGACGAAATCGATCTCGGCGCCGTCCATGTACTGAAGCGATACCGAATCCACCAGCACCGTTGCGCCTTCGCCTTCCAGCACCAGGTCGTCGGCCTCGCGCTCGCTCACGATGTCATATTTGTATTGCAGTCCCGAACAGCCGCCGCCCTCGACGCTGACGCGCAGCATTGCCCCGGGAGCCTCGCCGGACAGGATCTTGGCCACCCGCCGCGCTGCCTTCACGCTGAGCGTGACGGGCTGGATGCGGGTCGAATCGTCGGTGGATACGGTCATGTCGATCTTCCTTCGATATGTCGGGTTCGGCGCAGGTTTTGGGCTCAAGGGGCCGTTCCGCCAGTCGCTTCGGTGGCAGGACAGCGGATTCTTGCGCGCTCACCCCGGATGCCGCCGCCTTTCCCCGTTGCGCCATGGTTGCCTTCATAGGTATGTACGCGAGGGCCGCACGTCAATTGTCCAGGCATCCGGCCGAGCCAGGGAGCGAAGGGAAGATGACCATGGCAACATTGGGCTATGGCGCACAGGAGCGGGCGGTTTATGCCCAGGATCCGGGGCAGAGCCGGGGGCGCTTGCACCTTGAGCCGGAAAGTCCGACCCGTACGCCCTTCCAGCGCGACCGGGACCGGATCATCCACTCGACCGCTTTCCGCCGCCTGAAGCACAAGACCCAAGTGTTTGTGTATCACGAAGGCGACCACTACCGGACCCGGCTGACCCACACCATTGAAGTGTCCCAGATCGCCCGCTCGCTCGCCCGCGCCCTTCGGCTTGATGAAGATCTTGCCGAATGCCTGGCCCTTGCCCACGACCTCGGCCACACCCCCTTTGGCCATGAGGGCGAGGATGTCATGCATGAATGCATGGCGCCCTTCGGCGGCTTTGATCACAACGCCCAGTCCTTGCGCGTCGTGACAGCACTCGAACACCGCTACGCCGAGTTCGACGGACTGAACCTTGCCTGGGAAACGCTGGAGGGCCTCGTCAAGCACAATGGCCCGCTGGTCGATGGCACCGGCGCGCCGCTCGGCAAGTTCAAGAACAGCGAGTTGCCCTTTGCCATCCGCACTTACGCCGAGAAGCAGGACCTGATGCTGAGCTCCTGGCCGAGCGCCGAGGCGCAGGCCGCCGCAATTGCCGATGACATCGCCTATGACGCGCATGACCTGGACGACGGGCTGCGCGCCCGGTTGTTCAAGGTCGAGGACATTGCCGAAGTGCCGTTCCTGGCCGGAATCCTCGAGGAAGTCGACAGCCGTTATCCCGGACTGGAAGAGCAGCGGCGCATCCACGAGATCGTCCGCCGCCAGATCACCCGCATGGTCGAGGATGTGATCGGGGAGGGCATTCGCCGGATCGAGGCGTTGAAACCGCAGAGCGCCGAGGACATCCGCGCCGCCGGTCATTGCGTCGTCGGCTTTTCGCCTGCGATGGCCGACGCCGAACGGCAAGTGAAGACGTTCCTGTTTGCCCGCATGTACCGGCATCCGGATGTTTTGGCCGTGCGCAAGCTGGTGGCACGGATCGTTCGTGAACTGTTCAGTCACTACATGCAGCAGCCCGATGACATGCCGCGCGAATGGGCGCATGCAATGTCCACTCTCACCGGGGCCAACCGGGCCCGCCGCGTCTGCGACTTTATCGCCGGCATGACGGACCGCTACGCCATCGAGGAACACCGACGGCTGTTTGACGATACGCCGGAATTGGGCTAGGCCCGCCAAACTCGCGGTCCAGGCTTTGCCTGCCGCCACCGGAACACTCCAGCCAGACTGGGCAGACAATGAATATTTTCACTGAATACACCGCTCGCGTGCAGGCCGCTGTCGCCGGTCTTGCCCTTGCAACCGCGCCGGGCGCGCAGGATCTGGCCGGTATCACGGTGGAGAGCCCGCGCGATCCGGCTCATGGTGACCTTGCCACCAACGCAGCCATGGTTCTGGCCAAGCCGCTCGGGATGAAGCCGCGCGATCTGGCCGAGCAGATTGCCGCCGCGCTGCGGCTGGACGCAGAGTTCACGGAAGTCACTGTTGCCGGGCCCGGCTTCATCAACATCCGCCTGGACACGGCGGTCTGGCACCGGGTGCTGGCGGCTGTTGTTGCCCGGGGCGATGGCTTTGGCCGGTCAGCCCAGGGTGCAGGTGCGAAGGTCAACGTGGAATATGTCTCGGCCAACCCCACCGGACCGATGCATGTCGGACATACGCGCGGCGCCGTCTTCGGCGATGCGCTGGCAAACCTGCTTGCCTATGTCGGGCATGACGTCACCCGCGAATACTACATCAACGACGCCGGCTCGCAGATCGACACGCTCGCCCGCAGCGCTTTCCTGCGCTACCGCGAGGCGCTAGGCGAGGACATCGGCGAGATCCCGGCCGGCCTTTACCCCGGCGACTACCTGAAGCCGGTGGGAGCCGCACTTGCAGCCGCCCATGGCAACGCGCTGCTGGCCATGGACGAGGCCGCCTGGATGGCCATCGTCAAGGCCGCAACGATCGACGCCATGATGGCGCTGATCCGCGAGGATCTGGCTCAGCTGAACGTCCGCCACGAGGTGTTCTTCTCCGAACGCACACTGCATGACCGCAGTGCCGACGGGGTGTCCGAAATCGACCGGATGCTCGACAAGCTGCGCACCCGCGGCCTCGTCTATGAGGGCACGCTTCCGCCGCCGAAAGGCGAACTGCCGGACGACTGGGAAGATCGCGAACAGACCCTGTTCCGGGCAACGGACTACGGCGATGACATTGATCGCCCGCTAAAGAAGTCGGACGGCAGCTACACGTATTTCGCTGCAGACGTCGCCTATTTCCTGTCGAAATACGAGCGCGGCTTCAAGGAGATGGTCTACGTCCTGGGCGCCGATCACGGTGGCTACGTCAAGCGTCTCGAAGCGGTCGGCAAGGCCGTGTCCGGCGGCGAATCGCGTGTCATCGTCCGTCTGTGCCAGCTGGTGAAGCTGTACCGTGCCGGCGAACCAGTCCGCATGTCGAAGCGCTCGGGCGATTTCGTGACCCTGCGTGATGTGGTCGAGGAAGTGGGCCGTGACCCGGTCCGCTTCATGATGCTGTTCCGCAAGAATGAGGCCGCGCTGGATTTCGATTTCCAGAAGGTCACTGAACAGTCGAAGGACAACCCTGTCTTTTATGTTCAGTACGGCCATGCCCGCTGTTGTTCGGTGTTGCGCCAGGCCGGTGAGGAGCTGAAGGGCGCCGACCTGTCTGACGCCGTGCTGTCGGCGACCGATCTTTCGGGCCTCACTGATTCTGGGGAACTCGAACTCATCGCCAAAATGGCGGAATGGCCGAAGGTGGTTGCTGCCGCAGCCGAGGCGCATGAGCCGCATCGGGTGGCGTTTTTCCTGCACGAACTGGCCAGTTCCTTGCATGCGCACTGGAACCGTGGCAAGGAAATGCCGCAATTACGCTTTATTAACCCTGAAAATACACAGTTGACGCTAGCGCGACTTGCCCTTGTACGGGCAG
Organism: Pannonibacter sp.; assembly: GCF_051860505.1. Lineage (NCBI taxonomy): Bacteria > Pseudomonadati > Pseudomonadota > Alphaproteobacteria > Hyphomicrobiales > Stappiaceae > Pannonibacter > Pannonibacter sp. Next base: position 48,636 of record NZ_JBHYDX010000013.1, on the reverse strand, counting down.
TCTCTTTGGTTCTTGCTTCCGGTTTGACTCTCCTCGGCGTGGATGCGCCTCGGGAAATGCGCTGAAGCGGGAGAGAATATCCGTCCGGAGCCCGAAGGCGTCCGGTCGGGCCCTGGGTGGAAAACTGGACGGATATGCCTCATCGCACCGATTATCCCCGATCCGATACCTTGCATCCGGACGCCGCAGGCGACCGGGAGCGGGCAGATACGCAGGGAGCCGAGGATCCGCTCGTCGAGTTGGCCCGCATCGTCAATCGCAACCGGTTGTCTGCTGCCCATGGCAGAGTCGAGGCGACGGACTATTTCGCCGGCCTTGAGGATGAAGATCTCCTGAAAGGTCCTGGGGGCGAACCGCTTGCGCCGCCAGCTGCCGCTCCGGCGAGCGCCACGTCCGCGCCCGGCCGGTTCGCGGATCGCGCCGCAGGGCAGGGCGAGTCCGCCAGCCCGTCGCCTGCCTACACTTCGGCGCCCGCCTATACCCCGGTTCAGGGCGGATCTCCGAATGAGCCGGCCTTCGACTTTGATTTCGATTTGCCGAAGCTACCGTCCCAGGCAAGCCATGACGCTTACCCGGACGAAGCCAGCGCATCAGAACCCTTTACGGCGTCTGATCTCGACCTTGACTTTGACCGCTTCGCGGCAGACCTGCAGGGAGCGCGGGTCGCCCAGGAGGCGTGGGACGAGGTGGATCTGCAGGACGGCACGACGCTCGATGCCGACAATCTTGACGATTTCGACGTCGAGGCGGCTGATGAGCCTTATGTTGCCGAGCCCCACCGGAGCGCGCCAGCAGCAAGTGCCTACCAGCCGCTGCATAGGTCGGCTGGTCGCGATACATCTTTCGCGGTTGCCCCGCAAACCTCCGGTTTCGACGTTGACCCGGTGCCGGCGGCGCTGGACGCACCCTTGCGCCCGTCCCTGGATCTTTCGGCCGACCTCGAGAAAGACCTGGTCGCAGGACTGGAGGACGAACTTCTGGGTGCGTTCCAGGCAGAGCGGCGTGCCGAACCACAACCGGTTCCTGCCGCAGTTTCGGCAGCGCAACAGCCCGGGGATTTTCCGTTTGATGCGCGCAAGCCCGCTGATGCCGGCAGGCTGGGTGCTGCGCCGCCGCCTTTCGTTCCGGATGCAGCCGCTTGGTCGGCCCTGACGCCGGATGCCAGGCTGCGCAATGCCCGTGAAGCCTCCGCTGGCTTTGCCGAACTGGATGATCTTGTCGGATCGCTGTTCGAGGACGAGCGGCTCGTCCGTAAGGCCGACACGGCGGCGGCCCGGCCAGCCCCCCAGCCCGATGACATCGATGACATGGCCTGGCCCGATGCGCTGAACGTGCTGCCGCGGGAAGAAGGTCCGCTGGAGACAGACAGTCTCGATGACGAGTTCGAGGCTGCTTTTGCGCCGCGGCGGTCTGCCTCCGAGCTGCCGTTCAACGACGTCCTCTATGATGATGACGAGGCTCCCCCGCCGCCGGGTGGATATGATCTTGATGCTGTCGCAAGGGCGATGCAGGAGAGCGATCCGACACTGGCCGGCGCCGGTGTCCTGCCGCCGCATTCAGCGGCCGAAGCGACCATGGCGCCGCGCGAGCAGGGCTCGCGCAAGGGCCTCTACATTGCGGCAGCGGTTCTGGGCGTCGCCGGCCTTGGCGGCATTCTGTTCGCCCTCATGGATACAGGTCCGTCGATTCGTACGGATGGGGCACCGCCGGTAATAGCCGGGCTTGAGGAGCCGTTGAAGACGTTTCCGGCCGAGGAAGCCGCCGCCGCTGATGCCGGTCAGCCGGCAAAGCTCATCTATGACCGGGTTGGCAATGAGGAGCGGATGCTGGTGCCTCAGACACCGGCCCCGGCCCAGTTGCCGCCCGCGCCCGCCGATGTGGCGGGTGCCGAACCGTTGCCAGCCGGAGGGCCGAAGAAGGTTCGCACGCTCGTCGTCCGCCCGGACGGCACCATCATTTCCGGCGGATCCGATACGGGATTTGGGACCTCGAACGGCGTCCGTGTGGTCAATACAGCCCGCCCGGACACACAGGCACAGCCGGAAGCACCGACCGCTGGTGCCACCGCGCCTCTGACTGGCGACATCGCGCCGGCGACGTCCGGTGTTCCGGCCATCGTTGCGGCTCTCGATCCGCAGGCGGTTGATGGTGATGCCTCGGAACCTGGCACTGTGGCTGCAGGAACTCCGCGTCCCAAGCCCGCTTCTGCCTCTCAGCAGGTGGCTGCCGTTCAGCCGCAGGTTCCCGCGCCGCTGCAACCACAGGCCCAGGCAGCCGCTCCGGCACCTGCTCCGGCACCGGCCGCACCGCCACGCACAGCTCCATCCGCGACATCCGGTCCCCTGAACCTTACCCAGCCGCAAGCCCAGACCCAGGCCCAGACCCAGGCTCAGGCCCAGCCTGCTGCGCCAGCAGCTACGGCAACAGCGGGAGCCTTCGCTGTCCAGGTTACCTCCCAGCGCACCCAGGACCAGGCGCAGGCCGCTTACGCCGCTTTGCAGCGTAAGTTCCCCTCCGTACTCGGCGGTCAGTCTCCGCTGATCGAGGCAGCGACCCTGGACAACCGTGGCACGTTCTACCGGGTCAGCATTCCGGCCGGGACGCGCGATGCTGCCACTTCCTTCTGCGAAAGCCTGAAAGCGGCCGGCGGCGACTGTTTCGTTCGGCGAAACTAATCGACAGGACACGGTTAAAAACAAAACGGCGGGCTAATACCCGCCGTTCATGTTTTCAGGCACTTAGGCTTACCCGTTCAACGCCTTCACGAGCGCCGGCAGGCTGTGGTCGAGCCGGTAGTCGATCGAGGAGTGATTGTCGTCGAACTCCTCATAGGTATGCGTGACATTGCCCGCCGTCAGCAGCCGCGTCAGCCGCCTTGCCCCATAGACCAGGTTATACTGGTCGATCCGTCCGCAATCGATCCAGAGCGCCTTCAGGGACCTCAGCGCATCGAGACGGGACGGAGCAAGGTTGAGCGGGTCATGTGCCAGCCACGCCGACCAGCGGTCTTCAATCAGTTCGCAGGTCGCGCTGTCGACCGGTAGGCGAATGCCAAGGAAGGCGTCCGGATCCGGATCATAGGAGGCCGCCATTGCCAGCGACATGAGCACATGGATGTCACCGCCCGAGAACTTCGGCCCGGCTTCGAAATCCGTAATGAATTTCTCGATCGACATGTCCTTGCGCGCCAGTGCGCGCAGGACATTCGGCATGTCCGGCAGGTAGCACAGCTCGAATGCCATGTCGCCGGAGTGGCACGCGGCGGCCGACCAGACATCCGGATAAAGCAGGGCATGGACCAGCGCGCCATAGCCGCCCGAGGACTTGCCGAAGACGCCGCGCCGTCCCTTGCCGCCGCAGCCGAAGCGCGCCTCGACGGCGGCCAGCACCGGGCCGGTCAGATACTGGCCCCACAGTCCCATGGCGGCAGAATCGATATACTGGTTGCCGCCGAGACGGGTGAAGGCATCCGGCATGGCCACAACGGCCGGCGGCAGGACACCATCGAGAATCAGCCGGTCGAGCCGTTCGGGCAGGTTCTCGCCGAAATTCTTCCAGGCGACATGGCCGGGGCCGGACCCGGTGAAACCGGCAAGGTCCATCAGCAGCGGCAGGTCATGGCCGTCATGACCATGTGGCACGTAAACCACCGTCTCCCTGGCGGCAGGATCGCCAAGGAGGTTGGCGGCGATGAGATCGCTTTCCACCGTGAGGCTGTGTAACGTTCCGGCTGGGATATCGTGGCGCTTGCGCATCGTCCTGTCCTGTGGTTGGCACATTGGACTGACATTAGAATGCGCCCCTCCGCCAAGGCAATTGCGCTGAAAGCCGGGTCTTGACCGGTGGTTGACCGGGGGGCGAACAGGACGTAAGGGCAGGTTATGACCAAGGCTTTCATCAGCGGCTGCGCCGGGCTGGAACTGACAGACGACGAGCGCGCCTTTTTCCGCGCAGAAGATCCGTTCGGACTGATCCTGTTTGGCCGCAACTGCCAGTCACCCGAACAGATCGCCGCCCTGTCGGCAGAGTTCCGCGCCGTCGTCGGGCGCGCTGATGCGCCGGTCCTGATCGATCAGGAAGGCGGCCGTGTCATGCGCCTCAAGCCGCCGCTGTGGCCGAACTATCCCAGCGGTCGCGGCTATGGTCTGCTCTATGAACTGGACCAGGCGGCCGGCCTGCGGGCCGCCTTCCTCGGCGCTCGCCTCATTGCAGGCGACCTTCTGGCCATCGGCATCACCATGGACTGCCTGCCGGTGCTGGATGTGCTCTATCCTGAAACGGTCGCCGCCATCGGCAACCGCTCCTACGGTCCGGACCCGGAGATGGTCGCCGCCCTCGGGATGGTAGCCGCCGAAGGTCTTCTGGCCGGCGGCGTCCTGCCCGTGATGAAGCACATTCCGGGGCATGGCCGGGCAAAGGTCGACAGCCACCTCGACCTGCCGCGGATCACCGCTTCGCTTGAGGACATCCTTGCCCGCGACGTTGCGCCCTTCCGCGCCTACAGCAAGGCCCCCTTCGGCATGACCGCGCATCTGCTCTATGAGGCGATTGATCCCTCGGCCCCGGCCACCCAGTCGCCCCTCATTATCGAGCGCATCATCCGCGGCGAGATCGGCTTCGACGGCGCGCTGATGTCGGACGACCTGTCGATGCAGGCCCTTGGCGGGAGCCTCGGCGAACGGGCGGAAAAAGCCCACGCCGCCGGCGTTGATCTCGCCCTTCACTGCAACGGCGACATGGACGAAATGCGCCAGGTGGCCGCCGCCACGCCCGAGCTCTCCGGCCGGGCGCTGGAGCGCTGCCTTGCAGGTCTTGCCCAGCGCCAGGATCCGGCCCCCGGCTTTGACACCAAGGCGGCCCGTGCCGAGTTCGATGCCCTCATGGCCCGTGTCGAGGTGACCGCCTGATCATGGCTCCCGTCCAGACCGACTTTCTCGAGGATCAGCCGCCGTCCGAACGGGCGAGCGATGACCCGCAGCTTGTCGTCGATGTGGACGGGTTTGAAGGCCCGCTCGACCTTCTTCTGACGCTCGCGCGCAGCCAGAAGGTCGACCTGACGCGCATCTCGATCCTGGCGCTTGTCGAGCAGTATCTCGCCTTTGTCTCCGATGCCCGCCTGATGCGGCTTGAACTGGCGGCGGATTATCTTGTGATGGCGGCCTGGCTCGCTTACCTCAAGAGCCGGCTTTTGATCCCGGAACAGAAGGGCGAGGACGAGCCGAGCGGTGAGGAACTGGCAGCTGCGTTGGCCTTCCGCCTGCAGCGCCTGGAGGCCATGCGCAAGGCTGCAGAGGCCCTGATGGCGCGCAACCGCCTGGGCCGCGATGTCTTTGCCCGTGGCGCTCCGCAAACCCTCGCGGTGCAGCGCAAGAGCGTGTGGAGCGCCACGATCTATGACCTTCTGACGGCCTATGCTGCCCAGCGGCAGCGCCAGTCGGTCACCAGTGTCCGGGTGCGGCGGCGGACGGTCTGGTCGCTGCAGGAAGCCCGCGACCTGCTGGCGCGGCTTGTTGGCGACATGGCCGACTGGACACCGATCAATGCCTATCTGATCGACTACCTGGCCGATGAAGGCGAGCGGGCAACCGTCATTGCTTCGACCTTCTCGGCCAGCCTTGAAATGGTGCGCGAGGGCCAGATCGAACTGCGCCAGAGTGATCCTTTCGCGCCGATCTATCTACGCCGACGGCAGGAGGCGCGCGATGGCGGCTGAACTGGATCTCGACGGGCTGCGCATGGTCGAGGCAATGCTGTTTGCCTCCGCCGATCCCCTTTCGGTGGCGGACATCGCCGCCCGGCTTCCCGTTGGCACCGATGTGGCGGGTCTCATTGACGAGCTGGAGCGGCAATACGCCACGCGCGGTGTCAATCTCGTGCCAGTTGCGGGCAAATGGGCCTTCCGCACCGCGCCGGACCTTGCCTATCTGTTGCAACGCGAGGCCGTCGAGCAGCGCAAGCTGTCGCGCGCCGCGCTGGAAACCCTGGCGATCATTGCCTATCACCAACCGGTCACCCGCGCCGAGATCGAGGAAATCCGCGGCGTCTCGACCAACAAGGGCACGCTCGACGTGCTCTTGGAGACCGGCTGGATCCGCATGCGAGGCCGCCGCCGCACGCCGGGCCGGCCCGTTACCTACGGCACCACGGAAAGTTTCCTCGATCATTTCGGGCTTGACCTGATCGCCGATCTTCCCGGACTTGAGGAACTGAAAGGGGCGGGCCTGCTCGACAGCGCCATTCCGGCCAGTTTCCATGTGCCCTTGCCGAATGATTCGGACATTCTGGCGCCCGATGAAGATCCGCTGGAGGACGGCGAATTGTTTGATCACGAGGAACTTGCTCTGGACCTGGAAGAGGACGAGGCGCAGTGAAGTCGCAATCACGACCGGATGAGCCGCGCGGCGGTGTCGCCGCCACCGCCGGTTGGGGCACCCGGGGAACCGCCGGCACGACCTTTGCGTCGGGTCTGGCGTTCGAGAAGATCCATCATTCCTATGGCGCGGCGGAAACGCTGCATGACGTTTCCCTACAGGTCGATCCGGGCAAGATCCTTTGCCTCCTTGGCCATTCGGGCTGCGGCAAGACGACCTTGATGCGCATCGCTGCCGGTGTGGAGACCCAGACGTCCGGCCGGGTGCTGATCAACGGCGAGGAAGTGGCCGGGCTCCGGCGCTTCCTGCCGCCGGAACAGCGCGGTGTCGGGCTGATGTTCCAGGACTATGCGCTGTTCCCGCATCTGACCAACCGCGAGAACGTCATGTTCGGCCTGACCCGGTTGACCCGGGCGGCCGCGCGCGATGTCGCCAACCAGATGCTGGCCCGGGTTGGTCTAGCTGCCTATGCCGAGGATTATCCGCATGCGCTGTCCGGCGGCGAGCAGCAGCGGGTGGCGCTGGCCCGGGCGATTGCCCCGCGTCCGGGCATCCTCTTGATGGACGAGCCATTCTCCGGCCTTGATCGCCGTTTGCGCGATGATGTGCGCGAGGAGACCCTGGCGATACTGCGTGAAACCCGGGCGACCTGCGTGATGGTGACCCATGATCCGGAAGAGGCCATGCGCATGGGCGACCGGATCGCCCTGATGCGCAGCGGCCGCTTGGTGCAGCATGGAACGGCAGAAGAGCTCTACCTGCGCCCGGTCGATCCGTTTGCCGCCCGGTTCTTCTCGGAAGTCAACGAGTTCGACGGCATTCTTCGCGGCGGACGGGTGGAATGTCCACTCGGGCTGTTGCCCTTCACGCCCGGGCCGGATGTGGCCGAGGGGGATGCTGTTCAGGTCTGTCTGCGACCGGACGGCATCCGTCTGGTTCCGCTTGGGCAGGGGCTGCCGGCGCGGGTGCTGTCGCGGCGGTTCATCGGCACGGTGGATCTGGTGCAACTGGCCTATCCGGGCTCTGACAGGCCGCTGCAGGCGCGCCTGCGGCCGGGCGATCATGTCACGCCGGGCATGGATGTCGGCATCGAAGTTGATGAAAGAGATGTACTAGTCTTTGCCAAGTCGCAATCGGCCCACTAGATAGGGGTTAGACAGGCAGAAAGCCGGCTGGTTGCGGGCTCAGGGTCTTTTTGTAATAGTGGCGCGCCGGTTCGCTGCCGGCACGAGTGGGAGTTGAAGGAATGAGCATCGGTATCTGGCAGCTTCTCATCGTTGCAGTGATCGTCATCCTGCTGTTTGGCCGGGGCAAGATTTCCGATCTGATGGGCGACGTTGCAAAAGGCATCAAGAGCTTCAAGAAGGGCATGTCCGAAGACGACACGGCCGCAGCGCCTGCACCGCAGGCACCGGAAGCCCCCAAGACCATCGATCATCAGCCGGCCGGGCAGGTCGCTGCCGAAAAGACCCAGGACCAGTCCCGCACGAACTGAACCGGTTCGTTGCACGGCTTTGCTAGAACTGGCGGGCGTTGATGTTTGATATCGGATGGACGGAACTGCTGGTGATCGCCGTGGTCGCGATCATCGTGGTGGGCCCCAAGGACCTGCCGCGCATGTTGCGCGCCTTTGGTCAGACCATCGGCAAGATGCGCCGCATGGCGAATGAATTTCAGTCCACCTTCAACGACGCGCTCAAGGAAGCCGAGCGTGAGGCGGATGTTCTCGACATGAAAAAGACCGTCGAGGAGGCCGCCAAGGGGGTCAAGGACTTCGATCCGCTCGCCGATCTGAAGAAGTCCATCGCGCCAGTGATCGCAACTCCATCCACCGCACCCGATGCCGGCAAGGCCGCTCCTGCCGCGTCTGACGAGGTCGCTGTGGCAGCTGAACCGACAGTGACCGCGTCGGCAGAGGTCCAGGTCGCAGCACCAGCCATTGCCGAGCCCGAGCCCGTCACTGTGGCCCCCCCTGCCGCAACCGGACAAGCCGAGCCCGCTACCGGAACCGAGACGAGGCCATGAGCGAGAACGATATTGACGCCAGCAAGGCGCCGCTCATCGAGCATCTGATCGAATTGCGTTCCCGGCTGCTGAAATCCGTGATCGCGATCATGCTGATGTTCGTGGTCTGCTTCTATTTCGCCATCGACATCTACAACATCCTGACGGTGCCTTATCTGCAGGCCGTCGGGGGGGACAAGCCGGTGGAGATGATCTTCACGGCGCCGCAGGAATGGTTCTTCACCCAGATGAAGCTGGCGCTGTTCGGCGCGCTGTTCCTGGCCTTCCCGGTGGTCGCATCGCAGATCTACATGTTCGTGGCGCCGGGCCTCTACAAGAACGAGCGGCAGGCGTTTCTGCCCTTTCTGGCGGCAACGCCTGTGCTGTTCATCATGGGGGCCTCGCTCGTCTATTTCCTGGTCATGCCGCTGGCGATGGGCTTTTTCCTGTCGATGGAGCAGACCGGAGGGGAGGGAAAGGTTGCGATCCAGCATCTGGCACGGGTCAGCGAATATCTCGACCTCATCATGGTGCTGATCTTCGCCTTCGGCATGGTGTTCCAGATGCCGGTGGTGATGACGCTCCTGGGGCGGGCCGGTCTGATCTCGGCCCAGTCGCTCAAGGAAAAGCGCAAATACGCTATCGTCATCGCCTTTATCCTGGCCGCCATCCTGACGCCGCCTGATCCGATCAGCCAGATCGGCCTTGCGCTGCCAACGCTGCTTCTCTACGAAGTTTCCATCGTTTCGGTACGACTGATCGAGCGCCGGCGCGCGGAACGGGCTAAGGACGAGGACGCCTGACCTTCCAGGCCCTTGCCGCCCTGACGGCGATCCGGTGCAGGTCAATCGGCCCAATTGCCATCGGAAGCCCACATGTTCGACATCAAATGGATCCGGGATAACCCGCAAGCCTTCGACACTGCCCTTGCCCGCCGCGGCGTGGAAGCTGCCTCCGCCCGTCTGATCGCCCTCGATGATGCCCGCCGCGCCCATATCGCCCGGCTCCAGGAGGCCCAGGAGCGCCGCAACGCCGCCTCCAAGGAGATCGGAAAGGCCAAGGCCCAGAAAGACGATGCCGCAGCCCAGGCCCTGATCGACGAGGTCGCCAAGATCAAGTCGATGATCCAGGATGGCGAGGAAGAGGAACGCCGCCTCAACGAGGCGCTGGATCAGGCGCTGTGTGTTATCCCCAACCTGCCGCTCGCCGATGTTCCAGATGGCGCCGACGAGGCAGGCAATGTCGTCCGGCATGTTCACGGCGCAAAGCCGGTGCTTCCCGCGATCAACAAGCCGAAGGAACATTTCGAACTGGGCGAAGCGCTCGGCGGCATGGACTTTGGCACCGCTGCCAAGATGTCCGGCTCGCGCTTTGTCCTGCTCAAGGGTCAGCTGGCGCGTCTGGAGCGCGCGCTCGGCCAGTTCATGATCGATCTCCACACCACTGAACACGGCTACATGGAAGTGTCGCCGCCGCTGCTGGTCAATGGCTCGGCGCTCTACGGCACCGGCCAGCTGCCGAAGTTCGAGGAAGACCTGTTCCGGGCAGGGGAGGGGCATTATCTGATCCCGACCGCCGAAGTTCCGCTGACCAACATGGTCGCGGACGAGATTCTCGGCGAGGAGGTCCTGCCGCTGCGCGTGACGGCGCTGACCCATTGCTTCCGCTCGGAAGCGGGTTCCGCCGGCCGCGACACGCGCGGCATGCTGCGCCAGCATCAGTTCCAGAAATGCGAGCTGGTCTCGGTTACCCGTCCGGAAGACTCGGCCGCTGAACTTGAGCGCATGCTCGGCTGCGCCGAAGCCGTGCTGCAGAAACTCGGCCTCCATTACCGCGTCATGACGCTGTGCACCGGCGACATGGGCTTTGGCTCGCAGAAGACCTATGACATCGAGGTCTGGCTGCCGGGGCAGGACATGTTCCGCGAAATCTCGTCCTGCTCGGTTTGCGGCGATTTCCAGGCCCGGCGGATGAATGCGCGCTATCGCCCGGCTGATGCCAAGGGCCTGCGCCATGTTCACACCTTGAACGGGTCCGGCATTGCAGTGGGCCGCGCGATGATCGCGGTCATGGAAAATTACCAGAACGTGGACGGTTCTATTACCGTTCCGGATGTTTTGCGGCCCTACATGGGCGGACTGGAGCGGATCAGCTGACATGCGTATTCTGATCACAAATGACGACGGCATTCACTCCGAAGGCCTCAAGGCGCTGGAGCGCATTGCGCGTGAACTGTCCGATGATGTCTGGGTTGTCGCCCCGGAAACGGACCAGAGCGGGGTCGCCCATTCCCTGACGCTCAGCGATCCCCTGCGGTTGCGTCAGATATCCGAGAAGCACTTCGCGCTGCGCGGGACGCCGACCGACTGCGTCATCATGGGCGTGCGCAAAGTGCTGCCGGGGCTGCCGGACCTGATCCTCTCCGGCATCAACCGGGGTCAGAACATGGCTGATGACGTGACCTACTCGGGCACGGTTGCCGGCGCGATGGAAGGCGCCATCCTTGGTATTCCGTCCTTCGCCGTGTCGCAGACCTGGAGCTTTGCCGTCGGCACCGAGCCGGACTATTCACCGGCTGAAGTGCTCGGACCGGACCTGTTCCGCAAACTGATGCGCTTCCACCTGCCGCGCTTCACCTTGCTCAACATCAATTTTCCCGACTGTCCGCCGGACCAGGTGGCCGGGGTGAAGGTCACGGTGCAGGGACATCATGAACAGGGCGGTCTCGTCATCGACGAGCGCACGGACCGGCGCGGCAACGCCTATTACTGGCTGGGCTTCCAGGAGCGCTCGCATGATCCGGTCGGCAACAGCGACCTGAATGCGATCGTCTCGAACCACATTTCCGTCACGCCGCTGCGACTGGATCTGACGGCCCATGACCTGGTCGGCTTGCTGGCGGCGGAACTGGACTGACCGGATCAACGCCTTGCAGCATATCGCAGGGCAGCAAGGGGGCGGGGATGGCTGACACGGGCGGGGCGGATGCACCGGTTGTCACGCATGACGAGTTCGAAGCGCGTGCGTCCCTTGTCCTGTCCCTGCGCCGGCGTGGCATCAACGACCGGCGCGTTCTCTCGGCCATCGAGCGGGTGCCGCGCCGGCTGTTTCTCTCCGCGCGGCTGCATCGCTATGCCTATGAAGACTGCCTGCTGCCAATCGAATGTGGCCAGGTGGTCAGCGCGCCGTCGCTGGTCGCTCAAATGGCCGAAGCACTCGAAATCCAGCCTGGTCACCGGGTGCTGGAGATCGGCACCGGCTCCGGCTATCAGTCGGCCGTGCTGTCGCATCTGTGCCAGCATGTCTTTACCGTCGAGCGCTACCAGACACTGATTGGCCTTGCCCGCCAGCGGCTGGCCGCCCTCAAGATCGTCAATTGCGAATTGCATCATGCCGACGGTCTGCAGGGCTTGCGCGAACGGGCGCCCTTCGACCGAATCGTCCTGACCGGTTCCGTGCCCTCGATCCCTGATGTCCTGAAGAGCCAGCTGACCAGCGAGGGCGTTCTTGTCGCGACGGTCGGGTGGCCCGGCAAGGTGCAGACCCTGGTGCGTTTCCGGCGCGGCACAGAATCGGACGTTGAGGAACATTTGGGCGAGTTGCGCCTCGTTTCCTTGCGGCCCGGCCGGGCAAATTTTCTTTAGCCCTTGATCTCTCGGCGGAATTCTGCCGTTCCGTATCTGTGTTTAGGCTTTGTCAACCTTACTGCTCTTTACTGGTCGCATGGTAACTGAGAGTGGGTCGAGCAGGGCAATGACCAGTCGGATGCGTAACGATCGCAAGTCCCCTTGGACACGGGTCGCCGCCATTGGCCTCCTGGCAGGTCTTGGCGCCGGCTGCAGCGGCAGCATGGAGCGATTTGCGGATGGTCCCGTCTACACGGGCGGAACCGCCAATCAGCGCTCCATCCTCGGCGGAGCCAAGTCCAATCAGCCGAGCTATCAGGACATCGTGAGCGGGCCTGGAAAGGTTGCAGGAAACCTGCCGGCCGCGGGCGCTACCCCCCGGACGACGGGGTCGATTGCGTCCAGCAAGTTGCCGCCGGTTGCCGGCACGGTCACGTCTTCTGCTCCGCCGCCGGTGAAGCTGTCGCCGACAGGCGAGCCGGTGATCGCGCGTCCTGCCGTGCCTGCGGCTCCCGCACCGGTTGCCTCTGCCGTATCGGCGGGAGAAAACTCCTGGAAGGGATGGACCTCGACCGGGGGCACCCGGATCCAGCTGCGTGAAGGCGATTCTGTTGCATCGCTCGGCCGCCGCTATGGCGTGCCGACCGAAGCCATCATGGCCGTCAACGGGCTCGACTCCTCGTCACAGGTTCGTCCCGGCCAGTCCGTGATCATTCCGACCTATGTCTATGCGGCGAACAATTCGAGTTCGTCCGCTGCCGCCGCGCGTCCGGTGACCCTGCCGCCCGCCGGGGCAGCCCCCGCGACAACCGGATCGATTTCTCCGGCTACCAACATGATTGCCACTGTTCAGGCTCCGGCGCGCAAGCCGACGTCGGGCAAGTCCTTTGCCGCCGTGGCTCCTGCCAAGCCGACCCTGACCGATGCGCGCCCGTCTGCGCCCCTGGTCGCCGGAAAGCCGGTTCCGCCCAAGTCAACGCCCGTGACGGCGCTGCGTGAAGCTCCGGCCTCGACGCTTCCGGCGACGGACAAGCCGGCGATCGAGGCGCTTGCCGGCGCAGCGCAGGATTCCAAACCGCTTCAGACAGCGGCTGCCGATGCCCAGGAGAGCGTGGGCGGCCCGATGTTCCGCTGGCCGGTGCGCGGTCGTGTCATCTCCGAATATGGCTCCAAGCCCGGTGGCACCCGCAACGACGGCATCAACCTGGCTGTCCCGGAAGGCACGCCCGTCAAGTCGGCCGGAGACGGTTCGGTGCTTTACGCCGGTAATGAACTCAAGGGCTTCGGCAACCTCGTCCTGATCCGCCATGATGACGGCTGGGTGTCCGCCTATGCCCATAACAGCGAGATCCTGGTCAAGCGCGGCGAGACCGTGCAGCGGGGTCAGGTCATCTCCAAAGCTGGTGCAACCGGCTCGGTGACCCAGCCGCAGGTGCATTTCGAACTGCGCAAGGACAACAAGCCGGTCGATCCGCTGCGATACCTTCCGCGGGGATAAGCCGGGCAATCAGAAATACAAAAGGCGGCCAGTGGCCGCCTTCAGACTGCTGACAAACCCTCTATCGTCATCCCGGGCGCAGCGAAGCGCCGAGCCGGGACGATTGAGTGTGGAATTGTCATGAACCTCGGGCGATCCGCAAGGACCGCCCTATTTGTTGCAGTTTACCGGGCGTTGAGGGCGACGCCGAGCCGGCCGGCCAGATCCTGGATGAACTGGAACGCCACGCGGCCTGACCTGCCTCCACGGGTCGTCGCCCATTCGAGTGCATCCGCCCTGAGAATGTCAGCCGGAACGCTCAGCCCATAATGCCGGACATATCCCCCGACCATGTCCAGATAGTCGTCTTGCGAGCAATTGTGGAAGCCGAGCCAAAGGCCGAAGCGATCCGACAATGACACTTTCTCCTCGACGGCCTCTGCCGGATTGATCGCGGTGGAGCGCTCGTTCTCGATCATATCGCGTGGCAGCAGATGGCGCCGGTTCGAGGTGGCATAGAACAGCACATTCTCCGGTCGCCCCTCGATGCCGCCTTCCAGCACGGCCTTCAGCGATTTGTAGGACGTGTCATCGTGGTCGAAGGAGAGGTCATCACAGAACACGATGAAGCGGTGCGGCGCCGGTTTGATCAGGCCCATGAGGGCGGGCAGTGTCTCGATGTCCTCGCGGTGGATTTCGATCAGCTTGAGCGGGGCCGTCTCGCCGCCAGCGTTGATCGCCCCATGCGCGGCCTTGACCAGGGACGACTTGCCCATGCCGCGCGCGCCCCACAGAAGCACGTTGTTGGCTGGCAATCCCCTGGCAAAGCGCCGTGTGTTGTCGACCAGGAGATCGCGGACGCGGGTGATGGCGCACAGGAGTTCAATCTCCACCCGGTTGACCTTGGGCACGGGCACCAGATTGCCCGGCACCGGCTGCCAGATGAAGGCGTCGGCGCCGGCAAAATCCGGCGCCATGGGGGCCGGAGGCACCGCCCGGGCAATCAGGGCGATCAGCTGGTCAAGCTTCGCCGCGACCTCAGAAAGGACGGCCTGGGATGGTTCGGGCGCTGCTTTTGTCATGAGAACACTGTTACCGGATTGTCGAATGCCTATATGGGGGCGAACCAAAAGGTCCTGCTGTCAGGATTAACATGTGGGGGGAGGGGCCGAAATGCCGGTTTTGCCCGGATCGGTACGCTGAAACCCGCCGTGTGACTTGAAATGCAAGGCCCCGTGGTTATAGTCCGCGCGACCTGAATGGGGCGAAAAGTGATGATCCGGCCGCACCGGCCCGTCCTGCCGCCCATCCCTGAGGAGTCCTTGATGTTGATCACCCCTGCCTACGCCCAGACCGGCTCCCTGTCGGATCCGAGCTCGCTGCTGTCCTTTGCGCCGTTCATCCTGATCTTCGTGATCATGTATTTCCTGATCATTCGCCCGCAGCAGAAGCGGGTCAAGGCCCACAAGGAAATGGTGTCGAACCTGCGCCGGGGCGATGTCGTGGTCACATCTGGCGGCCTGATTGCCAAGGTCTCCAAGGTCGTTGACGATTCTGAAATCCAGGTCGAACTGGCTGAAGGCGTCAAGGCGCGTCTGGTTCGCGCCATGGTGGCGGAAGTCCGTTCCAAGTCGGAACCGGTGAAGGACGGCGAATAAGCCGCATCTGGCACCCGGGCGCGTTCACCGCGCCCGGAGGCAAGCCCATCGGTCAAGAGGCGCCCCGCATCAGGTGGCACAGCCAACACAGGCAATCACTCATGCTCTATTTTGCACGCTGGAAGATCGCCCTGATCTTTGCAGTGATCCTCGGGGGGATCGTTTCGATCCTGCCGAATTTCATGTCTGCCGAAACACTCCGGAGCTGGCCAAACTGGCTCCCCAAGACGCAGATCGTGCTGGGCCTGGACCTGCAGGGTGGTGCCTATCTTCTCTATGAGGTCGACAAGCGCGACTACATCGACAAGAGCCTGGCCACGCTGACCGGCGAAATCCGCAACGAGCTGCGCAAGGAACCGCGCATCGGCTATACCGGGCTTGCGATCCAGGGCGAGACTGTCCAGGTTCGCATCCGCGATGCGGACAAGATCGAGGAAGCTCGGACGCGTCTGGCGCCGCTGGTCAATCCGCTCGCCGGTTCGCTGTTCTCAGGGCAGGCTGTCAATGAATTCGAAATGACCGTCTCCGGTGACGGGCTTGTCCGCTATGCCTTCACCGACCAGGGCCTCGAGCAGCGGATGGCCTCCATCGTGCAGCAGTCGATCGAGGTGATCCGCCGCCGTGTCGATGAAATCGGCACGACCGAGCCGAACATCCAGCGCCAGGGCTCCGACCGGATTCTTGTGGAGGCTCCCGGCGAGCAGAATCCCGAGCGACTCAAGGCGCTGGTCGGCCAGACCGCCCAGTTGACCTTCCATCTTGTCGACGTGACCATGTCCCCCGACCAGGCGCTGCAAAGCCGCCCGCCGGTGGGAACGATCATACTGAACTCCGTCGACGAGCCGTCGATCCCCTATCTTGTCGAAGAAGTTCCGCTGATGGGCGGTGAGGATCTCGTCGACGCACAGGTCTCGTTCAATCCGCAGACCAACGAGCCCGTCGTCAGCTTCCGCCTCAACACCTCGGGCGCACGCAAGTTTGCGACGGTGACGACCCAGAATGTCGGCCGTCCCTTCGCCATCGTGCTCGACAACGAGGTGATCTCCGCCCCGCGCATCAATGAACCGATCACTGGCGGCTCTGGCCAGATCTCTGGCAACTTCTCGGTGCAAAGCGCCAATGACCTGGCTGTGCTGTTGCGCGCTGGTGCGCTTCCTGCAAAGTTGACCGTCATTGAGGAACGCTCGATCGGCCCGGGCCTTGGTCAGGATTCGATTGACGCCGGCCAGCTGGCGTCTTTGATCGGCGCTGCAGCTGTCGCGATCTTCATGATTCTCGCCTATGGCCGCTTCGGCCTTTTTGCCGACATCGCCCTGGCGGTGAACATCACCCTGATCTTTGCCGCATTGACGATCCTGCAGGCGACGCTGACCCTGCCAGGCATCGCTGGCATCGTGCTCACCATCGGCATGGCAGTGGACGCCAACGTCCTGATCTATGAGCGCATCCGCGAGGAAGTCCGCAATGGCCGTTCGGCCATCTCGGCGATTGATGCCGGCTTCAGCCGGGCCATCGGCACCATCCTCGATGCCAACATCACGACACTGATTGCGGCCGTTGTGCTGTTCCAGCTTGGGTCTGGTCCCGTCAAGGGCTTTGCCGTGACGCTGGCACTCGGCATCTTCACGACCGTCTTTACCGCTTACACCTTGACCCGGTTCCTTGTCGCGACCTGGGTTCGCTATGCGCGTCCCACGCGCATCAACCTGTGAACCGGGAGGGACATCATCATGCGCCTGCTCAGGCTTATTCCCGATAACACGACCTACAAGTTCATGTGGTTTCGCAAGTACAGCTTCCCGCTGTCGATTGCGGTCGCAGTGCTTTCCGCCGTTCTCTTCTTCTCGGTTGGCCTCAATTTCGGCATTGATTTCAAGGGCGGCAGCCTGATCGAAATGAAGACCGAAGGCCCGGCAGACATTGCCGCGATCCGTGGCAAGCTCGGCACCCTCAATCTGGGCGATGTCCAGGTGCAGCAGTTCGGTTCTCCGGATGAAGTCCTCGTCCGCATGGAGCAGCAGGACGGCGGCGAACAGGCCCAGCAGCTCGCCATCAACGCGGTTCGCTCGGCCTTCGCCGATGAGGTGGAGTTCCGCCGCGTCGAGATCGTCGGCCCCCGTGTCTCGGGTGAGTTGGCGACGGCGGGCAGCATCGGCATCACTGTCGCGCTCATCTGCATCCTGTTCTATGTCTGGTTTCGCTTCGAATGGCAGTTTGCCGTCGGCGCGATCCTGACGACGCTCAACGATGTCATTGTCACCCTTGGGCTTTTCGTCGTTCTGCAGCTTGATTTTACCCTGTCGAGCATCGCCGCAATCCTCACGATCATCGGCTATTCGCTGAATGACACGGTCGTCGTCTATGACCGCATTCGTGAGAACCTGCGTCGCTACAAGAAGCTGTCGCTGACAGATCTTCTGGACCTGTCGATCAACGAAACACTGGCCCGCACGACCATGACGTCGGTGACGACCTTGATTGCCCTGTCTGCGCTCTATGTGTTTGGTGGTGAGGTCATCCAGTCGTTTACGCTGGCCATGATCTTCGGCATCGTCATTGGCACGTACTCATCCATCTTCCTCGCTGCTCCCATGCTGATTCTCTTCAACCTCCGCCAGGGCGGAAATGATACGGATGAGAAGAAAGCGACCGGGACGGATGCTGCGAAGACGGCCTGAGCCGGTTCGCCAACACAGGAACAGCGATGGAAATCCGCAAGGCGCATTTCCCCGGCCGCGCGCCCGTCGACGCCTATGGCGGCGGCGGGTTCCGGTTTGCCGGAATGTCGCACCACGGCTCGATCCTCTGTCTTCCCTCTGGCATTCACGGCTGGGACGTCGCGGACTTTAGCCAGATTACACTCGGCAGCTTCGTCAGGGTTCTGGACCAGGCCGAGGACATCGAAGTGCTGCTGGTCGGGACGGGGATAGACCTGCGCCCTCTCAAGCCGGAATGGCGGGCAGCCTTCCGCGAGGCCGGTATCCTGGCCGATCCCATGTCGACGGGCGCGGCCGTTCGTACGCTTAATGTGATGTTGTCAGAAGACCGCGCTGTGGCTGCGGTCCTGCTTGCGTTCGAGTAGGACGATGGGAAATCCCTTCGACCATGTTCAGGCCCTGGTGCGGGACCATGATATCGATCGCTATCTGACGGCGTTGTTCGCCGCGCCGCAACACCGGGGCGGATTGCTGGCGCTCTACGCCTTCAACAGTGAAGTCGCCCGTGTCCGCGATCTGGTCAATGATCCGCTGCCGGGGGAGGTTCGCCTGCAATGGTGGCGCGACTTCCTCACCGGGACCGAGCATGGCGAGGCTTCCGCCAACCCTGTTGCTGCGGCGCTTGCCAGCACGATCAGGCAGTATCATCTGCCCGTAGAAGCCCTGATCGCACTTCTCGATGCGCGGGTGTTCGATCTCTACGATGATCCGATGCCGACACTGACGGATCTTGAGGGCTATGCCGGCGAAACCTCATCGGCCTTGATGCAGCTCGGCTCGATCATTCTTGCCGGCGGCGAGGAACCGGGAACCTGTGACGCAGCCGGTCATGCCGGGGTCGCCTATGGGCTCACCGGTCTTCTGCGCGCGCTGCCCTGGCATGCAGCGCGGCGCCAGTTGTTTTTGCCCGCCGATGTCCTTGATCGGCACGGGGTTGATCGCGAGACCATGTTCAGGGGCGAAATGACGCCGGAACTGGGGGCCGCACTGGCGGAGATGCGGGCCCATGCCCGGCATCATCTGGATCGCACCCGCGCACAGATAGCCTGTATCCGTCCCGAGGTAGCGCCAGCCTTCCTGCCGGTCTGCCTTGTTGAGCCGTTCCTGAAAGTCATGGAGCGCAAGGGGTTCGACCCCTTTCGCGACAGCGCGGAACTGTCCCAGATCTACCGCCAGTGGATCATCTGGCGGGCAGCGCGGCGGGCGCTCAGGTAGCCATCCGCCGCAGCAGCCTGTTCAGGACGCCGCCAGCCGGTTCGCTCCGATCCAGTCCTCGAAATGCGCCCGTGCCCGCTGGGTCATGGCCAGCTTGCGTGCCTTCGCCTTGTCAGCGCCGCGCAGCCGCTTGCCGTCCTCGGCCTTGGCCGGGGCTTCAACCGACGGAAACAGGCCGAAATTGACGTTCATCGGCTGGAACGAGCGCGGGCCGTCCTCGTCGTCACGGGCGATATGCCCGCCGGTAATATGCGCCAGCAGCGCCCCCATGGCTGTGGTTTCCGGCGGCGTGACCACCTCCAGCCCAAGTCTTTCCCGCGCAGCGAACAGACCCGCCATGCAACCGACAGAGGCCGATTCCACATAACCCTCACATCCGGTGATCTGGCCGGCAAAGCGCAGCCGCGGTTCGGCCTTGAGCCGCAGGCTGCCGTCCAGCAGCTTCGGCGAATTGAGGAACGTGTTGCGGTGCAGGCCGCCAAGCCGGGCAAAGACGGCATTCTCCAGCCCCGGGATCATCTTGAAGATCTCGGCCTGTTCGCCGTATTTCAGCTTCGTCTGGAAACCGACCATGTTGTAGAGCGTGCCGAGCGCATTGTCCTGGCGCAGTTGCACAACGGCATAGGCCTTGACCGTTGGATTATGCGCATTGGTCAGGCCCATCGGCTTCATCGGACCATGGCGCAAGGTTTCACGCCCGCGTTCCGCCATCACTTCAATCGGCAGGCAACCATCGAAATAGGGCGTGTTGGCCTCCCATTCCTTGAAGTCGGTCTTGTCGCCGGCAATCAGCGCGTCGATGAAGGCGTCATACTGCGCCTTGTCCATCGGGCAATTGATATAATCCTTGCCGGTGCCGCCAGGCCCGACCTTGTCATAACGCGACTGGAACCAGGCGACGTCAAGATCGATCGAATCGAAATGCACGATCGGCGCGATGGCGTCGAAGAATGCCAGCGAATCCTCGCCCGTTCGCTTGAGGATTGCTTCGGACAGGGCGGGGGAGGTAAGGGGACCGGTGGCAATGATGACGCTGTCCCAGTCCTCAGGTGGCAGGTCGGTCAGTTCCTCGCGGGACAGCGTCACCAGCGGATGGGTGGCCAGCGTCTGCGTCACGGCCTCGGAAAATCCGTCACGGTCCACCGCCAGCGCGCTGCCTGCCGGCACTTGATGCTTGTCGGCTGCGGTCATGATCAGGGAGCCGGCCCGGCGCAGTTCAGCGTGCAGCAGCCCGACCGCGTTGTAGTCGGCATCATCCGACCGGAACGAGTTGGAACAGACGAGTTCAGCCAGTCCATCGCCCTTGTGCGCATCGGTGCCCCGCACCGGGCGCATCTCGTGCAGGACCACCGGAATGCCGGCCTTGGCCAGCTGCCAGGTGGCCTCGGACCCGGCCAGGCCGCCGCCGATCACGTGAACGGGTTTCGTCATCAGGGTTTGCCTCGTGTGGAACGGCCGGGACCGAAGGCCCGCGCCTGTCGTCTGCAGCGCCTTAGAACCGCGTCGGACGATGAAAACAGGAAGATGCCTGATATCGTTTCGATGGCTCTGATGCAATGCGGGCCGTATGCTGCCGCAAGGGGATGTCCGGAAAAGGGGGCTTGCGGATGAACAGTGGAAGCGGGGCCGCAGCGCTGAGCCACATGGAAGCCCGTGTCCGGCGTGTCCGCAGGCTGGTTCTGGCCCTGCTGCCGGTTTTCGGCCTTGCCGGATGTGCCGCTCAGTCAAGTTCGTCGGCGACTGGTTGGTACGACAGCCAGAACGGGGTAATGCCCCGACCGGAACGGGTCTACATCTGTCACGCCTTCGGCTGCGCCCGCAAAACCCCCGTTGACCTTGGCCGCCGCGATCTGAACCGGCTGCAGGCGTTTCTGCGGTCCGGAGCGGCATCGCCGGCGGCGGAGCGGGCCGCAGTCGCCCGCGCTGTCGCCTGGATGGAAAGCCGGGTCGCTGTGCAGGTCGGTTCGCAAAACGATCGCGGCGGGCTCGACCTGCAGGGGGCTGGAGTGCCGGGCCAGATGGATTGCATCGACGAGGCGACCAATACGACAAGCCTGCTGCTGCTGGTCGAGGCGCGGGGCTGGTTGCGCCACCATTCGGTCCGCGCACCCGTCGCACGCGGCTTCCTGCTCGATGGCCGCTATCCGCATGCCACCGCTGTGCTGAGGGAAACGAAGGGCAGGGACTACGCCATCGACAGCTGGCCGAAAGCCAACGGCTTGCCGCCGGTTGTCCAGCCACTGGACGACTGGTTTCGCTCACGCGCTGCGAGTTGAAAGCCACCCCCGGGGATCGAAAAGCCCCTAAGAATCGAAAAGCGCTCGCCGGTGGGAGGAGGTACCGGCAAGCGCTCTTTCGATGGCCGATCCGGGAGGAGGTGGATCGGTCGAAGCCGGGCCGCAGGTGGGAGGAGGAATCCTTTGGCCCGAAAAACGGGGCAGCTCGGCGCCGCCCGTGTTGTTTTCTTGATAATTTGTCCGGAGCCGGCGCGCCATGCACAATTCTGCATGCCTGCCCTGTTCATGTTGCAGAGCAGCACGTGCGGCGCTGCCTGGGTCCGGAGTATCTGGAGTTCCTGCATCAGCGGCTCACCTGTGAACCGTGATCGCGTGTCGGGGAACGCGCCCCTTCACCAGGGGGCAATACACCCCCGGCTCGATGTCAGCGCATCACCTGACGGGCGATGGAACCGATGTCGGCACGCGAAATGCCAATATCATTCAGCTCGCGCGAGGACATGCGGGCCAGTTCATCATAGGTTTCGCGGTACTTTTTCCACGAGCGGTACTTGGATACGAGATCATGAAGCATGATGTTACCTTTCTTCTTGCTTGTTGTGATCAGGGTATTTGACTGAGGCATCTGTCCTCAATTCGTTGAGATACAGATAGGTGATCTTTAGCCGTCTTGCCAGTGCCGGCTCGTCATGACAGCCCTGCGATCCCTGCAGGGCGTCGTTAAGGCCCGTTAGCCAGTGCGGTGACATCCTGGCGCCGCCGCGTCCCCGGCAAGGCAACAAAAAGGCCGCAGCCCGGAGACGGGCGCGGCCATTGCAGATAGGGTGTTTGAAAAACGTACGCCCGCCGGTGGGAGGAGGTACCGGCGGGCGTCGTTTAGTCAGGCGGGCTGGGAGGAGAAGAACCCGCCGTCTCACACGATCCGGGGCCTGGGAGGAGGAAAGCCCGGGATCGCGATTCTTGTCGTGCGAACCGCTTAGCGGCTGGCGCGGCGGGCGATGAACTCGATGTCGCCGCGGCCGATGCCCAGATCGCTCAGCTCGCGGTTGGACAGGCGGGACAGCTCTTCGACCGTGCGGCGGTAGTTGACCCACGAGTTGTACTTGCGAACGACGGAATTGATCATTTGTCCGATCCTTGAACCTTCTGGAGCGGCTGCCAGCTTTCCGTTGTGCGGTGCAGCGCCGTTCCGATGACGACTATCTACGCCTTCTTCGCATTTGCGAGAAGAGCCGGGTCTGCATGACTGGCATGCAATTCACGCAAGGCGAAAAAATAAAGCGGGACAGATGGTTCTGCCCCGCTCCCGTCGCATTTAAATCGATCGAATCGTTAAATGATGCGGCGCACTATAATTCCGCCGGTCATGCCGAGGCGTTCACTCTGCGGCGGTGGTCCGCCGCTGCGGCCGGCGTTGCAGCAACTCCTGCAGGAAGCGGCCGGTGTGGCTGGCCGCAACATCCGCCACATCTTCCGGCCGCCCGGTCGCCACGACCATGCCGCCGCCATCGCCGCCTTCGGGACCGAAATCGATCAGCCAGTCCGCCGTCTTGATGACCTCGAGATTGTGCTCGATGACCAGGACCGAGTTGCCCTGGTCGACCAGTTCATGCAGCACCTCGAGCAGTTTGGCGACGTCATGGAAATGCAGGCCTGTCGTCGGTTCGTCGAGGATATAGAGCGTGCGTCCCGTCGAACGCCGCGCCAGTTCCTTGGCCAGCTTGACGCGCTGCGCCTCGCCGCCTGACAGGGTGGTCGCCTGCTGCCCGACCTTGATATAGCCGAGGCCGACCTGCGCCAGCGTCTCCATCTTGTCGCGCACCGCCGGAACGGCCGCAAAGAACTCCGCCGCTTCCTCCACGGTCATGTCGAGCACATCGGCGATCGACTTGCCCTTGAACAGCACCTCCAGGGTTTCCCGGTTGTAGCGCCGGCCCTTGCAGACATCGCAGGTGACATAGACGTCGGGCAGGAAGTGCATCTCGATCTTGATGACGCCGTCGCCCTGGCAGGCCTCGCAGCGTCCGCCCTTGACGTTGAACGAGAACCGGCCCGGCTGATAGCCACGGGTCTTGGCCTCCGGCATCGAGGCAAACCACTCGCGGATCGGCGTGAAGGCGCCGGTATAGGTGGCCGGGTTGGAGCGCGGCGTGCGTCCGATCGGCGACTGGTCGATGTCGATCACCTTGTCGAGATGTTCCAGGCCCTCGATACGGTCGTGCGGTGCCGGGTTCTCGCGTGCTCCATTCAGCCGGCGGGCCGCCGCGCGAAACAGCGTGTCGATCAGGAAGGTCGACTTGCCGCCGCCGGACACGCCGGTGATGCAGGTGAAGGTGCCGAGCGGAATGTCGGCGCTGACACTCTTCAGATTGTTGCCGCGCGCGCCGATCACTTTGATCTGCCGCTTCTTGTTGATCTTGCGTCGCTCGGCCGGCACCGGAATGCCCCGGGCGCCCGACAGGTACTGTCCGGTCAGGGACGCCGGGTTGGCCATGATCTCTGCCGGCGTGCCGACTGCCACGATCTCTCCGCCGTGTACTCCGGCGCCGGGGCCGACATCGACCACATAATCGGCCGTCATCACCGCATCCTCGTCATGCTCGACGACGATCACCGTGTTGCCGAGGTCCCGCAGATGCCGGAGCGTCTCCAGAAGCCGGGCATTGTCGCGCTGGTGCAGGCCGATCGAGGGCTCGTCGAGCACATAAAGCACGCCGGTCAGGCCGGAGCCGATCTGCGAGGCGAGGCGAATGCGCTGGCTCTCACCGCCAGACAGGGTTCCTGAATTGCGCGACAGCGACAGATATTCCAGCCCGACATCGTTGAGAAACCGCAGACGCTCGCGGATTTCCTTGAGGATCCGCCCGGCGATTTCCTGCTGCTTGTCGGTCAGGCGGGATGGCAGCGCCTCGAACCAGACCGCCGCCTCGCGGATCGACTGGTTCGAGATCTGGCCGATATGGCAGCCGCCGATCTTCACCGCAAGCGCCTCCGGCTTCAGGCGATAGCCGCCGCAGGCCGGGCAGGGGTGGTTGGACTGGAAGCGGGACAGTTCCTCCCGGACCCAGGCCGAATCCGTCTCGCGCCAGCGCCGCTCGATGTTGCCGATCACCCCTTCAAAGGTCTTGCGCGCCTTGTAGCTGCGCACGCCGTCGTCATAGACGAATTCGATCTCCGTCTTGCCCGAGCCGTGCAGGATCAGGCTGCGGACCTCCTCCGGCAACTGGCGCCAGGGCGTTGCCATCGACACCTTGAACTGGCGGCAGATCGCTTCCAGCGTCTGGGCATAATAAGGCGAGGTCGCGCCGGTCTTGGCCCAGGGCAGGATGGCGCCATCGCGCAGGGACAGTCCTTCGTCGGGCACAACCAGTTCGGCCTCGAAGGCGAGGGTGGTGCCGAGACCGTCGCAGGACGGGCAGGCGCCGAACGGATTGTTGAAGGAAAACAGCCGTGGTTCAATCTCGGTGATCGTGAAGCCCGAGACGGGACAGGCGAATTTCTCCGAAAAGATGATCCGCTCATGCGTCTCGTTGCGGTTCTGCAGCACGGCATCTTTGTCGGAGGGCAGGTCCGGCAGCGGCTTGTCCGCCAGTTCGGCAATGGCGATGCCATCGGCGAGTTTCAGCGCGGTCTCGAAGGAATCCGCCAGCCGCCCGGCGATATCGGGACGCACCACGATCCGGTCAACCACCACATCGATGTCATGCTTGTATTTCTTGTCCAGCGCCGGGGCCTCGGCGATCTCGTGGAACGTGCCGTTGATCTTGACGCGCTGGAAGCCCTTCTTCATCAGCTCGGCGAGTTCTTTTTTGTACTCGCCCTTGCGTCCGCGCACGATTGGCGCCAGCAGGAACAGCCGCGTTCCCTCTTCAAGCGCCATCACCTTGTCCACCATCTGGCTGATGGTCTGGCTCTCGATCGGCAGCCCGGTTGCCGGCGAATGCGGCACGCCGACCCGGGCGAAGAGAAGGCGCATGTAGTCATATATCTCGGTGACCGTGCCCACGGTCGACCGCGGATTGCGTGACGTCGTCTTCTGCTCGATCGAGATCGCCGGTGACAGGCCATCGATCTGGTCGACATCAGGCTTCTGCATCATCTCGAGGAACTGGCGCGCATAGGCCGAAAGGCTCTCGACATAGCGGCGCTGCCCCTCGGCGTAGATTGTGTCGAAGGCAAGCGAGGATTTGCCCGATCCGGACAGGCCGGTCATGACGATCAGCCGGTCGCGGGGCAGGTCCAGGTCAACGTTCTTGAGATTGTGTTCCCGCGCGCCGCGGATCGACAGATACTTGCCACGCTCGGGCGGAATCGCCCGGGAAATGGTGGTCGGGAGGGAAGGCTTGGCGTCCTCGGACATCAGATCGATCCTGGCTGGCCCGGAACCCGGGCAAAAGTCTCAGCTGTTATACGCAACGCAGCCGCTGCCTCAACCGCCAAACTGTGGCGGCTGGACGCAGGGAGGCGCGAGGGGAGGCAGGTTCGGGCCACCACGGCCCGAACCGGACGAGCTTGCATGAGTGCCCTTACGCGAAAACGCAGTGCTTGGACCAGACCGGAGAACCTGAGGCCGTTGCATGGCGCCGGGGACTTTGCTACAACAAGAACAAAGAAAGAACAAGATCCTTTGCGGCCATTTTGCAGTGTCTTGACCCGCCGGGTCGCTGCTTCCCTTTGTGGAAAAGGCAAAGCGCGGATGCGGCGGGATTGATTAGGCGCTAGGGTCCGCCCGATCATACCGTCCTTGAGGCGGAAGAAAAGCAGTCAGGACTCCGCCGGGGGCACACCGGATCGGGGCCCTTGCGTGAGCAAGATAAAGAGGAGCCCGGAACATGGCGGGAAGCGTCAACAAGGTCATTCTGGTCGGCAATCTCGGGGCCGATCCGGAAATTCGCCGCACCCAGGATGGCAAGCCGGTTGCCAACCTGCGGATCGCGACGTCCGAGACCTGGCGTGACCGTGGGTCGGGCGAGCGGCGCGAGCGCACGGAATGGCACCGGGTCGTGATTTTCAATGAGGGCCTGTGCAAGATCGCCGAGCAGTATCTGCGCAAGGGCGCCAAGGTCTATATCGAAGGCCAGTTGCAGACCCGCAAGTGGCAGGACCAGGGCGGCCAGGAGCGATTTTCCACTGAAGTGGTGCTGCAGGGCTTCAATTCGGCCCTGACCATGCTCGACGGGCGCGGTGAAGGCGGCGGCGGTGGCCAGTCCGATTACGGCTCCTCGGGTGGTGGCTATGACGGCGGGTCTGGCGGCTATGGCGGCGGGTCCGGCGGCGGCTATGCTGGTGGATCATCGGGTGGTTCTGGCGGTGGCTACGGCGGCGGTTCGTCTGGCGGTTCTGGCGGCGGGTCCGGTGGGGGATCTGGCGGCGGCTTCGGCGGCGGCATGGACGACGAAATCCCGTTCTGACCGCAGACGTCCGGCACCGGCGTCCGGTCTTGCGACTGACCGGGCTGGTCGGGGCAGTGGCAGTCGGCGACCGTTTGGCTCTCCGGCGCTCCCCCTGTGCGCTCCCCCTGTGCGCTCCCCCTGTGTGTTGCTCCTGTGTGCTGGTCCTGTGTGCTGCCCCTGTGGGGTGTCTTCACCGCTTGAAGCCCTGGCTGTCTGAACCAAGGACGATGTCGCACAGGGTCGGAGTGGCCGAACGCGGCGGGGGCGGGGCTCAGGCGCGGCCTCCGGGCGGCAGGCCCGTCCGGCCCGGGCGCGGGGACACCGCGCTGGATCTTGGTTTTCAGCGCCTGTCGCGGCCCCGGGCCTGTCACCAGGTCGTGATGAAAAGTATCTTTGCGTTAACTTTTGCGTTGGGGTTGCGCTAGTATCTTTCCATGCGCCCGATATTCGCCATGAAGGGATTGGACACATACGGCAGGGTTTGCTGCCGGTTGTGGTGCCGCGACATGATTTGAGCAGAGGTTTTTAGACACATGCGTTCGGTTTGCCGTCCGGATCTCAACCGCGCCACCGGGCGCCTTTTTCCTCGCAACGTGTTGCTTGCGGGCGCCGCGTTGGCCTGCCTGTGCGCGGCGGGCCCGGCATCGGCCCAGTCCTTTCTCGACCGGTTCTTCAATCCGGACTATCAACCTGCACAGCGTCTGGAACCCGTCGCTCCGGCACCGCGCGCGCAGTCGCTCGACCGTGCGACGATCACTGCCAACAAGGTGACGGGGCCGAAATATTACACCTACAAGGCCGATTCTTATGAGACCGTGTCGCTGGCAGGTCTTGCAGACGTCCAGACAGCTGCGGCTGAGGGACAGGCCTCAGGCCAGGACAACACCACTGCCGCTGCCACTGCGACTGTCGCATCCGTCACAGCCGAACTGTCCGAGTTCGACCTTGCGCGACCGGCGCTCAAATCGATGAAATTCAAGGCATTGCCGGAAGTCGGTGCCGCGCTGAAGACGCATTACCGCGACAATCCGGAGTTTATCTGGGTGACCGGCGGGGCGTCCAATGCACGGGCTCAGGCCGTCGCCGCCACACTGGCCGAGGCTGGCCGCTTCGGCCTTGATCCCGCCGACTACGCGGTCGAGCTGCCCGTTCTGGCCGGGCTTGACGAGGAGGCATCCCGCGCGGCCTTGATCGATTTCGAGATGCGAATGTCGGTTGCGGCCTTGACCTATGTGCTGGACGCCAGACGGGGCCGGATCGATCCGAACCGGATTTCCGGCTATCACGACCTGCCGCGCCAGAAGGTGGCTCTGGACGATGTTCTGACAACCCTGAAGCAGGCGTCGGCTCCGGGCGTGGCGCTTGAAGCAAGGCAGCCGGCCTCGCCGCAGTTCGCCGCGCTGGTTGCGGAACTGGCACATCTGCGCGCGGCCAAGGATCAAGGACCGAAGATCAGCATTGCTGCCGGCACGCTGATCAAGCCGGGCCAGTCCAGCGCTGAACTGAGCAATGTTGTCTCCGCCATTCGCCATCGCGCTTCCCCGGCGCTGGAGGCAGCGCATATCGAGACACTCGGGAATTACGCCGATACGCCGGAGTTCACGCCGGACCTGGTCGCCCTGGTCAAGGCCTATCAGGCCGAGGCGGGTCTCAATCCGGACGGTGTTGTCGGCGCTGGCACGATCCGCGCCCTGACGGGCGATAGCCTCGCGGCCCGCACGGCCAAGGTGGAACTGGCGCTGGAACAGATCCGCTGGCTGCCGGAGGATCTCGGCGCGCGCCGGGTGTTCATCAACCAGCCATCGTTTACCGCCGTCTATTACGAGCCGGGCAAGGCGCCTTTGTCGATGCGCACGGTCATCGGCACCAAGAGCACGCAGACCTCCGTGTTCTATGACGAGCTTGAAACCGTTGAGTATAATCCGTTCTGGGGCGTGCCGCGTTCCATTCTGGTGAACCAGAAGCTGGAGATCCTGGCCAAGGACCCCGGCTATTTCGACCGGGCCGGCTTCGAGGTGACAACTGTCTCTGGCAAGCGGCTTTCGTCCGCGGATGTCGATTGGGTCGCGGTCGCGCAGGGGCGGATGAATGTCAATGTCCGCCAGCGTCCGGGCGACGACAATGCGCTTGGCGAACTGAAGATCCTGTTCCCCAACAAGCATGCCATCTACATGCATGACACCCCGTCTCGGCACCTGTTCAAGAAGGATGTCCGGGCGTTTTCCAGCGGTTGTGTCCGCCTGTCCGATCCGCGCGCCATGGCCGCCGCCGTGCTTGGCAAACCCGTCGGCCATATCGCCGAGCGGATCGCCACCGGCAAGAACAATTCCGAACCGGTGACGGCACGGATCCCGGTTTATCTCGTCTATTTCACGGCCTGGCCCGAGGATGATGGCAGCATTGGCTATCATGACGACATCTATGACCGGGACTCATTTGTGCAAAAGGCGCTGGAGGCAACCCGCAAGGCGAGGGGCGGCGTCCGCGCCTGAATTTGCCCGCCTGCCGGGTCACTGTATGCCCAAGTTGAAAGGCCCTCTCTGGCGGAAAGCCGGGGAGGGCCTTTCTGTTTCCTGCGCCCGGCCCCCGGCCCCGGCCTTGGTGGCTTTCGGGAAACTACACACTGGCGCCGAACTACGGATCACCCTATTCTTTCAAAAAATCGAAACTAAGGATGAAGCCCGTGATCCTGCCCGACCCTGACGGCTCCTGGCGTGCCCGTCTCTCCCGTGTTGCCCTGGTGCTGGCGTTGGCCGGTGCGGTCTGTCCGGGGCCGGCTGGTGCTGCCGACCTGATCCTCGCCCCCCTCGATGTCACCGACTGGAAGTCGGTCTATGCCACCGTCGAGCCTTCGGTGCGGGTTCCTGCCCGGGCCCGCAATGCGGGCACGGTGATCGAATTGTCAGTCGACGAGGGCAGTGCCGTGCGCCAGGGCGACCGCATTGCCCGCATTCTGGACGAGAAGCTGGCCCTGCGCCGGCAGGCCCTGGATGCACGGATCGCGGCAACTGCGTCAGAGGCGGCGAATATCGAGAGCGAGGTCAACCGGGCCCGGCAGCTGTTTGCGCGCGGCACCATTTCCCAGTCACGGATCGACCAGCTGGAGACCCAGCTTGATGTCGCCCGGGGGGGACTGCGCGCGGCGGAGGCCGAGCGGAATGTGCTGGACCAGCAGGAACGAGAGGGGGATGTCATTGCGGCCACAAGCGGTCGGGTTCTGTCCGTCCCCGTCACGATCGGCTCCGTGATCTTGCCCGGAGAGACGGTGGCCGAGATCGCGGAAGACGGTTTCCTGCTGCGCCTGCAGCTTCCTGAACGCCATGCCGCGACGACCCGCCACGGTGACCTCGTCCGCATTCAGGCCTTTGCAGAAGGCACTGCCCGGGACGGGCGGATCGTCAAGGTCTATCCGGAACTGCAGCAGGGCCGCGTGATTGCCGATGCAACGGCCGACGGGCTCGGAGACTTCTTCGTCGGCGAGCGGGTGCCAGTTGAAATCGGAACAGGCAAGCGCCCGGTTCTTGCCGTCCCGGCGGCAGCGCTGACCACCCGCAACGGCCTCGACTATGTGTCGCTGCGCCAAATGGGGGGAGGAGCGGTCACCGAGGTGGTGGTCCAGCGCGGCAGCGTGGTGGCAATGCCGCAGGGCGATCTGGTCGAGATCCTGAGCGGCCTTGCGGCTGGCGATATCGTGGTGTTGCCATGACTGCGCCCAGCTCCGGTTCTGGTCTCGGTCTGTCCGGCCGTCTGACAGCCGCCTTCATTGCCTCGCCCCTGACACCGCTGTTGCTTCTGGCCTCGCTGGTTGTCGGGATGATCTCGCTGGCGACCCTGCCACGGGAGGAAGAACCGCAGATTTCGGTGCCCATGGTCGATATTCTGGTGCCGGCCAACGGCCTGAAGGCGCCCGACGCGGTCAAGCTGGTGACAGAACCGCTGGAGACCATCGTCAAGGCCATCGACGGCGTCGAGCATGTCTACAGCCAGACCCTGGATGACCGGGTCATGGTCACGGCGCGGTTTCTTGTCGGAACCCCGTCCGACAGCGCCATCCTGCGCGTTCACGAAAAGATCCGCGCCAACCTCGACCGGATCCCGGTGGGCATTCCGGAACCACTCGTCGTTGGTCGCGGCATCGACGATGTCGCCATCGTGGTGGCAACGCTGGCGCCTGATCCCGCCCGTGCGGCCAGCTGGGATGCTCCGGCCCTCTACAGCCTGGCGCAGGAGGTGCGTTCCGAACTGGCCCGGCTGGACAACATCGGGCTGACCTATCTGGTCGGCACGGGACCGGCCCAGATCCGCGTCGAGCCGGATCCGGAAGATCTGTCGAGACTTGGCATCACGCTCGACCAGCTTCTGGCCAAGCTGCAGGGCGCCAACCGCTCCTTCCTGGCTGGAACCGTCCGGCAGGACGGCGAATCGGTCCAGGTCGTGGCCGGGCAGACGCTTGGCGGCATCGGTGAGATCGGAAACCTCCTGCTGACCAGCCGCGACGGCCGGCCGGTCTATGTCAAGGATGTCGCCCGGATCACGGTCGATGGCGGCACTGCCGAGCGGCGCATCTGGCACTATGGGCCGGACGGCACCGGCAATTTCACCGCAGTTCCCGCCGTGTCGATTGCGGTTGCCAAACGGGCCGGGGCCAACGCGGTCCTCATATCGGAAGAGGTGCGCAGCCGGCTGGAAAGCCTGAAAGGCACCATGATCCCGGACGGCGTCACCGTCCACATCACCCGCGACTATGGCGAGACGGCCAACGAAAAGGCCAATGAACTGCTGTTCCATCTGGCGCTCGCCACCGTGTCGATTGTCGTCCTGGTGGCACTGGCGATCGGCTGGCAGGCCGGGCTGGTCGTCCTGATCGTCATCCCGACGACAATCTTGCTGACGCTGTTTGCCGCGCAGATGATGGGCTACACCATCAACCGGGTCAGCCTGTTCGCCCTGATCTTTGCCATTGGCATCCTCGTGGACGATGCCATCGTGGTGATCGAGAACATCGCCCGCCACTGGGCCATGAACGACGGCCGCAGTCGGGCGGATGCAGCCATTGCGGCAGTGGCCGAGGTCGGCAATCCGACCATCGTGGCAACCCTGACGGTGGTGGCAGCGCTCCTGCCGATGATGTTCGTCTCCGGCCTGATGGGCCCCTACATGAGCCCGATCCCGGCGGTTGCCTCCGCCGCGATGCTGTTCTCCTTCTTCGTCGCCGTGGTGCTGACGCCCTGGGCCATGCTTCGCATTGCCGGGCGCGGCGCCGCGCATGGCCATGACGAGGCCTCTGACGGCGGGCGGCTCGGCACGCTGTTTCGCGGCGCTGCACGGCCGGTTCTGGCCAGTCGCGGCCGGTCCTGGGTGTTCCTGCTCATCGTCAGCGTGGCCACGCTTGCCAGCATGGGTCTGCTTTACACCCGTGACGTGACCGTCAAGCTTCTGCCCTTCGACAACAAGTCCGAGTTGCAGGTGGTCATCGACATGCCGGAGGGCACGGCACTGGAGATGACCGAGCGGGCGCTGTCCGAGGCCGTGCGCCTGGTCCAGGACCTGCCGGAAATCACCTCGATCCAGGCCCATGCCGGGACAGCTGCCCCCTTCAATTTCAACGGCCTGGTTCGGCATTACTTCCTGCGCGACGCCCCGGAGCAGGGCGATCTTCAGGTCAACCTGAAGCCGAAAGCCGACCGCACGCGCGAAAGCCATGCCGTCGCGCTGGAGATCCGTGACAGGCTGAAGGCGCTTCAGCTGCCGGACGGTGCCTCCGTGAAAGTCGTCGAAGTCCCGCCGGGCCCGCCGGTGATGTCGACCCTGCAGGCCGAGATCTACGGTCCCGATCCGGACACCCGCCGTGCCATCGCCACCAGAGTGGCCGGCCTGTTTGGCTCGGTGCCCTTTATCGTGGACATCGACCTCAGCCAGGGGCAGCCGTCCGAGCGCATCCGGATTGCCATTGACAGCGACAATCTCGAGTTTCATGGCGTCAGCGAGCGGGACGTCTTTGCCGCCATCGAGACATTGCTCGGCACGACCCCGGTTGGCTACTCGCATCGGGGCGAGGGCAGGGCGCCACTCGGGATCGTCCTGGCCCTGCCCAAATCAGATCGGACACTTGGTCAGCGCCTGCTGGCCACACCGGTTCCGGCAAATGCGCTGCCGGGCAGTCGCGGCGTCGTTGAACTTGGGGATGTGGTGCGCCTCACGCGCGAGCCGGCCTCCCATCTCATCTATCGCCACAATGGCCGGCCAGCGGAACTGGTGACCGCAGAACTCGCTGGCGACTTCGAAGCTCCGGTCTATGGCATGCTTGCGGTCGCAGACGCCATCGCCGGCGCGGACTGGGCCGGCCTGTCCCGGCCGGAGATTGCCTACCATGGCCAACCGATCAGCGATGCGGCGCCGGTGCTGCTGTGGGACGGCGAGTGGGAGGTGACCTACATCACCTTCCGCGACATGGGCGCCGCATTCGCCGTGGCCCTGCTCGGGATCTATTTTCTCGTGGTGGCGCAGTTCCGGTCCTTCGCACTGCCCCTGGTGATCCTCACGCCGGTGCCGCTGACGCTGATCGGTATCCTGCTTGGGCACTGGGCGTTTGCGGCCCCGTTCTCGGCCACCTCGATGATCGGCTTTATCGCGCTCGCCGGGATCATCGTCCGCAATTCGATCCTGCTGGTGGACTTCATCCGCCACGCCCGCAGCCCGGAGCGTCCCTTGCGCGATGTGCTGCTGGAGGCGGGCTCGATCCGCTTCAAGCCGATCCTGCTGACGGCACTCGCAGCGATGATCGGCGCGGTGGTGATCCTGACCGATCCGATTTTCCAGGGACTGGCGATTTCGCTGTTGTTCGGCCTCGCCTCGTCAACGCTGCTGACGGTTCTGGTGATCCCGGCGATCTACATCGCCTTGCGCGATGATGGTCGGTCGGAGACTTCGCGCTGACCATCACACACGGCTCGGACGCCGGGGGGCAGGTCAGCCCGGCGTACCCGAGGCAAAGGCAATGATGCCGTCGGCAATGAACTGAACCGAGAGCGCGGCAAGCAGCACGCCGAGCAGCCGGGTCACCACCATCTGCACCGTGTCGCCCATCATCCGTTCGATCTTGTCGGCCAGCAGGAAGGCGAGCAGGCAGCTGAGCAGGATGGTCGCGATGACGCCGGCAAGGCCGGCATAGGCAACCTGGGACGGGGCCTGGCTTGACAAGAGGATGATCGCCGAAATCGCCGCCGGCCCGGCAATCAGCGGAATGGCGATCGGAAACACGGCCATCGCATTGAGGTCGGACGGGTGATGTTCGACCACTTTTTCGGCGGTCTCGCTCTTGCGCTTGTTGCGATGGTCAAAGACCATTTCGAATGCAATGACAAAAAGCAGGATCCCGCCGGCAACCCGGAAGGCCGACACGGAGATGCCGAGGACGTCGAGGACTGTCTTGCCGGAAAAGAAAAACACGAACAGCACGATGCCCGAGGTGATCGTTGCACGGTAGGCGATCCGTTTGCGGTCGGCGGCTGAAACACCGGCGGTCAGCGCCAGGAACATCGGTGCCAGACCCACCGGATCGATGGTCACGAACAAGGTGGCGAAGGCATTGAGAAGAAATTCGGTCATGGTCCACCTCGGGGCAGCGTCCGGTCAGCGGGTCCCTTATATCAGAGGCTTTTGACCGATTGCCGCCTTTTAGCCCCATTGTTTTCGTGCTGCTGTGAATTATCTTCGCAAGCCATTGGTTTTAATGAAAAAAATACCTCCCGAATCTGTCCAGTCAATTTGGTGGATGGGGCGGAATCGGCTATAAGCAGAACAACATAAAAAGCATACGGAACGCATCCTTGGCCGAACAGGATTCCCCCCCGTCGGGTGGCGCTTCGCCTTCCGACATTCGTCCCATCTCCATCACCGACGAGATGAAGCGCAGCTATCTCGATTACGCGATGAGCGTGATCGTCAGCCGCGCCCTTCCTGATGTGCGCGATGGCCTGAAGCCTGTGCATCGGCGCATTCTCTATTCGATGCACGAGAATGGCTACGAGTGGAACAAGCCCTACCGCAAGTCGGCCCGTGTGGTCGGCGATGTGATGGGTAAATACCACCCCCATGGCGACAGTGCGATCTATGACGCCCTGGTTCGCATGGCGCAGAGCTTCTCGCTGCGCCTGCCGCTGATCGACGGACAGGGCAACTTCGGCTCGGTCGACGGCGATCCGGCGGCAGCCATGCGCTACACCGAGTGCCGGTTGCAGAAGGTCGCGCACAAGCTGCTCGACGACATCGACAAGGACACGGTCAACTTCCAGGAGAACTACGACAGTTCGGAAACCGAACCCGTCGTGTTGCCGGCGAAGTTTCCGAACCTCCTGGCCAATGGCGCCGGCGGCATCGCGGTCGGCATGGCCACCAACATTCCCCCGCATAACCTCGGTGAAGTGATCGATGCGGCCATCGCCATCATGGCCAATCCGGCGATGACGCTTGGTGAACTGCTGGAGATTATCCCCGGCCCTGACTTCCCGACCGGCGGCATTATCCTCGGCCGGTCCGGCATCCGCTCGGCCTATGAGACGGGCCGGGGCTCCGTTGTCATTCGCGGCAAGGTCGATATCGAGGAAATCCGTGCCGGCCGCGAGGCCCTGATCGTCACGGAGATCCCGTATCAGGTCAACAAGTCGACGATGATCGAGAAGATTGCCGAGCTGGTGCGGGACAAGCGCATCGAAGGCATCTCCGACATCCGCGACGAAAGCGACCGTTCGGGCATGCGCGTCGTTATCGAGCTGAAGAAGGACGCGGTCGCCGACGTCATTCTCAACCAGCTCTACCGCTTCTCGGCCCTGCAGCAGAGCTTCGGCTGCAACATGGTGGCGCTGAATGGCGGCCGCCCGGAACTGATGACCATCACCGACATGCTGAAGGCCTTCATCGCCTTCCGCGAAGAGGTCATCGGCCGTCGCACCCGCTTCCTGCTGGCCAAGGCCCGCGACCGCGCGCATGTGTTGGTGGGCTTGGCCATTGCGGTTGCCAACATCGACGAGGTCATCCATCTCATCCGCACCGCGCCGGATCCGGCCACTGCCCGGGCCCAGCTCATGGGCCGTGACTGGCCAGCGCGGGATGTCGAGCCCTTGATCCTGCTGATCGACGACCCGCGCCACACGGTCAATGCCGATGGGTCCTATCGCTTGTCCGAAGAGCAGGCCCGCGCGATTCTCGACTTGCGCCTGCAGCGTCTGACAGCCCTTGGCCGCGATGAAATCGCTGACGAACTGAACAAGCTCGGCCTTGAAATTTCAGACTACCTCGAAATCCTGCGCTCCCGCGAGCGTATTCAGCAGATCATCCGCGAGGAACTGATCGAGATCCGCACGGAATTCGCAACGCCGCGCAAGACCCAGATCGTCGAAGGCGGTGCGGACCTCGAGGACGAGGACCTGATCCAGCGCGAGGACATGGTCGTCACGGTCAGCCACACCGGCTACATCAAGCGCGTACCGCTGGCCACCTACCGGGCTCAGCGCCGGGGCGGCAAGGGCCGCTCTGGCATGGCAACGAAGGACGAGGATTTCGTCACCCGCCTGTTCGTGGCCAACACGCACACGCCGGTCTTGTTCTTCTCCTCGCGCGGCATTGTCTACAAGCTGAAAGTCTGGCGTTTGCCGCTCGGCGGCCCGACCTCGCGCGGCAAGGCGCTCATCAACATGCTGCCGCTGGAGCCGGGCGAACAGATCTCGTCGATCATGCCGCTGCCGGAAAACGAGGACAGCTGGGCCGATCTTGACGTGATGTTCGCAACGACCAAGGGAACCGTTCGCCGCAACAAGCTGTCGGACTTCACCCAGGTCAACCGCGCCGGCAAGATCGCCATGAAGCTCGACGAGGGCGATGGCATCGTCTCGGTCGAGACCTGCACCGAGAACGACGACGTCATGCTGACGACGGCCGCCGGCCAGTGCATTCGCTTTGCCGTCACCGAAGTGCGCGTCTTTGCCGGCCGCAACTCGGTCGGTGTGCGCGGCATCAACCTCGCCGATGACGACCGGCTCATCTCCATGTCGATCCTGCGCCACTTCGAAGCCACCTCCGAGGAACGCGCGGCCTATCTCAAGCTCAGCCGCCTGATGCGCGGTGAAACCGACGAGGCCGCTACCGGCTCCGACGATGCCGAAGAGGCGAGCGCTGAAGCCGGCGACCTGCCGCAGGAGCGCTATGCCGAAATGGGCGCGGCCGAGCAGGTGATTCTGACCGTTTCGGAAAACGGCTATGGCAAGCGCACCTCGTCCTTCGAGTACCGGGTGACCGGTCGCGGCGGCAAGGGCATCACGGCCATGGCGGTCACCAAGCGCAACGGTCCGCTGGTCGCCTCCTTCCCGGTCGAGGACAAGGACCAGATCATGCTCGTCACCAATGGTGGCCAGTTGATCCGCTGCCCGGTCGACGGCATCCGTCTCGCTGGCCGCGCCACCCAGGGCGTCATCGTGTTCAACACCGCCGATGACGAGCAGGTGGTCGCCGTGGAACGGGTCAGTGAGGACGACAGCGACAGTGACGCCGAAGGCGACGATGCAGTCACTGCTGGCAGCCCCTCCGAGGGCGGCGAATAAGCCGGTCAGGCGGCTCCTGACAGTAAAAAAGGCGCTCCGGGAAACCGGGGCGCCTTTTGTCGTAAGTTGGGAGGGATTGGGCGGTGTTTTGGGGCGAGTTTGGCAGATGTTTGTCGGTCAGCTCGCCGGCGCCTGACGCACCAGGACGGTGGTGTTCGCTTCCGGCTGGTCTGCCGCCGTGGTTGCGCCAACCATGCGCAGACCGGTCTTGCCGGACAGGCTCTCCAGACAGCTGGCGTTCCAGTTGCCCCAGGTCTGGCCCTTGCAGGACATGGGAAGCTCGGAAGACAGGCGATTGCCCTTGGTCATGGATCCGCCGTTTGCCGGCATCTGGGCGAAAGCGAGTGCGGCCGAAGCGATCACGGTGACGATGGCAACGGCAAGCAGGGCTGCGATCCCGGCCAGGCTGTAGGCATCGGACGAACGTTTCGGGCTGCTGATTTTCTCGATCTTCATGGCTCTGTCTCCCCCGCCGGACTGGTCAGGTTGTGAGGCTAGAACACCATGTTGCCGTGTTTTGTTCCGTGATGAAGGTCACAGGTTTGCGCCTTGATGACTTTACCGCCCCGGTGAAAACGAACAAAGGAACGCGGCAATCCGCGTTCCTTTTGCTGTTTACACTGCGTAAAGTCGTCGTTTCAGGCGTTTGCAGTGCCCAAAATGCTAGCCATCGGGCCGGGCATCGGCATCGGCGCATAGGGCCGGGCGCAGGCCGGATCTTCCCCGAGAAACTCAAGCTCGTAGCAACCATAGGGATCATTCGGCACATATTCGGTCTTCGCCGGTTCCGGGACGGAGGGCGCGAGCGCCTCGATCTGGGCGGCACTGGCGCCAACGAGGAGAATGAAGGCGCCAACAGCGGCAAACCAGGCGAGGACGGGTGCACTTGGCATCTTGAATCGAAGGAACGTGTTCATCATGCAGCCCATATGGGCCTTTGCCGGCAAAAGGTCCATGGGGTGCTGGTAAATGGTCTGTCACCCCTGTGTGAACGATCCCAGCCTTGAATGGGCCCCTGGACGGCGTGGGCATCAAGACGAATGTCCAGCAGCGAATTGAATGTCTGCGCTTGTGGCATTTGTGCATCGGCGCTATCAAACTCTCATGATCCGCACCGCACTTTACCCGGGATCCTTCGATCCTGTGACCAACGGCCATATCGACATCCTCGGCCAGGCGCTCTCGCTGGCCGATAAGGTTGTCGTGGCCATCGGCATTCATCCGGGCAAGCAGCCGCTGTTCACCTTCGAGGAACGGGTCGGGCTGATCCGGGCCTCGTCACTTGCCGCCTTCGGCGCGGATGTGACGGCCCGTATCTCGGTGATCGCCTTTGACACACTCGTGATCGACGTCGCGCGGAAAGAGGGGGCTCTTGTTCTCGTCCGCGGTCTGCGCGACGGCACCGACCTCGACTACGAAATGCAGATGGCGGGCATGAA
The DNA here is from genome assembly GCF_051860505.1 of Pannonibacter sp. Taxonomy (NCBI): domain Bacteria; kingdom Pseudomonadati; phylum Pseudomonadota; class Alphaproteobacteria; order Hyphomicrobiales; family Stappiaceae; genus Pannonibacter; species Pannonibacter sp. The sequence continues at coordinate 9,904 of NZ_JBHYDX010000013.1, read as the reverse complement.
CGGGACTCTGGCGCCCGATATCAAGACCGTGTTTCTCCCCGCTTCTCCGCCAGTCCGCCACATCACCGCCACGCTTGTCCGCCAGATCGCGCGCATGGGCGGGGACATCACCGCTTTCGTTCCCGCGCATGTGGCAGGTCCCTTGGTGGCCCGCGCCAGCGCCTGACCCTGCGGCGACCCTGCGCCGCCTTGCCCTTTAATGGAGTTTCGATTGAAGCGCTTTTTTGCTCTCATCGCCCTGTTGCTGCCCCTGGCATTCCTGCCGGCTGCCGCAAGTGCCCAAACCCTCGATCCGCAGAACACGCTCTATCTCGACCTGAAGGACGGCCGGGTGACCATCCGCCTGCGCCCTGACCTGGCCCCTGCGCATGTCGAACGCATCAAGAAGCTCGCCAAGGCCGGTTTTTACGATGGTGTCGTCTTCCACCGCGTGATCGACGGCTTCATGGCCCAGACCGGCGACCCGACCGGCACCGGCACCGGTGGCTCGGATGAACCTGATCTGAAGGCAGAGTTCTCCAAGGCGCCGTTCAAGCGCGGCGTGCTCGGCATGGCGCGTGCTTCCGATCCGGACAGCGCCAACTCGCAGTTCTTCATCATGTTCAACGACGGCGACTGGCTGAATGGCCAGTACACCGTCTGGGGCGAAGTGGTGGACGGCATGGAGTTTGTCGACAAGATCAAGCGCGGCGAACCTGTGACCAACCCGGACAAGATCATCAAGATGCGACTGGCGGCCGACGCCAGCTGATTTTTCGCGTGGACCGGATTGCCGGGCCACAGAAGGAGGCGTCTTTGCCTCCGGATCACAGACCACAGAACTGGAGAACGAAGTGGCTGAATACAAGGACAGCGAGCACACGCTGCTCATGGAGACGACCCAGGGCCCGATCGTCATCGAGATGCGCCCGGACCTGGCTCCGGCCCATGTCGCCCGCATCAAGGAACTGGTGCGCGAAGGCTTCTACGACGGCATCGTCTTCCACCGCGTGATCGATGGCTTCATGGCTCAGACGGGCTGCCCGCAGGGCACCGGCACTGGCGGCTCCGGCAAGAAGCTCAAGGCCGAGTTCAGCAAGGAAAAGCACAAGCGCGGCACCTGCTCAATGGCCCGCGCGATGGATCCGAACTCGGGCGACAGCCAGTTCTTCATCTGCTTCACCGATGCGCCCTGGCTCGACAATCAGTACACGGTCTGGGGTGAAGTCACCTCCGGCATGGAAAACGTCGACAAGATCAAGCGCGGCGAGCCGGTCAAGAACCCGGACAAGATCGTCTCGCTGAAGGTTGCAGCAGACGCCTGATTGGCCTATCTGCCGGTCAACGGTTTCACGATTGCGGGCGTGGCGGATCAACCGCCGCGCCCGCTTGGCTGATGGCAACCGGTTTCGAGTGCTTTTGCCTGATCAGGCTGGACTTACAGACATGCGCGTAGACGACTTCGACTTCGATCTTCCGCCGGAGCGGATTGCCTTGCGGCCGGCGCGTCCTCGGGATGCGGCGCGGATGCTTGTCGTGCGCCCGTCAGAACACGCGCAACTGGAAGACCTCGGCGTGCTCGATTTGCCATCGCTTCTGGCCCCGGGCGATGCGCTGGTCTTCAACAACACCAAGGTCATCCCGGCACAGCTTGAGGGCACGCGGACACGCGGAGACGCGGTTGCCGGCATTGGCGCGACGCTGCATCTGCGCGCCGGTCCCGATCGCTGGTGGGCCTTCGTCCGGCCGGCCAAGAAGCTTGTGGTGGGGGATCGCGTCCGCTTCGGGCAGTCAACAGAAGGCACAGCCTGCCTGTCCGGCGTGCTCGATGCCACCGTGGCCGAGAAAAAGGAAACAGGCGAGATCCTGTTCGTGTTTGACCTTGCCGGGCCCGATCTTGAAGCCGCCATTCATGGCGTCGGTCATATCCCGCTGCCGCCTTACATCGCGGCCAAGCGCGGTGAGGATGCGCAGGACCGCACTGACTATCAGACAATCTACGCCGAGCGGGAAGGAGCCGTTGCCGCCCCGACCGCCGGTCTTCACTTCACCGACCGGCTGTTTGCCGCGCTGGATGCGCGGGGCATCGAACGTCACACCGTGACCTTGCATGTCGGCGCCGGCACCTTCCTCCCGGTCAAGGCAGACGACACCGACGCGCATGAAATGCACGCCGAATGGGGCGAGATCTCCGCAGAGACGGCAGCCGCCCTGAAAGCGGTGCGGGCGCGGGGCAACAAGGTGGTTGCGGTTGGCACGACGTCCTTGCGCATTCTGGAGAGCGCGGCCCGGGGGCAGGGCGGGCTTGCTGCCTTTGCCGGTGAGACCCGCATCTTCATCACGCCGGGCTATCGCTTCCGCGCGGTTGATGCGTTGATGACGAATTTCCACTTGCCGCGTTCGACGCTGTTCATGCTTGTGTCCGCGCTGAGCGGGCTCGGCACGATGCGCGCGGCCTATGCCCATGCAATCGAGACAGGCTACCGCTTCTACAGCTACGGCGACAGTTCGCTGCTGTTTCCCGCCAGCGGCAGCATCGCATCCGAGGAAGAGCTGAATTCATGACCGATGCGCCGAAGCGTTTTTCGTTCCAACTGATCACGACCGATGGCATGGCCCGGCGCGGTGAAATCACCACGCCGCACGGTCAGGTGCGCACGCCGGCCTTCATGCCGGTCGGCACGCAGGCGACAGTGAAGGCGATGTACACCGATCAGGTGCGCGCGCTCGGTGCCGATGTCGTCCTCGGCAACACCTATCATCTGATGCTGCGGCCAGGCGCCGAACGGGTGGCAAGGCTCGGCGGACTTCATCATTTCATGCAGTGGCCGCATACGATCCTGACCGATTCCGGCGGCTTCCAGGTCATGTCGCTGGCGCAGCTGCGCAAGCTCGACGAGACCGGCGTCCGCTTCCAGAGCCATATTGACGGCCAGAAATATCACCTGACGCCGGAACGCTCCGTCGAGATCCAGGGCTTGCTGGGCTCTGACATCCAGATGCAGCTTGACGAATGCATCGCATTGCCAGCCCCGGAAAAGGAAGTCGAACGCGCGATGCAGCTGTCGCTTCGCTGGGCGGAGCGGTCGCGGGCGAAGTTCGAGGCCATGGGCGGGGTCGACAACGGGCAGGGGCTCTATGGCATCGTGCAGGGCGGTGACGTGCCGCACCTGCGGGTGCGCTCCGCCGAAAGCCTGGCTGCCATGCCGTTCGAAGGCTATTCCGTCGGCGGTCTGGCTGTCGGCGAGCCGCAGGAGGTTATGCTGCGGATGCTGGAGGTCACAACCCCGGCCATGCCCGTCGACAAGCCGCGCTACCTGATGGGCGTTGGAACGCCAGAAGACATTCTGGAGAGCGTCGCCCGTGGCATCGACCAGTTCGACTGCGTCATGCCGACCCGCGCCGGCCGCCATGGTCTCACCTTTACCCGCCGTGGCAAGATCAACCTGAAGAATGCCCGCCACGCTGACGATCCCCGTCCCCTGGACGAGGAAAGCAATTGCCCGGCGGCACGGCAGTATTCACGTGCCTATCTGCACCATCTGGTGAAGGCCGGCGAGGGGCTGGCGGCCATGCTGCTGACCTGGAACAACCTTGCCTACTATCAGCAGCTGATGCAGGGCATGCGGGATGCCATTGAGGCAGGCCGGTTCCAGGACTACCGTGCATCGGTCAAGGACGGTTGGGCGCGGGGCGACATCGCCCCGCTCTGACAGGCTTGGCGTCTGGGCGTCTGGGCGTCAGGCGGCCGAGCCACTGTCTTTGCGCAGGACGCAGCCCGAGATGCCCCAGGTTCCGTCGTCCTGCCGGGCAAAGCTGTAGAGCGCGACCCAGTTGTCACCGTCAGGTCCGGTGACAAACACCTCTTGCACCGGGCCCTGTGGGGTTTCCTTAAGGCGTCCGAAGCTCACGTCCTTCGGCTGGAACACCGGCAGATAGCCCTGTTTCACCATGGCGATGAAGATATCCGGGCTCTGGAACTGTTTCTGGAGACCGCTGGTGGCAAAAGCGAAGGCGCCAGCCGCATCATTGCGGCGGAAGGCCGCCATTTGTCCCTGGATCAGCTTGCGGAACTCGGCACCATCAAGGCCGCCTTCCGCGCGAACACTCGTTAAACCTGCAGATAATCCAAGAAATCCGCACACCACCAAAGCAAGAAGTGAGGTACCCATGCGCATGACTGGTCTCCTTCGAGGTGACACAAAATCAGCATACGCCTGAATTCCTCTACGGGATCTTGCCAGAGATCACGTTTGCTTGACTGTCCCCATCAAAGGCGCCACAGCGTGATCCCGGCCGGGCATGCCGTCCGGTCCAGTGTTGCCGGCAGGTCTGCCACGAGGCCCTTGCCGTCTTGCAGGAGGCCGCTGACGAAGTCCCAGCCGCCAGCGACAAAACCCCGGTGAGGGACCGCGAGGACCACCGCATCGGCACCTGCGAGATCCTCCAGCGCGGACAGGCGGAGGCCATACTCGTGTGCCGTTTCGTCTGCGTCGGCCAGCGGATCATGCACCCGCACATCCGCGCCAAAGGATTGCAGCTCGGTGATAAGGTCGACGACCTTGGAATTGCGCGTATCGGGCACATTGGCCTTGTAGGTCAGGCCGAGCACGGCAATCTTCGGCGGCATGGTCCTGCCAAGTCGGACGCAGGCCTGGATGATCTTGCCGGCGACGAAGGCCGGCATGTGCTCGTTTGTGCCGCGCCCGGCCAGGATCACCTGCGGCGTCAGCCCGATTTCATGCGCCTTGTGGGTGAGATAATAGGGATCGACACCGATGCAGTGGCCGCCGACAAGGCCTGGCTGGAATGGCAGGAAGTTCCACTTGGTAGCCGCCCCCGCCAGCACATCGCGCGTGTCGATGCCCATGGCGTGGAACAGGACGGACAGCTCGTTCATCAGGGCGATGTTGAGATCGCGCTGGGTGTTCTCGATCACCTTTGCCGCTTCGGCCACGCGGATTGACGGCGCGCGGTGGATGCCGGCCGTCACCACGCTGCCATAGAGCGCGACGAGCCGGTCGGTGACGGCCTCGGAGCTGCCGGAGACGATCTTGGTGATGTCGGCAAAGCCACGTTCCGTATCGCCGGGGTTGATCCGCTCGGGGGAGTAGCCGACATGGAAATCGGTGTGCAGCCGTCCGCTGGATGCGGCCTCGATCTCGGGCACGGCCAGTTCTTCCGTGGCCCCCGGATAGACGGTCGATTCGAAGACGATGATCGCGCCAGGTTTCAGATTGCGGCCTGCGACCCGGGCTGCCGACAGGAAGGGGCCGAAGTCGGGACGTTTCGCCCGGTCAACCGGCGTTGGCACGGCGACAATCACCACATCGGCCGCCTTCAATGCCGTTTCTTCGCCGGTGAAACGTAATGTTTCGTTGGCTAACTGAGTACTGGCAACCGATCCGGTGCGGTCATGTCCATCCCGCAACTCGCCGATCCGCTGCGCGTTGATGTCGAAGCCGATGACCGGATAGCCCGCCGCTGCAAAGGCGACCGCCACCGGCAGGCCAACATAGCCGAGGCCAATGATTGCAAGGGTGGGGCGCGCATCGGGGGAGGACATGGGCAAGACCGCCTCTGCTGGGGTGCTCTCAAAAGACGAAGAGCCGGGCCGTTGTGCCGGCCCGGCCCGATCTGTTTAGAATGCGGCCTTCTGCCAAGGCAAGGGCCGTGCCGTCACGCGCCGGTCTTGGCCTTGATCACGTCCTGCAGCATCGGCAACAGGTCAGCGGCCAGATCCGGCTGGTCGAGACCGAAGGCGAGGTTGGCGGCGAGGAATCCGATCTTCGAGCCGCAGTCATAGGACCGGCCCTCGAAGGCGAGCGAGGTGAAGGACTGCTGGCCCATCAGCTTGATCATGCTGTCGGTCAGCTGGATCTCGCCGCCGGCACCCTTGTCCTGGCTGGACAGAAGGCCGAAGATTTCCGGCTGCAGGATGTAGCGACCGGTGATCATGAGGTTCGATGGAGACGTGCCTGGCGCGGGCTTCTCGACCATGCCGGTGATTGGCATGGCGGCCTTGCGCGGGCCATCGGCCAGCTTGACGATGCCATACTGGTGCGTCTGGTCTTCCGGCACTTCCTCAACGGCGATGATGTTGCCGCCGGTCTGGTTATAGACCTCGACCATCTGGGCAAGGCAGCTCTTCTCAGACTTGACGATCACGTCCGGCAGCAGGATGGCGAAAGGCTCGTCGCCGATGATATCGCGGGCGCACCAGATGGCATGGCCAAGGCCGAGCGGCTCCTGCTGGCGGGTGAAACTGGTGCCACCGGCCTGCGGGCGCATGGAGTTCAGCAGCTCGAGGGCTGCGATCTTGTTGCGGCGGCGCAGGGTGTCTTCCAGCTCATAGGCCATGTCGAAGTGATCTTCGATGACCTGCTTGTTGCGGCCCGTCACGAAAACAATGTGCTCGATGCCAGCTTCGCGCGCTTCATCCACCACATGCTGGATGATCGGGCGATCGACGATGGTCAGCATTTCTTTCGGCACCGCCTTGGTGGCGGGCAAGAACCGGGTTCCCAGACCTGCGACCGGCAGAATTGCCTTGCGGATTGGCCTGAACATTTTCTTCAATCTCCTGCGCCTGGCGACTGATGTGAGGACCACCACACGTTCTGACAACCGCCGATTCTTCCGTAGTCATATTCGATGACTGAGACTGCTAAAAGTGCCTTCTTTGTGGCGTAGTTCTTGAGTTGCGGGCGACCGAAAAGGCGGGTATGCAACCTTCGTCGGGTCTCCGACAAAAGGATAGCTTGAAGGATCCCCCATGCTGAGTGCCAACACGGACGTCACCGTTGGAAATGTAACTTTCTCCAACCAGGCGCCGTTCAGCCTCATTGCCGGGCCTTGCCAGATGGAAAGCCGCGACCACGCGCTGGAAATGGCAGCGGCGGTGAAGGAGATTGCGGGCAAACTCGGCATTTCCGTTGTCTACAAAAGCTCCTTCGACAAGGCCAACCGCACGTCGCTCAAGGGCAAGCGTGGCATCGGCCTCAAGGAGGCGCTGCCGATCTTTGCCGAGATTCGCGAGACTTTCGGCATGCCGGTGATCACGGACATCCACACCGAGGACCAGTGCGCGCCGGTGGCCGAAGCCGTCGACATCCTACAGATCCCGGCGTTTCTCTGCCGCCAGACCGATCTTCTGATCGCCGCAGCCCGCACGGGCCGTGTTGTCAACGTGAAGAAGGGGCAGTTCTTGGCGCCCTGGGACATGAAGAACGTCCTCGACAAGATCGTTGAGAGCGGCAATCCGAATGTGCTCCTGACCGAACGCGGCGCATCCTTCGGCTACAACACGCTCGTCACTGACATGCGCGCGCTGCCGATCATGGCGCGGACTGGCGCGCCGGTCGTGTTTGACGCGACCCATTCCGTGCAGCAGCCGGGCGGGCAGGGCGCCTCGACGGGCGGCGACCGGACCATGGTGCCGGTGCTGGCCCGAGCCGCGGCCGCTGCCGGCATTGCTGGCCTCTTCATCGAGACCCATGACGATCCGGACAACGCACCGTCCGATGGTCCGAACATGGTGCCGATCAAGGATCTCGAAGCGCTGCTGCGTCAGGTGCGTGACATCGACCGTGTGGTAAAAGCCGCTCGGGTCTGATCCTTCGCCGTCAGTTTGCGGGAGAGCCCGCGCAGATAATTTCCCGCAGCCTCCAACCTGCGGGCTCATCACAGGGAGATGCATATGACCGCCATTGTCGACATCACGGCCCGGGAGATCCTGGACAGCCGCGGCAACCCGACTGTTGAAGTGGATGTTCTTCTGGAAGATGGCGCCTTTGGCCGCGCCGGCGTTCCCTCCGGTGCCTCGACCGGCGCCCATGAGGCCGTCGAGCTGCGCGACGGCGGGTCGCGCTATCTCGGCAAGGGCGTGCTGCAGGCCGTCGATGCGGTCAATGGCGAGATCTTCGATACGATCGGCGGCCTCGATGCGGAAGACCAGATCCATATCGACCAGACCATGATCGAGCTGGACGGCACCGCGAACAAGGCCCGCCTTGGCGCCAACGCCATTCTTGGCGTGTCGCTGGCCGTTGCCAAGGCCGCTGCCCAGTCTTCGGGTCTGCCGCTCTACCGCTATGTCGGTGGCGCATCTGCCCGTCTGTTGCCGGTTCCGATGATGAACATCATCAACGGCGGCGCTCACGCCGACAACCCGATCGACTTCCAGGAATTCATGATCATGCCGGTCGGCGCGGAGAGCTTCTCCGAGGCCCTGCGCATGGGCGCGGAAGTCTTTCACACGCTGAAGAAGGCGCTGAAGGACGCTGGCCACAACACCAACGTCGGCGACGAAGGCGGCTTTGCGCCGAACCTAGAATCCACTGATGCAGCCATCGGCTTCGTCATGAAGGCAATCGAAAAGGCCGGTTACAAGCCGGGCGAAGACATCTACCTCGCCCTCGATGCGGCTTCGACCGAGTTCTACAAGAACGGCAAGTACGTTCTGGAAGGCGAAGGCAAGACGCTGGACTCCGACCAGATGGCCGCCTATCTCGCCGATCTCAGCGCCCGCTACCCGATCATCTCGATCGAGGACGGCATGGCCGAAGACGACTGGGCTGGCTGGAAGGCCGTTACCGAGCTCTGCGGCAACCGCGTCCAGCTCGTCGGCGACGATCTCTTCGTCACCAACACCGCACGCCTTCGCCAGGGCATTGCCAGCGCCACGGCCAACTCGATCCTCGTCAAGGTGAACCAGATCGGCACCCTGACCGAGACACTCGATGCCGTCGAGACCGCGCACAAGGCTGGCTACACCGCCGTGATGTCGCACCGTTCGGGTGAAACCGAAGATGCGACCATCGCAGACCTGGCGGTCGCCACCAACTGCGGCCAGATCAAGACCGGCTCGCTCGCCCGCTCCGATCGGCTTGCCAAGTACAACCAGCTCCTGCGCATCGAACAGGAACTGGGCACTCAGGCCCGCTATGCCGGCCGCTCGATCCTCAAGGCCTGATCAGCACAGGTCTTCTGAAATGCAGAACCCCGGTGGCAACGCCGGGGTTTTTGTATTTGGGGTTCGCCGTTTGGGGCCATGGCCTTGACGAACCAGTTCCTCTAAAGGCCCATCGTTTGAATTCACGTCGTTCCCGGCATTCGATGTCGGCGAACGAACATCACACCGGGGTCATCCCCGCCTCGTGCGGGGATCCAGCTTTCGTGGTTGGGCACCGCAAACTTTGCGGTCGATACAGAGGCTACATGGATCCCCGCACAAGGCGGGGATGACCGCAGAAGGGTTGGATTGTGTGGAACTTTGGCGCTATGCGAAACGCTAAAGCATGTTGTTGCGTCGCTCCATTCAGCGATGTGCCTGTGGTCCTATCCCCGAGATCAGCCCGCTCTGAGGCTCACGCGTCGTTCCCGGTATTCGATGTCGGCGAACGAACATCACACCGGGGTCATCCCCGCCTCGTGCGGGGATCCAGCTTTCGTGGTCGGGCACCGCAAACTTCGCGGTCGATACAGAGGCTACATGGATCCCCGCACAAGGCGGGGATGACTGCAGAAGGGTTGGATTGCGTGGAACTTTGGCGCTATGCGAAACGCTAAAGCGTGTTGTTGCGTCGCTCCATTCAGCGATGTGCCTGTGGTCCTATCCCCGAGATCAGCCCGCTCTGAGGCTCACGCGTCGTTCCCGGCATTCGATGTCGGCGAACGAACATCACACCGGGGTCATCCCCGCCTCGTGCGGGGATCCAGCTTTCGTGGTCGGGCACCGCAAACTTCGCGGTCGATACAGAGGCTACATGGATCCCCGCACAAGGCGGGGATGACTGCAGAAGGGTTGGATTGCGTGGAACTTTGGCGCTATGCGAAACGCTAAAGCGTGTTGTTGCGTCGCTCCATTCAGCGATGTGCCTGTGGTCCTATCCCCGAGATCAGCCCGCTCTGAGGCTCACGCGTC